>JACZVL010000003.1 GCA_022572685.1 Pseudomonadota bacterium
TCGGTCGATGTCTCCGCGATCGTCTTCGGCCCCGGGGTCTTGGCCGAGGCCGGCGACCATGTGCGTGCGCGGGGCATCAAACGGGTCGCGCTGATGACCGACAAGGTCGTGGCCGGGCTCGAGCATCTGGCCACCCTGCGCGAGTCCCTGGAGGGCGCCGGGCTCGATGTCGTGCTCTACGACGAGGTCCGGGTCGAGCCGACCGACCAGTCGTTCCTGGCGGCCGCCGATTTTGCCCGGGAGTGCGGCGCGGAAGGCTACGTCTCGCTCGGCGGCGGCTCGGTCCTCGACACCTGCAAGGCGGCCAACCTCTACGCCAGCTATCCGGCCGAGTTCCTGACCTACGTGAACGCGCCGATCGGCGGCGGCCAGCCGGTGCCGGGGCCGCTCAAGCCCCACATCGCCTGCCCGACCACCGCGGGCACCGGCAGCGAGTGCACCGGAATCGCGATCTTCGATCTGCTGTCCCTGAAGGCCAAGACCGGCATCGTCTCGCGCCACCTGCGCCCGACCCTCGCGCTGGTCGATCCGGACTGCACCGCGACCCTGCCGACCAACGTGGTCGCGGCTTGCGGCTTCGACGTGCTCAGCCACGCGCTCGAGTCCTATACCGCGATCGCCCACACAAAGCGCGCGCCGGCCGCGCGGCCGAGCCTGCGGCCGATGAGCCAGGGCGCCAATCCCTGGAGCGACATGGGCTGCAAGGAGGCGCTTCGGCTGCTCGGCCGGTACCTGGTGCGGGCGGTGGGGGACGCGGGCGACCGGGAGGCGCGCGGCCAGCTGATGTGGGCCGCGACGCTGGCCGGCATCGCCTTCGGCAACGCCGGCGTCCACGCGCCCCACGGCATGGCCTACGCGGTCGCCGGGCTGGTCCGGGACTTTCATCCGGAGGGCTATCCGAACGACGGCCCGATCGTGCCCCACGGCATGTCGGTGATGGTCAACGCGCCGGCGGTGTTCCGCTTCACCGCCGCCGCCTGTCCGGAGCGCCACCTGGCCGCGGCCGGCTGGCTCGGCGCCGAGACCCGCGGGGCGGGGCCCGGGGACGCCGCCGAGGTGCTCTCGGGCCGGCTGATCGAGCTGATGCGCGCGACCGCCATGCCGAATGGCATTGCCGGCGTCGGCTACGGCGAAGGCGACATCCCGGCGCTGACCGCGGGCGCCGCTCCCCAGCGCCGTCTGCTCGACAACGCGCCCTGTGCCATCGGCCGGGACGAACTGAGCGGCCTGTTCCGGGACGCGCTCAGCTACTGGTAGGGCCCAGGTCGTGGCCTCACATAATCCGGCGAATTGGCCCTAGCCGCGCCTCGGCTCCAGGGACTAAGCTCCGGGCCAGGATTCGACAACACACTCGATGGGGTGGAACCGGGCCATGACCGAAATCACCAAAATGCCAAACTCGCTCGAAGAGTACTGGATGCCGTTCACGGCCAACCGCGACTTCAAGGCCAATCCGCGGCTGATTACCGGCGCCCAGGGCATGTATTACACCACCCATCGGGGCGACCAGGTGCTCGACGCCTCGGCCGGGCTGTTCTGCGTGGCCGCCGGCCATGGGCGCAAGGAGATCGCCGAGGCGGCGCACAAGGCGCTGACCGAGCTCGACTACTGCCCGCCGTTCCAGTACGGCCATCCGCTGTCGTTCGAGCTGTCGCGCCGCCTGGCGGCGCTGACGCCGGGCGATCTCAATCACATCTTCTATGGGAACTCAGGCTCCGAGGCCGTTGATTCGGCGTTGAAAATCTCACTCGCCTATCATCGGGCCAAGGGCGAGGGGCAGCGCACGCGCCTGGTCGGGCGCGAGCTCGCCTACCACGGCGTCAACTTCGGCGGCCTGACCGTGGCCGGGCTGGTCAACAACAAGCGCGTGTTCGGCCCCGGGCTGCCCGGCGCCCTGCACCTGCGCCACACCCGCCTGCCCGAGCACCAGTTCGTGCGCGGCCAGCCGGAGACCGGGGCGGAGTTGGCCGAGGATCTGCAGCGCTTCGTCGAGCTCCACGGCGCCGACACCATCGCCGCCTGCATCGTCGAGCCGATCGCCGGCTCGGTCGGCTCGCTGGTGCCGCCCAAGGGCTACCTGGAACGCCTGCGCGAAATCTGCACCCAGCACGATATCGTGCTGATCTTCGACGAGGTGATCTGCGGTTTCGGGCGCACCGGCAAGCAGTTCGCCTCGGATTCCTTCGGCGTGGTGCCCGACATGATCACCATGGCCAAGGCGCTGACCAACGGCGTCGTGCCCATGGGCGCGGTCGCCTGCAGCGAAAATATCCACGAGACCATCACCGGCGCCGCGCCGGAACAGGCGATCGAGCTGTTCCACGGCTACACCTATTCGGGCTGCCCGGTGGCGGCGGCGGCGGGACTTGCGACCCGCGATATCTTCGAGCGGGAAGGCCTGGTCGAGCGCGCCGCAGAGATGGCGCCCAAGTTCCTGGACGCGCTGTTCGCGCTCCGGGACATCCCGGTGGTCACCGACATCCGCGGCTACGGCCTGCTCGGCACCCTCGACATGGCGCCGGTGGAGCGGCCGGGGGTGCGCGGCTACGCGGTCCTGCAGCAGCTCTACGACGCCGGGGTGATGACCAAGATCACCGGCGACAGCGTGCTGCTCTCGCCGCCGCTGATTCTCGAGGACCGCCACATCGACGAGATGTTCACCAAGATCCGCGGCGTGCTCCAGGGGCAGTAAAACCAAGGATCAAAGGATCAGCCCTCCGGTGGCGGGGCGATGGCGTCCTCATAGGCGTGGCGCTGGGTGATGCGGCCGGCGTGCTCGAACACGTCGAGGGTCGCCTCATAGGCTTGGCGCGTGATCTCGACATGCGGGCTCCAACAGCCCAGGGCCTGGTAGGCGGCGATGGTGTCGGTGAGGACGTCGATGTCGATCTCCGGGAACAGGGCCCGCTCGGCATGGGCGATCTCGGCGGCCGGGGTGGCGCCGATGTAGGCCCGGGTCTTGCGGTAGGCGCGCATGAAGGCCTTGGCCTCCTCGGTCGCCAGCCATTCCCGCGTCGCCGCCAGGCTGGAGAAGGCGCAGGGGCCGATCGGGTCGCCGACGCGGGCGACCACCTGGCCGACGCGGTCGTGCTCCAACTGCTGCGGCGCCGGGCCCTGCTGGTGGATGTAGTCGCCGGACCCATTGCGGAACGCCGCGTCCATCTCGGCGGCGCTGCCCGCGTCGACCGCCTCGATCGCGCCATAGTCGACCCCCGCCTTGTGGCAGGCGTAGCGGAACATGGCCAGCGGCTGGACGCCGTGGTCGACCAGGACTTGTCTGCCGGCGAGTGAGTCCCAGGAGAAGTCCGGGTCCGGCCCGCGCCCGGTGAGGAAAAACCCGTCCATCTCGTTGACCTGCGCGAAGTGCAGGGCCGGCGGGGTCTCGCCGCGCTCGAGCGCCGCGATCCCCTGCGAGGGCGCCGACTGCACCACCTCGGCGGTGCCGTTTTGCAAGGCCGCGATCGCGGTTACGCCGGGCGCCGCGATCGAATGCTCGGGCTCCAGGCCCTCGGCCTGCAGGAAGCCGCCGGTGAAGGTCGAGATCAGCGGGCTGTAGAAGGCGGAGAAACGGGTGAACTGAATGCGGATCTTGGTCATGGATGTCAGCCTCGCGGATCGATCGGAAGGGTGCGGCGGGGGGCCGGGCCGTTGTCGGCCGGAAGCGGCCGGACCGGGATGTTATACCAAAGGTCCCTGATATTGACCCATGGAGACGGTTTTCCAAGGTTTTCGGCCCGCGAGGCGTGTTTTCCCGCTGGATCAAAGACCTTGAAGGAAATCGCCGGTTCTGGCACCGTAGCGCCCTGTGATTTCGGCACGATAATCAGAATCTGCCTCAAGGAGGCACATAGCAGGGAGAGTCCGATGAAGAGATTTGGTTTGTTGGCCGCCACCGCCATCCTGGCCCTGGCGGCGTATAGCGGCGCGGCGGAAGCCCAGAGTTGCCCGATCAAGATCGGCGGTCTGACGCCGCTGTCGGCGCCCGGCGCGGTCGGCGCCGGCGAGGGCATGCGCGCGGCGATGCTGATTGCCGAGAAAGACATCAACGCCGCCGGCGGTATCCTTGGCTGCGACCTCAAGGTGATCATCGCCGATACCGAGGGCCTGCCGGAAAAGGCGTCGGCCATGATGGAGAAGCTGATCACCCAGGACGGCGTGGTCGCGGTCGGCGGTGCTTATCATAGCTCGGTCGGCGTGGCCTCGAAGGACGTCGCCAACAACCGCAAGATCCCGGTGGTCTTCGCCGAGACCTGGAACGACACCATCACCGGCGACAAGCAGAAGTTCATCTTCCGCATCGCGCCCTTGAGTTCCTGGGCGTCTTCCACCCTGTGGCAGGCGGCGCTGCTGGTTCCCAACATCAAGAAGGTCGCGATCCTGACCGAGAACACCGACTACGGCATTCCCGCCGCCCAAGAGACCAGCAAGGGCCTGGCGAGTGGCGGCGTCGAGGCGGTGACCTTCAGCGTCGATATCGGCACCCAGGATTACGCCGGCATCGTCGAGCGCATGAAGGCCGAAAAGCCGGACTACATCATCGTGCTCGCCACCGGCGAAGCGGGCTACAACTTCGCCCAGCAGGCCGCCGACGCCGGCATGGGGCCGCAGGACATTCCCTTCCAGGCCGGTCAGGTGGCGCTCGAAAGCAAGGCCTATTGGGAAAACGTTCCCGACGGCAACTTCGCCTTCGTGCAGCGGATCGGCACGCCGGCGAACCTGTGGAGCGAGAAGGCGCTGGCTTTGAACGAAGCCTATAAGGCCGTGACCAATCGGGGCGTCATCGAGAGCTATTCGATGGAAGCCTATGACTCGATCGCGATTCTCGCCCAGGCCATCAACGAGGCCGGCACCACCGACGGCGACGCCATCGTCGCGGCGCTGGAGGGGATCAGTCACGAAGGCACCCTGGGGCGCATCTACTTCCCCTACGGGACCAAGAAGGACCCGAGCGTGGACGGCAAGGGCGACGAGTGGTGGCACCAGTGGCCCGATGTGGCGTTGACGATGATCCAGTATCAGGAAGAGGGGCAGAGTTCGGTCGACGCCCCGATCGTCTGGCCGGATGCCTACAAGACCGGCGAGCCCATCTACGTCAACCAGTAGGCGGCCGGTAAACGGATTTCCGACCCATGAGACCCCGCCGGCGGCCTCCGCGTTTCGCGGAGGCCGCCGGCGGACCTCGTGAAAATCACATCTTTTCCATGACCGGGACGCGGGCGGGGTAGAGCGTGGAGTTTCCGCATATCTTCTGGGGAGTGTTCGGCTGGATGATCTTCTGGGCGGTGACCGGGAGCATCGCCACCCGCTACTTCTATCTGCGCCGGGACCTGGATACCTCGAACGCGCCTTTCGTCGGCGCCATGCTGGGCGCCTCGACGGGTCCTATCGGCCTGGTGCCGCTGTGCCTGAACACGCCCGAACTCACCACCCGCTTGATGGTGATGCCGGCGCTGGCGTCGGTCGGCGTGCTGATGATCGCCTTCGGTTTCGCCGACCCGGAGAACTTCTGCGTCGCCAACGGCTCTTTCGTCGCCTCGCAGATCGTCAACGGGCTGATCATCGGCATCATCTACGGCTTCATGGCGCTGGGGCTGACGCTGATCTTCTCGATCCTCGGCGTGGTCAGCTTCGCCCACGGCGAGTTCTACATGATCGGCGGCATGATCACCTATTTCCTGACCAAGGTTTGGCTTCCCGGCATCAACCCGATCCTTGCCATCTCGCTCGCCTGCCTCGCCGCCTTCGCCATCGGCGCGGCTTTCGAGCGGATGTTCCTGACGCCGATGTACGAGGGCAAGGTCGACCGGCCGGTCGAATACGGCATCCTGGTGACCTTCGGCCTAGCCTTCACGATACAGTATTTCGTCCAGGCCACGGCCGGCGCCAACCCGTTGAAGGCGAGCCGGTACTTCGATTTCCCCCGCATCCGTCTGCCGTCGAGCGCCGATCCCTGGCTGATCAAGACCAGCCGCGGGAATATGGAGCTGTTCGAGACCATATCGATTTCCAACCCCCGCTTCACGGCGGCGGTGATGTGCATCATCGTGTTCGGCGCGCTGATGTTCTTCCTGCACCGCACCTGGACCGGCAAGGCGCTGCGCGCGGTCAGCCAGGACCGCGAGGCGGCGGCCATCGCCGGCATCAACCCCGACCGCATGAACATGCTGGCCTTCGCGCTCGGCGGCATGATCGCGGCCCTCGCCGGCGCCATGCTGGTGCAGGCGTTCTCCTGGCTGCCCCAGGTCGGCGCCATACCGGCCATGCGGTCGTTCGTGATCCTGGTCCTCGGCGGCTTGGGCTCGATCCCCGGCGCCTTCGTCGGCGGGGTCATCGTCGGGCTGTTCGAGGCGGCGGGCACCGGCTGCCTGCCGGACCCCCAGAAGGCGGCCTCCTATATCCCCGCCTACGGCATGATCATCCTCACGCTCACGCTATTGCTGCGACCGACCGGGCTGTTCGGCCGCCGCTTCGCCACCGGCGCGCACGGTAAATTTTGACCAGGTCGCGCATACCGCAAGCGGCGGGGCTGTTCCTGGTCCTGTTCTTCGCGATCTTTCCGTTCGTCTACAGCGCGAACGACTATCCCTACATCATGCACACCCTCATCGCGTGTTTTTACTACGCGATCCTGGCCTCGAGCTGGTCGATGCTGTCGGGTTACGCCGGACAGTTTTCGTTCGGTCACATGGGGTTTACGGGTGTCGGGGCCTATACCGCGGCGTTGTTCAGCCATTATTTCTATCTGTCGCCGGTGCCGACCGGATTTTGCACCGAATTTCTCATCGGCGACCAATATCTGGTCATCGTCGATGCGATCGGCGTCACCTCGTCGACCCTGACCCAGGACTGCCTGCGCAAGGCGCTCGCGGTGTGGGACGGCAGTGTCCAGATCACCCCCATGCCGGTCTGGCTCGGCATCGCGCTGGGCACCATCATGGGCGGCGTATTCGGCCTGCTGATCGGGCTTTTGGTGCTGCCCTTGCGGGCCGCTTATCTGGCCTTGTTCACCCTGGGATTTTCGGAAATTCTGCGCGCCACGATCAGCGCGGAGATCGCGATTACCCGTGGCCAGGCGGGCATCGAGTTGCCCTATCTGTTCGACAGCGGCATCACCCTGTTCGGCCGCCATTTCGATAAGACCGACAAGCTGCCGCCCTATTTCGTGATGCTGTTCCTGCTTCTGACCTGCCTCGCCATCATGTTCTGGCTGACCAAATCCAAGTTCGGCCTGTTCGTGCGCGCGTTGCGCGAGGACCAGGACGCGGCGGCGGCGCTCGGCGTCAACACCACGCGCTACAAGATCCTGGTGTTCGTCATCACCTCGATGATGGCGGCGGCGGCCGGCGCGGTGATGGCCCATTACATCCGTATCATCACGCCCAACAATCTGATGATCCTGCAGATGAGCCTGGTGGTCGCCATGGCGGTGATCGGCGGAGTCGAGAACGTGATCGCCGCGGCGATCGGCGCGATCCTCATCAACTTCGCGCTGGAGCTGCTGCGCAACTCCTTCGAGATCGGCCCCTTCACGCTCGATATGACGATCTGGCGTCTGGTGGTCTTTGGCGTGTTGCTGATGGTAACTCTGCGGTTCTTCCGCAACGGGCTGATCGCGCCTTTGATCGACCATTTCACGCGCGGCCATGTCGCCGCCGAGACGGTGGCCCAGCGCAAGGTGGCCGCGGACCAGGCGGGGGGCGCTTCATGACCAATCTGGTGGTCACGAACCTGAACAAGCGCTTCGGCGGGCTCCACGTTCTCAAGGACGTCAACTTCGAGATCAACGGGCCGGAGCTGATCGGCCTGATCGGGCCCAACGGCGCCGGCAAGACGACCGTGACCAACATCCTGGACGGCGCGATCAAGCCCAACAGCGGCACGGTCTATCTGAACGGCCAGCGCATCGACCAGCTCCAGCCCTACCAGGTGGCGCGCGCGGGCCTGGGCCGGACCTTCCAGGTGACCCGTTCGTTCCGGCGCATGTCCGTGCTCGATAACCTCTTCGTGCCGGCGCTGGCGCTCAACCGCGGCAACAGCCGGGCCGAGATCGAAGAGAAGGCCATGGAGGTGCTCGAGTTCCTGACCATGGCGCACCTGCGCAACGAATATGCCCGGGCGCTGTCCGGCGGCCAGCAGAAGCTGCTCGAGCTCGGCCGCCTGCTGATGCTCGACCCGGAGGTGATCATCCTCGACGAGCCCTTCGCCGGCGTGCACCCGCAGCTCATGAAAGTCATCTACAGCTACATAGAGCGGGTCAACGACGCCGGCACGGCGATCATCCTGATCAGCCACCAGATGGACTCGATCTTCACCCTGTGCCGGCGCCTGCTGGTGCTCAACTACGGCGATTTGATCGCCGACGGCGTGCCCGACGACGTCAAGCGCGACCCCGCCGTGATCGAGGCCTATCTGGGAGTCGAGGAAGAAGACACCGGCGCCGGGAAAGGGGGCCGGGCCCAGCCATGACCGAAGCGACTTCGGAAGCCCGGGTCATTCTCGAGATCAGCGATCTTGACGTTGGCTACTACAAGGACCTGAACATCATTCAGGGCCTCAATATCAAGGCCCGCGAGAACCAGATCACCGCGATCCTGGGGGCCAACGGGGTCGGCAAGTCGACCGCGCTCAAGGCGATGTTCGGTTTCCTGCGCCCCAACGCGGGCGAGATCCTGCTCGATGGCGAAAGCATCCTCGAGGTCCCGACCTACGAGAGGATTCTCAAGGGCCTGGCCTACATCCCGCAGCAGCCGGGCGTGTTCAAGGACATGTCCGTCGAGGAGAACCTGCAGCTCGGCGGCTGGACCTTCCGGCGCAACAAGAAGCTGGTCCGCGAAAAGATGGAGGCCAACTACGAGCGCTTCCCGGCGCTGCGCGACAAGCGCAAGCAGATCACCGGCGAGCTCTCCGGCGGCCAGCAACGCATGGTCGAGATCAGCCGCACCCTGATGGCCGATCCCAAGATGCTGCTGATCGACGAACCCACGGCGGGCCTGTCCAAGATGCTGGCCGAGGAAGTCTACGAGATGCTGACCGTGCTGACCTCGCGGGACAACCTGACCATCCTGATCGTCGACCAGGAGATTCGTCAGGCCCTCAAGATTTCCGACTACGTCTACGTGCTCGAACTCGGCCGCAACAAGTTCGAGGGCGCGCCGTCGGATTTCGACGACCTGGAAAAAGCCTTCTGGGTCGGCTGAGCCGCGGGGCCGGGGAGCGACCCCGCGCCCATGGACCCACCCGATCCAATCGACCCGATCGCGCACTTGGATATCGGGGTGGTAACGACCCCCTCCGGCGTTCGGGACCAGGATCGCCGCGGCTACCCCAAGGCCGCCCGCAACAGGCCGGCGGTGGCGAGGAAGATCAGCAGGATCAGGGTGAAGCGGCGGAACGACCGTGGCGAGGTCTTGAGGAAGTGCCGGTTGCCGAGCCAGACGCCGAGGAACAGCGGGATACAGAACAGCGCCGTGCGCAGCAGCACCTCTTGGGTGACCAGGCCGTTGATCCAGGCCACGCCGGTGCCGTAGATATCGGCGATCATCAGGTAGACGATCAGCGTCGCCCGCGAGGTCGCGATCGCGGCGGCGCTATAGAGGAAGAACAGGACCACCGGCAGGCCGCCGACCGCGGCGGCGCCGTTGGCGATGCCCGAGGCCACGCCGGTGCCTAAAATTGTCGGCCCGCCCGGTCGGGAGCCGGCTTGCGCGCCGCGCCAAATGAGCGCGCAGGCGAGCAGCACCAAGAGCGAGATCACCACGCGCATGACATCGGCCGGCAACGCCGCCAGCAGCGCGAAGCCGGCCGGCATGCCGAGCGCCGCCCCGGTCAGCAGCCATGCCATGGTGCGCCAGGGCACGTCCTTCCAGACCTGGGCGAGCAGGCCGAGGCTGGCGGCGATTTCGAGCAGCAGCGAGATCGGCACGACCTCGGCCGGCGGCAAGACGAGCGTCAGGCTGGTCACGATCAGCGCCGAGGCGCCGAAGCCGCTGTAGCCGCGCACCACGGCCGCGGCGAAGACCACGACCAGCGCGTAGGCCAGGGTCGGCGCGTCCAGTCCGGCGAAAATCTGCGGTGCCGAGTCCACCGCGATTTATACCAGGGATCAGGCGACCGTGTAGTCCTTGTACTTGTCCAACAGGCGCACCGGCTGTTTCAGCGCCTCGCGGCGGAAGGTCGTTCGCATGCCCGCGAAGCCGGGGCCCGATTGCAGGGACGGGCCGGACTTGTTACCAATTCACGCAACTTATCCATCCAGGCAATTGAAACCCACGAGGGACCTCTCGAATAATGACCAAAGTCGCCTTCATCGGCCTCGGGGTCATGGGCTACCCCATGGCCGGACACCTCAAGAACGGGGGCCACGACGTCACCGTCTACAACCGCACCGCCGCCAAGGCGGAGAAATGGGTCGCCGAGTACGGCGGCGCCTCGGCCCCGAGCCCGCGCGAGGCGGTCACGGGCGTCGAGATCGCCTTCTCCTGCGTCGGCAACGACGCCGATCTGCGCTCGGTGGTGCTGGGTGAGGACGGCATCCTGGCCGGGCTCGGCTCGGGCAAGATCTTCGTCGACCACACCACCGCCTCGGCCGATGTGGCGCGCGAGATCTTCGGGCTCGCCAAGGACCGGGGCGTGGGCTTCATCGACGCACCGGTCTCCGGCGGCCAGGCCGGCGCCGAGAACGGCGTGCTCACGGTGATGTGCGGGGGCGAGCAGGCACCCTTCGACAGCGCCCAGCCGGTCATCGACTGCTACGCGCGGGCCTGCACTCTGATGGGACCGGTGGGCTCGGGCCAGTTGACCAAGATGGTCAACCAGATCTGCATCGCCGGGCTGGTTCAGGGCCTGTCCGAGGGCATGAACTTCGGCGCCAAGGCGGGTCTCGACATGGACCTGGTGATCGACGTGATCTCCAAGGGCGCGGCCCAGTCCTGGCAGATGGAGAATCGCGCCAAGACCATGTGCGCGGGCAAGTTCGACTTCGGCTTCGCGGTCGACTGGATGCGCAAGGACATGTCGATCTCGCTCGCCGAGGCCAAGAAACACGGCGCACGCCTGCCGGTCGCGGCGCTGGTCGACCAGTTCTACGCCCAGGTCCAGGCGCGCGGCGGCCAGCGCTGGGACACCTCCAGCCTGATGCACCTCTTGGCCAACGACTGAACGGCGCGCCTCCGGGGAGGGGCGGATCGCTCGGCGGGGGCAAGGGTCGGAGTGCGGCCAGTTGCGATTATGATTAGTAGTGTTATTATTCTTCCGTTCTACCATAGGTAACAATGCGTAGGCGGGGGATTGAATATGTCGTGTGAAACTAGAACTTTCACCCAAAGCTACTGGACTGTTTGTTGGAAGTGGATCTTTCCCTATCCGTGCAAGAAATACAGAACCGTCACCAAATGGTGCTGTGACTTCACCTGGATCAAGGAATCGAGATGGTTCTTTTTCTGTACGCTGGAGGGCTGCGCAGGCGGTCAACTGTATAAATGGACCGGTTTCTGCTTTCTTCTGCTCGGGTCGGTCTACTTCTACAATGTGACCAAGTGCTTTGACTCTCCTAAGACGTCCCAAGGGAAATGCTGAGTAGAGGTTCGCGGCCGGGGGTCACAAGAGGAGCCGGGCAGATCGATTAGCTAGCGCTCCGCTGCCTTCACCGCTTGCCAGGCGTCCTCGAGCTCGGCGAGGCTGGCCTCGGTCAGCTCGCGCCCCGCGTCGGCATAGCGCGCCTCGATGGCCTGGAAGCGGCGGGTGAACTTGGCATTGGCGTGACGCAGCGCGGCCTCGGGATCGGTGTCCAGGTGGCGCGCCAGGTTGGCCAGGGCGAACAGCAGGTCGCCGAGCTCGTCGGTCACCCGGTCCGATGGCGAGCCGTCGCGGATTTCTTGTTTTAGTTCAACTATTTCTTCCTCGATCTTGTCAAGGACCGGCAGCAGTTCGGGCCAGTCGAAACCGACCCGGGCGGCGCGCCGCTGCAGCTTGACCGCACGGGTCAGCGCCGGCAGGCCCAGGGCGATGCCGTCGAGCACGCTGGCCCGGCCACTCTCCGCCGCCTGGGCCTGGCGCTCGGCCGCCTTGTGGTCCTCCCAGGCCCGGGTCTGGGCCGCCACCGAGTCGACGTCCTCGGCGCCGAACACGTGGGGGTGGCGGCGCACCATCTTGTCGGAGATCGCGGCCGCCACGGCGGCGAAGTCGAAGTCGCCGTCCTCCTCGGCCATGCGCGCGTGGTAGACCACCTGGAGCAGCAGGTCGCCGAGTTCGTCCCGCAGTGCCTTCTTGTCGCCCCGTGCGATCGCATCGGCGACCTCGTAGGCCTCCTCGATGGTGTAGGGCGCGATGGTCTCGAAGCTCTGCTCGAGGTCCCAGGGGCAGCCGGTGTCCGGGTCGCGCAGCCGGGCCATGACCTCGATCAGGCGCAGCATGGCGGCGCCAGGGGGGGCAGGGGTGGGGATCGACCGATCATGGGACATGGCGCGCAAGCAGCATAGAGGCCGTGACCGGACCGGCCAAGGGGCAGCCGGGCCTCCTTGGCGGTAACTGTTGCGGCGCGGTATCATCCCCTCTAGTCTTTGAGGTATCTCGGAAATATGGATGACGGGGGCCGAGGTTCCCGGAATTTGGGAGACCATGACGGAAGGTTCCGCAACGACCTCGATCGACGGGCCGTCGGGCCCGCGCCTCATGGTGATCGGGCTCGGCGGCGCTGGCGGCAACGCGGTCGACAACATGATTCGCGCCAAGCTCGACGGCGTCGATTTTCTGGTCGCCAACACCGACGCCCAGGCGCTGGAACAGTCGCAATGCGAGCACCGGGTGCAGCTCGGCCGGGGCGTGACCCGGGGCCTGGGGGCGGGGTCCCGGCCCGACGTCGGGCGCGCCGCGACGGAGGAGGCGCTCGACGAGGTGCTCGGCGCCCTCGAGGGCGCGCATATGCTGTTCATCACCGCCGGCATGGGCGGCGGCACCGGCACCGGCGGCTCTCCGGTGATCGCCCAGGCCGCGCGCGAGGCCGGAATCCTGACCGTCGGCGTGGTGACCAAGCCGTTCCACTTCGAGGGCATCCGGCGCATGCGCCTGGCCGAGGCCGGCATCATCGAGCTCGGCAAGCAGGTCGACACCCTGATCGTGATCCCGAACCAGAACCTGTTCCGGGTGGTCGACGAGAAGACCACCTTCGCCGATGCCTTCCGGATCGCGGACGAGGTGCTGCACTCGGGCGTGCGCGGGGTCACCGACCTGATGGTCATGCCCGGCCTCATCAATCTGGACTTCGCCGACATCCAAACGGTCATGGCCGAGATGGGCAAGGCGATCATGGGCACCGGCGAGGCCGAAGGCGCCAACCGCGCGCTCGAGGCGGCCGAGGCGGCGATCTCCAATCCGCTGCTCGACGACGTCTCGATGAAGGGCGCGCGCGGGGTCTTGGTCAACATTTCCGGCGGCATGGACCTGACGCTGTTCGAGGTCGATCAGGCGGCCAATCGGATCCGCGAGGAGGTCGATAGCGAGGCCAATATCATCTTCGGTTCGGTCTTCGACCCGCGCCTAGAGGGGCGCATGCGGGTCTCCGTGGTCGCGACCGGGATCGAGGCGGAGGCGCAGGAGGCGCAGCCCCGCTCGGTAGCGCTCAGCCTGATCGTCAGCCGCAGCCGAGACGAGGCGGCGGCCGAGGAGCCGGCGGCGGCGGTGGCGCCGGACCGCGAATCCGCGGCGGCGCCATCTCCGGAACCGAAGGCCGAGGCGAAGCTCGAGCCGGCACCGGAACCGGAACCGGCGCCATTTTCGAGAGTCGATTCCACCGCGGACAAGGCCGACGGCGCGGCGGCGGCGTCCGGTGGCGCGACATCTCCCGAAAAGGGGCGCGAAACCGGGATGGAACCCGCGGCCCAGGGCGGCGGCACGGCCTTTAAGGAGATTCGCGACGACGACGCGGAAGGGCCGCACACCGCGACGCCGCCGGCGGGGGACGGTACCGTGGTCGACATCGCGACCCCCACCATGCCCCAGGCCAAATCGAAGCGGTTGTTCGGGCCCACCCCGAATCCCGCCCCGAAACCCGCCCCGAAACCCGCGCCGACGAACGCCACACCGGCCGCAGCCACACCGGCTGAAGCCGCGCCACCTCCGAATCTGGCGCCGGCTACCGCGCCCGATACGGAGTCCGATACGGAGTCCGGCACGGAGGTCGGCGCCGGGTCGGAGCCCGAACCCGAACCCAAGAAGCGGCGCGCCGGCGGGCTGTTTTCCTGGATTGCCGGGCGAGGCGGCGCCGGCGCGGAGGAGAACTTCGAAAAGGGCGATCGCCATTACTACGGCCAGGGCGTGCGCAAGAACCTGACCTTGGCCCTGCGCGCCTACCGCAAGGCCGCGGAACAGGGGCACGCGCCGGCGCAGAACCGGCTCGGCTGGATGTACGAAAAGGGCGAGGGCACCGAGGCGGACTACGCCGAAGCGGTGACCTGGTACCAACGGGCCGCCGAGCAGGGCCACATCAACGCCATGAACGACCTCGGCTACATGCACCGCCAAGGTTGGGGCGTGCCGCAGAGCTATTCGGAGGCCTTGCGCTGGTTCCGCGACGCGGCCGAGAAATACGACAGCTACGCCGAGTACAACATGGGCCAGATGTACGAGAACGGCTGGGGCGTGGAGAAAGACCTGGACGAGGCCATCCGGTGGTTCCGCCGCTCGGCCGCGCGCGGCCACGAATGGGCCGCCAAGCGACTCGAGGAGATGGGTGTCCGAACCTGAACTCGGGCGGCCCGGGTCCGGAGGATTCAGGTCCGCGGCGCTGGAGAGGCCCGCGCCACGTCGCTGGCCCAGAGGTCCGTCGAGACCTCGCTCAAGTCCATTCTCGCGCGGAAATCACGCCACTCCTCCGGCCGCATCATGAGCTGGCCGACCCAAGTGAAATTCTCTCCGACGGCCAGCGCGACCGCGAGCTTGCATTCGATCCATTCGCCAGCCGAGACAATGCGTCCTTCCCATACCATGTAAGATAGAATACGTAAGAATAAATACGATACAACCATTTGTATGGTGTGGGTTTAACTATTTCAATGTTAGGGCGGTCACGCCATTTGGAGAAAAAAGTCGCTAAATTGGCAATAACCCTCTGTGATTTCTTCCGACAGTTGTAAACCGATTGTCGGGCCTCGCGCGGCCACGGGCCACCAATCGATTTGCGCGCTGCCTGCGAACCGATTCTGCCGCGCGCGCCATGCCAATCTGATCGTCGGGGGACAGAAATTGACCATCCCGCCGACAATCTCGACAAGCCGATCGATAATTGAGAGACACGTTTAGAACGTTCATCGAACACCTTGAAAACACGCGAGGTTTCTGTGGAGGATACCCTGAGACATGAACACGACCCAATCACAAATACGCGCATAATCTATATTATGGAAAATTTTCGGTGGTTCTTCGCCCGGTGGAATTATATCCGAGCTCCGGGGTGCAGTTTTCCGTTGCGCATGCCACGCAAGGCTTTATCTATCTTGGCGAGGCCGCTCTCTGCCCATGGGCGGCATGGCCGGGCGTGTCCGCCGCGATGGCGCCCGCGGCGGCATGGGGCCGGTGATACGGGTCGCCCAGCGGCCGGAACGGTTCGGCCGATCGTGTACCGGCGCGGGCCGCCCTGCCGGCCCTTCGCCGCCCCTCTGCCGGCGGTGAGCCGAGTGCATGACGCAATATGAGGTCCTTGGGATGAGCGAAGGCACGGTTTTCATCGTCGACGACGACACCGATCTGCGGGCTAGCATGGTGGACCTGGTCGAGGGCGCGGGCCTTCAGGCCGAGGGCTTCAATTCGGCCGCGGCGTTCCTGGACGCCGGCAAGAAGTCGGGCGACGGCTGCCTGGTGGTCGACATTCACATGCCCGGCATGGACGGGCTCGAACTCCAGCAGAAGCTGAAGGACGACCGGGTCGCGATCCCGGTGATCGTGGTGACCGGGCGTGGCGACGTGCCCAAGGCGGTCCGGGCGCTCAAGGCCGGCGCGGTCGATTTCATCGAAAAGCCGTTCAGTGGCGAACTGGTGCTCGGAAGCATCCATCAGGCGCTCGAGATCGGCCGGCGCATCCAGGAAAAGGAGGCGTTCGTCGGCGGCGCCCGGCACAACTTGGGGCGGCTGACGGCGCGCGAACGCGAGGTGCTCGACCGTCTCGTGGTCGGCGATTCCAACAAGATGATCGCGGCGCATCTCGAAATCAGCCCCCGGACCGTCGAGGTCCATCGCGCCCGGGTCATGGAGAAGATGCAGGCGCGGAGCCTGTCGCACCTGGTTCGCATGGCGCTCGCCATCCGGGGCGATTGATCCTTGATCCATGGACCTTCCGGTCCGGGGGTATCATACCTCCAACACCATGCCGTCGTAGGCCGGCTCGACGCCGGGCGGGCAGCGCCGCTTCAGGTCCTCGTAGTCGATCTGATGGTTCATGTGGGTCAGCACCGCGCGCGCCGGGGCCACCCGCGCGATCCATTCCAACGACCGCGCCAGATGGGAATGGGTCGGATGCGGGCGGTCCCGCAGGCAGTCCAGGATCCACAGCTTGACGCCGTCCAGGGCCGAAAAGGCCGCCTCGTCGAGCGCGCTCACGTCGGTCGAATAGGCGATCTCTCCAAAGCGGTAGCCCAGACTGGTCCCGCGCCCGTGCTGCTGCACGAAGGGCACGACCCGAACGCCGCCGACCTCGAACGGGCCTTCGATCGGAACGTCGTTCAAGATCGGCGCATACAACCCATCGGGGTCGTGGCTGGAGGTGAAGGCGTAGCCGAAGCGCTGGATCAAGGCCTCCCGGGTCGGCCGATCCATGTAGGCGTCGACCGGGCTGCCGCGCGCATAGGCCATGGTGCGCAACTCGTCGAGGCCGTGGCAGTGATCGGCGTGGGCGTGGGTGAACAGGATCGCGTCGATCGGCCCGGTCCCGCTGTCGAGCAGTTGGGCGCGCAGGTCGGGCGAGGCGTCGACGAGCAGGGCGGTGCCCCCCTGCTCCACCAGAATCGACACCCGGCGGCGCCGGTTGCGCGGATGGTCCGGATCGCAGACGCCCCAGTTGCCGCCCGGGGTGCCGTCGGCGAAGGGGACGCCGCCGGAGCCGCCGCAACCGAGAACGGTGATCTTCATGCCGGGGATTGCCATATCGGAACTTGCGGGCGCGCCGGCCGCGCGGCCTTGGCGAACAGGCGGAAGACGTTGTCGCCGGTGGCCCGGACCAGTTCCTCGGGCGGGACGCCCTTGAGCTCGGCGAGGGCCGCGGCGGTGTGGACCACATAGGCCGGTTCGTTGCGTTTTCCCCGCTTGGGCACCGGCGCCAGGTAGGGCGCGTCGGTCTCCACCAGCAGGCGCTCGAGCGGCACCTGCGCCAGCGTGCGGCGCAGCTCCTCGGCCGTCTTGAAGGTCACGATGCCCGCGACCGAAATGTAGAGACCCAGCTCCAGCGCCGCTTGGGCCAGCCCGGGGCCGGCGGTGAAGCAGTGGATCACTCCGGTAAAAGGCCCCTCCTCACGCGCCTCGCGCAGCAGCGCGACGGTGTCGTCATCGGCGTCGCGCGAATGCACGATGACCGGCAGGCCGCTGTCGCGCGCCGCGCGGAGATGGACGCGGAAGCTGGCCCGCTGGCGCTCGCGTGGGGCGTGTTCGTAATAGTAGTCGAGGCCGGTCTCGCCGATGCCCACGACCTTGGGGTGCTCGGCGAGTTCGACCAGGCGCCGGGCGTCTGCCTCGCCCTCGTCCGCGGCCTCGTGGGGGTGCACCCCGACCGAGCAGTAGACCTCGTCGTAGCGGTCCGCGATGGCGCGGACCGGTTCGAACTCGGAGAGCTTGGTACAGATGGTGATCATCGCGCCGACGCCGGCGCGGCGCGCGCGCGCGACCACCTCGTCCAGGTCGCCGTCGCGTTCCAGGTAGTCAAGATGGCAGTGGGAATCGACCAGCATCAACGGTTCTTGGTATTGGTATCAACGACCTCTGGTATAACCGCTTACTTCGAGATCGTATAGCCGCCGCCGGTTATGCCCTTGGCCGCGGTGGTGGCGGTGGCGTTGCCGCCGCCGTTAGCGCGGGCGCTGCCGTTGCCGCTACTGCGCTGGGTCTCGCTCTTGGCCGAGAGGTTCTCCATGGCGTCGAACAGCAGATCGCGGTCCATGGTCAACGGCTTGCCAACGTACTTGCAGGCCGCGATGCACTGCTCGACGACGAACTTCGGCTGGAAGTAGGACAGCGGCTGGTCGAAGGTGGCCTGCAGCTCCTGCGCCACAAAATCCGGCACGGCGTCGTCGTAGGGGAGATCGTACTGCGCGCAGAGGTTCTGGAACAGCTCGCGGTAGCTTTCCATGTTGGGCGCGCCCAACTCCACCTTATAGGGAATCCGGCGCAGGAAGGCCGGGTCCATGATGTCCTCGGGCGACAGGTTGGTGGAGAACACCAGGAGTTCGTCGAACGGGATCGAGAAGGTCTTGCCGGTGTTGAGCGTCAGGTAGTCGACGCGCTTTTCCATCGGCGTGATCCAGCGGTTGAGCAGGTCCTCCGGCCGCACCAGCTGGCGGCCCAGGTCATCGACGATGAAGGTGCCGCCGATTGCCTTGAGGTGCAGCGGCGCCTCGTAATAGCGCGCGTGGGGATTGAAACTGAGGTCGAGCATCTCGAGGGTCAACTCGCCGCCGGTGATGATCACCGGCCGCTCGCAGGCGACCCAGCGCCGGTCGATATCGTCGATGCGCAGGCCCGCCGATTTGGCCAGCGTCTGTTCCGGATGGGACACGTCGTCGACCGCCCGGTGCAGCGTGGTGTCGTACACCTTGATGATGCTGCCGTCCACGTCGAGGCAGTACGGCACGTGGATGATCATCTTGAAGATGCCGCCGATCACCTCGGCAATAGTGGTCTTGCCGTTGCCCGGCGGGCCGTAGAGCAGCAGCGAGCGTTCGGAATTGATCGCCGGGCCCAGGCGCCGGACCAGCTTATCCGGCACCACCAGGCCGCGCAGGCCCTCGATCAGGGCCTCGCGATCGATAGCCTCGAGGCTGATGCGCTGGCGGTCGATCTGGCGGTGGTAGTCTTCCAGGACCACCGGCGCGGGCCCGATGTACTGGGACAGGCCGAGGGCCTCGATCGCCCACTCGCGTCCCTTGGACAACAGATTGAAGCGGAATTCGGAATGCTGGCCGCCGCCGGCCAGGCCCAGGTTCTCGATCAGGGCCCGGTCCTTGATCTCCTCCATCAGGCCGTTGATGATCGCCGTATTGAGCTTCAGTGCCTCGGCGAGCTGGGAGGAGGTCTCGAGACCACGCACGTACATGGTCTTGACCACCAGGCCGATCAGGTTGTTCAGCCCGATGCCGGTTTCGCGAACCGACCGCGGCGGCGGCGGCCGCTCGCACATCAGCGATTTGGTTTCCTCGGGAGTCATAGGTTCGGCACCCGCGCGGTTCCGTTGAAACGTCCGGAAAAGATCCATGGCCTTTCCAGTTCCCTGAAAACTACCCGATAGGTCTTAATATCCTGTTAGTGATATGACGACCCCCGGCTCCGCTTCGCAATAGTTAATGTGAGGTCGAGCGGCCGGGCGCGGGACCGGCGGGGCCTCGGTCCGCGCCCGCCTCCGGCTCGACATAGCGCGGAAACACGCCCTGGGGCTGGGGCAGCGTGGTGCCCGGGGCGAGCGGGACCGCAAGCGCCGCAAAATCCCGGGCGTCGTCGGGCACGCCAAGCTGATCCAGCATCCGGCCCATGGAACCGGGCATCACCGGCTGGCTCAGGATCGCCAGGCGGCGCACGACCTCGGCCACGGTGTAGAGCACCGCGCCCATGCGCGCGGGGTCGGTCTTGCGCAGGGTCCAGGGCGCCTGCTCGTCGATATAGCGGTTGGCGGCGCCGATCACCTCCCAGGTCGCCTCCAGGGCCCGGTTGAAGGCCTGGACCCGGTATTCGCCGCGCAGCCGCGCCAGCAGGTCGCCGGCGGCGTCCAGCAGCGCCCGGTCGGCGTCGCTCGGCGCGCCCGGCCCGGGCAGCCGGCCGCCGCAGTTCTTGGCGATCATGGACAGCGAGCGCTGGGCCAGATTGCCGAAGTCGTTGGCCAGGTCGTTGGTCATGCGCCCGACCATGGCCCGGTGCGAGAAGTCGCCGTCGTTGCCGAACGGCACCTCGCGCAGCAGGAAATAGCGCACCTGGTCGAGGCCGTACTTGGCGGCCAGCTCAAGCGGATCGATGACGTTGCCCAGCGACTTGGAGATCTTCTCGCCCTCGTTGGTCCACCAGCCGTGGGCGTAGACCCGGTGCGGCGGATCGATCCCCGCCCCCATCAGGAAGGCCGGCCAGTAAACCGCGTGAAAGCGCAGGATATCCTTGCCGACCATGTGCAGATCGGCCGGCCAATATCTCTTGAAGGACTCGCGCTCGGTCTCCGGGTAGCCGACCGCGGTGATGTAGTTGGTCAGCGCGTCGAGCCAGACGTACATGATGTGGTCCGGATCGTCCGGCACCGGCACGCCCCATTTGAAGGTGGTGCGGCTGACCGAGAGGTCCCGGAGCCCGCCCTTGACGAAGGAGATCACCTCGTTGCGCCGGCTCTCGGGCAGGATGAAGTCCGGGTTCGCCTGGTAAAAGGCCAACAGCCGGTCCTGCCAAGCCGACAGCTTGAAGAAGTAGGACGGCTCCTCGACCCACTCGACCTCGGCGCCGGAGGGCGCGATCTTCTTGCCGTCGGGCCCGTCCTGGAGTTCGTTCTCGCCGTAGAAGGCCTCGTCGCGCACCGCGTACCAGCCGGCGTAGCTGCCGAGGTAGATCTCCCCCGCCGCCACCAGCTTGCGCCAGATCGCCTGGCAGGAGCGGATGTGGCGCGCTTCCGTGGTGCGGATGAAGTCGTCGTTGGAGAAGTTCCATGCGTCGGTCAGGTCGCGGAAGTTCTGCGACACCCTGTCGGTGAAGGCCTGCGGATCCATGCCCGCCGCCCGCGCCGAGTTCGCGACCTTCTGGCCGTGCTCGTCGGTACCGGTCAGGAACCTCACGTCGTGGCCGTCCAGGCGCATGAAACGCGCCAGTGCGTCGCAGGCCAGCGTCGTATAGGCGTGCCCGATATGGGGCACGTCGTTGACGTAGTAGATCGGCGTGGTGAGATAATAACGGGGCCTGGACCCGGACATCGAACTCTCCTCGCGCGCCCCCTGGAACGCCTCTGGGCACGCCTCTGGGCACGCCTTCAGGGACGGCCGCGGTTCAGGCGGCGGCCGCCTGGACGTCGAGCAGGGTGGTGATGACGACCTGCTTGCGGTCGAGATTGACGCCTTCCGCGCCCGCGAAACGGCGCGCGGTCTTCTCCCACAGCCCGGACCAGCGCGCAAGGCCGCCGGCCGCGATCAGGCGCGCCATGGTCTCCGCCTCGCCGGGCACCACCTCGGGCGGCAATCGGCCCTCGGCGGCGGCGCGGGCGAGGCGCGCCAGCCACCAGATCAGCAGCTCCATGCCGGTGCGGAAGGTCGAGCCGTCGCGCTCCCGCGCCAGCCGGTCGGCGAAGGCATGGGCCCGCGGCACGTCGAGCGCCGGCACTCCGGCGACCAGCGCGATCATCTCGCGGTAGAGTTCGAGCCCGCCGCCCGCGGCGAGGTCGAGGGCGCGCCCGATGCTGCCCTCGGCGAGGCGCGCCAGGGCGGCGCGGTCGCTGTCCTCGAGTTCGGGGGCGTGGCGGCCCAGGAGCTCGATGACCCGGTCCTCCGGCAGCGGGCCGAGCGCCAGGTGGCAGCAGCGCGAGCGGATGGTCGGCAGCAGCCGCCCGGGGGCGTGGCCGATCAGCAGCAGCACGGCGGCCGCCGGCGGTTCCTCGAGCGATTTCAGCAGGGCGTTGGCGGCGTTGAGGTTGAGGTCGTCGGCGGGATCGACCACCACCACGCGCCAGCCGCCCTCGGCCGAGGTCTTGTGCAGGAAGTCGTTGGCCAGGCGCACGTCGTCGACCACGATCTCGTTACGCGGATTGCCGGTCTTGGGGTTGATCCCGCGTTTCAGGTGCCGCAGGTCCGGATGGCCGCCGGCGGCGACCCGCCGGAACACCGGATCGGCCGGGTCCAGGGCGAGGGTCTCCGGCGGCCCGCCGAACAGCCCCGGCGCCCCGCCGCCGGTCAGCAGGAAACGCGCGAAGCGGAACGCCAGCGTCGCCTTGCCGACGCCGCGCGGGCCGGTGATCAGCCAGGCGTGCGGCAGGCGCCCGGAACGGAACGCCCGCAGCAGGGTCGCCTCGGCGGCCTCTTGGCCGAGCAGCTCCGGGTTGGCCTGGGGCGCCGGCGCCGGGCCGGATTCGGGTGCTTCGGTCATGCCAGCGCGACCCCCCCCAGCGCGACCCCCAGGCGTTCGGCCACGCAGGCGCGGATCGCGGCCTGCACGGCGGCCACCTCGCCGCGGGCGTCGATCAGCGCGCAGCGGCCGGGTTCGCGCTCGGCGATCTCGTGAAATCCCTGGCGCAGGCGTTCGTGGAATTCGGCGCCCAGGCCCTCGTAACGGTCCTCGCCGTCGCGGCGCGCCAGGGCCCGCTCCAGTCCCAGCGCCACCGGCACATCCAGGATCAGGGTCAGGTCGGGCGCGAAGTCGCCGACCGCCAGCGCGTAGAGCCGCTCGATCGCCGTCCGCCCCAGGCCGTGGCCGTAACCCTGGTAGGCCATGGTCGAATCGGCGAAGCGGTCCGAAAGCACCCACTGCCCCGCCTCGAGGCTCGGCCGCACCACGCCGCGCAGATGCTCGCGCCGGGCCGCGAAGTGCAGCAGGGCCTCGGTCATGGCGTCCCAGCGGTCCGCCGCGCCGGTCACCAGAAGCGCGCGGATCTGCTCGGCGCCCGGGCTTCCGCCCGGCTCGCGGGTGGTCCGGACCGAAATCCCGGCCGCGGTCAGGGCCTCGGCCAGCAGGCCGATCTGGGTCGACTTGCCGGCCCCCTCGCCGCCTTCCAAGGTGATGAATTTCGGGTCCGCCATAACGCCAATGTGCCGGGCGGACCGGCTCGGGTCAATTGCGCCGGAACCGGCTCAGGGCGCGCCGAAGATGAGGTGCTTGACGCTGGCGGTGATGCGGCCGGCGAAGCCCAGGCGCTCGACCGCGGCGCCGGCCACCAGCGGAATCTCGACGGTCTCCTCGCCGGGCGCGGTGACGACCAGCGTGGCGATCTGCTGGCCAATCTCGAGCGGCGCCGGAATCGGGCCGTCGTAGACCACAGTGACCTCCATATCGAGGCGCGCCTTGCGCGACAGGGTGACCGTCATATCCTGTTCGGCGATCAACGGCACCGTCGGGTCCACGCCCAGCCAGACGCCGGCGTTCTCGACCGTCTCGCCGGCCTTGAACAGGGTGTAGTTGCCGAACTCCCGGAACGCCCAGCCGATCAGACGCGCCGATTCCTCCGAACGCGCCTTCTGGCTCTCCAGGCCGTTGAGCACCAGAATCACGCGCCGGTCGCCCTGCACCGCCGAGGCGGTGAGCCCATAGCCGGCCTCCTCGGTGTGGCCGGTCTTGAGCCCGTCCGCGCCGAGCGACTTGTAGAGCAGCGGGTTGCGGTTCGATTGGCGGATGCCGGCGTAGGTGAACTCGGTTTCGCCGTAGTAGTGATAGTACTCGGGGAAGTCGGCGATGAGGCGCAGCGCCAGGGTCGCGAGATCGCGCGCGGTCATGCGCTGGTTGGGGTCGGGCCAGCCGGTGGCGTTGGCGAAGCTGCTGCCGGTCAGGCCGATCTCGCGGCCCTTGCGGGTCATCTCGGCGGCGAAGGCCTCCTCGGTGCCGCCCAGGCCCTCGGCCAGCACGATGCAGGCGTCGTTGCCCGACTGCACGATCACGCCGCGCAGCAGGTCCTCGACTCGCACCAGCTCGCCGACTTCGACGAACATCTTCGAGCCGCCCTTGCGCCACGCCTTCTCGCTGACCGGAAGTTCGTCGTCGAGCGAAAGGCGGCCATCCTTGAGCCGCTCGAACACCAAGTAGGTGGTCATGATCTTGCTCATCGAGGCCGGCGGCATGGAATCGTCGGCGTTTTTCTCCAGCAGGACCCGGCCGGTGGTGGCATCGACGATGAAGGCCTCCCGCGCCGTGGTCTCGATGGCGGCGGCAGGGGCGGCGGCGGCAAGCCAGGCCAGCAGGCCGGCCAGGGCCGGCCGGAGACGGCGCAGTCCGGAATCGATCATCGCTCGGTCCGTTGAGTTGAGGGCGTGGGCTGGGGTGGTCATTCGACGACGACGCGCGCGTCGTTGTGTCCGCTGTCGATCAGCATGGCGAGCAGCCGGTCGGCCTCGTCGACCGAGCCCATCGGTCCGAAGCGCACGCGGAAGAAGCGCCGCCGGTTCACTATCGTTTGGGCGATCTGGGCCTTGCCGATCTTGATCAGGCGGGCGCGCAGCTTGTTGGCGTTGGCGATCTGGGTGAACGAGCCGGCCTGGACGTAGATCTGCCCGGATCGCACCGGCACGGTGGTGACGATGCCGTCGGGCGTCGGAACCACCAGGCTCGGCCGGGCCTCGGCGCGGTCCGCGCGCGGCACCGCCAGCGCGGTCTGGCTGGCGGCCGGCGTGTCCGAGCCGGTGGCGGGCCACGTGGAGTTGGCGTCCTGGGCGCCGTCGGTGTCCGGAGCCAGGTTCTTGACCACCACCGGGGTCCGGGGGGCGGCGTCCGGGGCGTTGGCGGCGGTGTCCTTGGTCAGCGCCGCGGTGGCGAGCGCGCGGCTTTCGTCCTCGACGATCTCGACCCGGACCTTGGCCGTGCCCTGACGGCGGAAACCGAGCAGATCGGCGGCGCGGCGCGACAGATCGATGATGCGCCCGTTCTTGAACGGCCCGCGGTCGTTGATCCGGACCTTGATCGAGCGTCCGTTTTCCAGGTTGGTGACCCGCACCATCGACGGCATGGGCAGGGTCCGGTGCGCGGCGGTCAGCGCGTTCTGGTCGAAGCTCTCGCCGTTGGCGGTCTCTCTGCCGTGAAAACCGGGCCCGTACCAGGACGCGATGCCGGTCTGGTTATAGCTGTAGTCGGCCTTCGGGTAATACCATGCCTTGCCGATCTGGTAGGGGTTGCCGAGCTTATAGGCGCCCGGCGCCCGATCGACGGTCGGCGGCGCCACCTCGATCGTGGCCGCGGGCTGAACCGGCTGTGGCTGTTGGCAGGCGCTCAACCCCAGGCCAAGCCCGGCCAGGACCAGCGGCAAAAGCCGGATTTTGCGGCCGATTCGCTTTATGTTGTGTGTTCGACTCATAATCCTAGCACATGTCGTAGTCTAACGATCTCTTCCCGTGTCGGCAACGCTGTCGTTCATGGGGCCGATTCAGTTGGCCTGGCCGCGGCCGGAGGCGCTGCGCCGGATGCTGGCCAGGAGTTCCGGCGTCGGGTAGCCGTCAGGTGGCACCTTGGCCCGGCGCTGGAACGCGCGCAGGGCGGCGCGGGTCCGGGAGCCGACCACGCCGTCGGGTTCGCCGGCGTCGAAGCCAAGCGCGGCCAGGAGTCCCTGCATCTCCTCGACCTGGGCGCGCGACAGCGGCTCTTCCTTGGCCGGGCGGGCGGCGTACAGCGGCCCGCGCCCGGCGATCCGGTCCGCAAGGTGTCCGACCGCGATCGCGTAGAGCAGCGAGCGGTTCCAGTGCAGGATCTTGTCGAAGTTGCCGTAGACCAGGAACGCGGGGCCCTTGTGCCCCCCCGGGGCGACGATCGCGCCCGAGATGTCGGCCACCGGCAGCGCGCCGCCGTCGCTGCGGCGGATGCCCAGGCGGCGCCATTCCTCGAGCGGCTTGCGTAAGCTGAGCGACGCCATCTCCCAGTCGAAATCCGCCGGCAGGCGCACCTCCCTGCCCCACTTCTCGTCGCCGCGCCAGCCGATGCTGGAGAGATAGTTGGCCGCCGAGGCGAAAACGTCGGGCAGGTCGGTCCAGATGTTGCGGCGCCCGTCGCCGTCGAAATCGACCGCATAGTTGACGAATGTCGAGGGAATGAACTGCAGCTGGCCCATGGCGCCGGCCCAGGAACCCTCCATCTCCGCCGCGCTGACATGGCCCTGGTCGAGAATGCGCAGGGCGTCGAGCAACTGGGCGCGGAAAAAGGCGCCGCGGCGGGCATCGTAGGCCAAGGTCGCCAGCGCGCCGATCACGGAGAATCCGCCGGTGTGCTTGCCGAAATCGCTCTCCAGGCCCCAGAACGCCACCAGATAGGCCGGCTGCACGTTGTAGCGCCGCTGAATCCGTCGCAGCAGCTCCCCGTGCTTGGCGACCAGCGCCCGGCCCCGCTCGATCCGGTCCCGGGTCACGGCGCGGTCGAGGTAGGACCAGAAGGTCCGGGTGAACTCGGGCTGGCGGCGGTCGAGCTCGAGCACCCTTTCGATGGGGGCCAGGCCGGTCAGCGCCGCCTCGATCGTGGCCTGGGAGATCCCGGCCGCGGCGGCGTCCCGCCGGACCCCGTTCAGCCAGGCGTCGAATGCGGCATCCTGGGCGCGGGCGCCGACGGCCGGGGCCAGGAACAGGAATGCGAGGACCGCGGCCAACGCCGCCAGATTACCCAGCGCCGCCAGGTTACGGGGTCGGATCGGCATTCTCGCCATCAAGCCTTCATCTCCGCGCGGCGTCCGGGGACGCAGGATTACCGCCGCCACTCCGCGGTCGCCCTTCTGCCATAGCGGGCGCGTCATCACAATCCGTTCATGCCCCCGTCTTTTCGCCAGGGGCGCCAGATTGGCGGCGCCGGATTCGGACCTTGCCACGGCGGCCGTTAATGGACTGTTAACCTCGGTATACGGGGAACCGGCCGGAGATATCCCCGACCGTGGGCCGAGGTCCGGGGAAACCGGTGCATCGGCAAATAATAAATAGCATAAGAAATTTGAAGTAGTAATTACATAAAAGTATGATATATTCTTGTAATACACATTACAATATTAATGAAAAGAAACCCATCAAAGTAATAATTCATTCACGCAAGAAGTGCAAATTGATCCCGCAATCAATCCGGCAGACCAGTCCGCGCCTCCTCCGCGAAACGCGACCCCCGCACGAGGCACTTTGGAGGCACCGATGGCTGAATACGACAAGGCGGACGGGCGCCCCGGGTCCATTGGGCCGGACCTGGACGCCCTCGATGAAGATATTCTGTCCGCCGGTCTGGAGGCGGACCTGGACGGAGATTTCGGCGAGGACGCTCTCGATGAGGGCGGCCTGGAGGATTCCGGCGCCGCCGGCCTGGACGGCGAATTCGAGGAATCCGGCGACGACAAGGACGACGACGAGGGCGGCGCCTTCGGCGGATCGGGCTTCTCCGGCGGATTTGGCGCCGGCGGGTTCCTGAGCGCCGGCGGTAGCGGCGGCCCGGGCTTCTCGTTCGGATCGTCCGACTCCGGTGATTCCGGCGACGAGTTGTTCGATTTCGATAGCCCGCCACCCCCACCGAGCTTCGATCACGGCGGAGCGGCCGGCTCCTTCGGCTCCCCCGGCGGCGGCGATTCGTCGCACGGCCGCCCGGATGACGCGGGCGTGTCTTTTGCGCCGAGCTTCGACGACGAGCCCGCGTCCGGCCCGGATTCCGATGCGTCGGCGTTCGGTGCTCTGGATGACGCCGATTTCGTCGCCAAGGCGGACCGGCCCAGCCCGTCCGACTTCGTGAGCGGCGACCACAGCAGGACCGACGGCAAGAAGGCCGACGACGAGATTGCCGGCGATGACGGCACGGACGTGATCCGCGGCTTCAAGGGCGAGGACACGATCGATGGCGCGAGCGGCGACGACTGGCTGCGCGGCGGTCACGGCGACGACGAGCTGACCGGCGGCTCCGGCTCCGACGTGGTCGACGGCGGGAAGGGCGACGACACGCTCAATTACACCCTCGGCGACAACGCCGGCGCCGACGACTTCTACGACGGCGGCAAGGGCGTCGATACCCTCAAGATCAAGCTCGAGCCCGGCGAGCTGACCCAGGAGATGTGGGACGAACTCCAGGACCTGCGGGACTGGATGGCCGACAACTACAACGACAAGCGCTCCACCGGCCAATCGTTCAACGACGCGGCCGCGCGCAGCGCCAAGCATCCGATCTTCGAGACTTCCTTCGGCTTGACCGTGCGCAACATCGAGGAGCTCGAGGTCGAAGTCGATGGCGTTACGATCGACCTGAACGGCGACATGCCGACCTTCGACGAGGCGCCGGAGCCCGAGCCGGAGCCCGAGCCGGAGCCCGAGGACGAGCCCACAGCCGGCCCGGTGGTGATCGACCTGGAGACGGAGGGCACCCGGGATTCGGGAGCCAGCACGATCGACAGCACGACCAGCGGCGACGGCGCGCTTTCGGTCGAGGCGCTGAGCGTGACCCTGCGCCCGGGCTCCCAGGCCACGATCTCCGTGGATGTCGAGGTTCGCGAGCTGCCGGCGATCTATGACGTGTTCATGGTGCAGGATCTTTCCGGCTCGTTCTGGGACGACCTGCCCAACGTCCAGGCGCAATTCGGCGGGCTCTTCGATGCCCTGAACGCGGACGGTGACGTCCAGTTCGGCATCGGCTCCTTTATCGACAAGCCGGTCGGCGTGTTCGGATCGGACTCTGTGTTTATCGGTTACGACGACAGCGGCGAGCCCATCTACACCAGCGACTACGTCTACCAGACCCACCTGGCCGTGACCGGCGACAAGATTGCGATCCAGGACACCCTGGACGGATTGGACACCCAGTATGGCATCGACTGGAAGGAAGCCCAGCTCGAGGCCCTGGTGCAGGTCGCCCTGCGCGGCGCCGAGATCGGCTTTCGCGACGGCGCCCAGAAGTTCGTCGTGCTCTCGACCGACGCGGCGTTTCACCAGGAGGGCGACTACGCCGACGCCCCCCTGGGCGCCAACGACTACGATACCGAGATCGAGGACGAGGATTATCCCGAGGTGGTGGCGGTGGGCGAGCTGCTTGCCGCGGCCGGCATCATCCCGGTGTTCGCGGTCACCGAATACGTGGTGCCCTACTACCAGCAGCTGGTCGATCTCTGGGGCTTCGGTTCGGTCACGGTGCTGAGCGCGGACAGCAGCAACCTGGCGACCGCGATCACCGAAGGCCTCAAGGCGGCGACCACCGATCTGAGCCTCACCATCAGCGGCGACGATTACGGCTACGTCTCCTCGATGACCCCGAGCTCTTACGAGGACGTCGGCGCGGGGATCTACAGCTTCGACATCACCCTCGAGATTCCCGAGGATTCGGTCGATTACTCCAGCGACGGCATGACCCTGGTGATCGCCGGCTACGGCGAGGTCAACCTCGAGATCGCGATCGAATCGGTCGATGCCACCGGCGACAGCGGCGACGACACGCTGTCGGGCGACGATGGCGTCAACGGCCTCTACGGCCTGGCGGGCGCCGACACCCTCGACGGGCGCGGCGGCGACGACGTTCTCGAAGGCGGTTCGGGTGACGACACCATGACCGGCGGCCTGGGCGACGACAGCTTCGTGTTTGCCGACGGCCATGGCAACGACACGATCACCGACTTCCTCGCGGGCGCGGCGGGCGGCGATGTCATCGACCTGCGCCGCCTGACCGCGGCGGCCTCCTTCACCGACGTCATGGCCGCCGCCGCGCAGATCGGCGGCGACACCGTGATCGACTTCGGCGACGGCAACTCGATCACCCTGCTCGGCGTCGATTCGACGCAGTTGGAGGAGCAGGACTTCCTGTTCTAAGCGCGGATTTCGCTAAATCCGGCCCAGGAGCTTGAAAAACATGACGCAGAAACCCAATCGGCCGGGCCCGGCCGGGAGCCTGCTGCGCGAGACCCTGGCCGCCTGCCGCGGCGGGTTCCGGGTCGTGGTGCTGTGCAGCCTCGCGATCAACCTGCTGATGATGACCGCGCCGCTCTACATGCTGCAGGTTTTCGACCGGGTCATCGCCAGCCGCAGCACCGACACCCTGTTCTACCTGACCCTGATCGCGCTGGGCGCGCTGGGCGCGCTGGGCGCGCTCGAGGTGGTGCGTGGCCGCTCGATGGTGAAGCTCGGCACCTGGCTGGACGCGCGCCTGAGCGTTCCGGTGCTGGCCGGCAGCCTGGCCGGCGCCGCCCAAGGTAATCGCGAGCCCTCGGTTCAGGGCCTGCGCGATCTTTCGACCCTGCGTGGCTTCCTGACCGGCTCGGCCGTGTTCCCGATCCTGGATGCGCCCTGGACGCCGCTGTTCCTGGCCGTGATCTTCCTGCTGCATCCCCTGCTGGGGCTGCTGGCGGTGCTCGGCGCGGCGATCCTGTTGGCGCTCGCGCTCGGCAACGACCTCGCCACACGGCGCCTGGTCGAGCGCTCCGGCGCCGCCTCGATCGCGGCCCTGCGCCAGGCCGAAGCCGGGCTACGCAACGTCGACACCGTGATGGCCATGGGGCTGCTGGGCAACCTGGTCAAGCGCTGGCGCGGCGCCAACGAGAACACCCTCGACCTGCTGGCCCGGGCCAGTCACCGCAGCGGCGCCTTCACCGCCGCCGCCAAGGGGTTCCGGCTGGCGTTGCAGATCGCCATGCTCGGCCTCGGCGCCTGGCTGGTGATCGGCAGCGAGCTGACCGCCGGCGGCATGATCGCCTCCTCGATCCTGCTGGGGCGCGCGCTGTCGCCGGTCGATCAGGCGATCAATTCCTGGAAGTCGGCGGTCGGCGCGCGCGCGGCCTACCTCCGGATCAAGCAGATCCTGGACGCGGCGCCGGCGCGCGGCGCGGCCATGGCCCTGCCCGCCCCCGAGGGCGCGCTGAGCGTCGAGAACCTGACCTATGCCCATCCCGGGACCACGGAAACGATCCTGCGCGGGCTGAGCTTTCAGCTCGAACCCGGCGAGAGCCTGGGTATCATCGGGCCGACCGCTTCGGGCAAGACCACCCTGGCGCGGCTGCTGGTCGGCAATCTGGAGCCGACCGCCGGCCATGTGCGCCTCGACAGCGCCGACCTCTGGCAGTGGGACTCCGAGGATCTGGGCCGTTACCTGGGCTATCTGCCGCAGGACGTCGAGCTGTTCGACGCCAGCGTGCGCGAGAACATCGCGCGCCTGGGCGAGGTCGAGCCGGCCGAGGTGGTCGAGGCGGCGCGGCTGGCCCAGGTCCACGAGCTGATCCTGCGCCTGCCCCAGGGCTACGAGACCGAAATCGGCCACGGCGGCGCGGTGCTGTCGGGCGGCCAGCGCCAGCGCATCGCGCTCGCCCGCGCCATGTTCGGCGCGCCGCGCCTGGTGGTGCTCGACGAGCCCAACGCCAACCTCGACCAGAGCGGCGAGGCGGCGCTGTTGGGCGCGCTCGGCGCCCTTCGGGACCAGAAGGCGACCACCGTGGTGATCGCCCACCGCCCCAGCATCCTGCGTCACGTGGACAAGATCCTGGTGCTGCGCCCCGACGGGCCGGCCGCCTTCGGTCCGCGCGACCAGATTCTGAAAATGGTGACCGGCCCGGCCGCCAGCCGCGCCCCCGCCCGGCCCCGGCCCCGGCCCCGGCCAGTGGAATGGGGGCCGATACCGACGAGGACGACCATGATCTTATCGAACACGCCTAAAAACCCGACCGACAGCCAGACCACCGGGCTCGCCGATCGCGAACGCCCGGAGGTGCGGCGCGAGGCGGTGGCATCGGTCGTCATCGTCGGGGTGTTCCTGGCGGGGCTGATCGGCTGGGCCGCGGTCGCGCCGCTCGAAAGCGCGGCGATCGCGCCGGGCGTGGTCAGCATCGACGGCTATCGCAAGACGGTGCAACACCTCGAAGGCGGCATCGTCCGCGAGATCCTGGTGCGCGAGGGCGCTCAGGTCGCCGCCGGCCAGGTCCTGATCCGCCTGGACGACACCACCCCGCGGGCCAGCCTGGAGTTGCTGCACGGCCGCTGGCTGGTGGCCAGCGCGCTGGAGGCCCGGCTCCAGGCCGAGCGCGACGGGCGCGACGGGGTCCGCTACCCCGAGGCCCTGACCGGGCGCCGCGACGACCCCAAGACGCGGCAGGTCGTGGAAGGCCAGGACAATATCTTCCAGGCGCGCCGCGAGGCGCTCAGCAGCCAGGTCGCGATCCTCGAGCAGCGGGCGGCCGAGTACGGCGAGGAGATCGCCGGCATCTCGGGCCAGATCCGCGCCGAGACCGAACAGCTCGCCCTGCTCGAGGAGGAGCTCGCCGACGTGCGCACGCTCTACGACAAGGGCTTCGCGCGCAAACCCAAGCTGCTGCAGTTGCAGCGCCGCATCGCCGAGATCGAGGGCAACCGGAACCTGCATCGGGCCCAGATCGCCCGCGCCCGCCAGTCGATCGGCGAGACCCGCATGCGCGCCGCCGATCTCGAGACCACCCGGCTCAACCAGGTGGTCGAGGAGCTGCGCAAGGCCCAGGCCGAGCTCTACGACCTCGACCAGCGCCTGCGCGCCGCCAAGGACGTGCTGGCACGGACCGAGATCCGGGCCCCGCTCGGCGGCACCGTGGTCGACCTGCGGGTGCACAGCGCGGGCGGCGTGATCGCTTCGGGCGCGCCACTGCTCGACATCGTGCCGCGGGAGGGGCGCCTGGTGATCGAGGCCAGGATCGATCCCAAGGACATCGACGTGGTGCGCGAGGGGCTCGACGCCCAGGTCCGCTTCACCGCCTTCAACCAGCGCCACCGGGCGCCCGCGGCGGCGCGGCTGACCTCGATCTCGGCCGATCTGCTGACCGACGAGGCGAGCGGCCAGAGCTACTACCTGGCCCGGGTCGAGTTGGTGATCGAGGACGCGAACGCCGCGGCGGAGCTGGCCGCGCTCCATCCCGGCATGCAGGCCGAGGTGATGTTCGTGACCGGCGCGCGCACGGCGCTCGACTACCTGCTGGAGCCGCTGGTGCTCAGCTTCAACCGCGCGTTCCGGGAGAGCTGACGCGCCGGCATTTGCATTCGGCCCCGTATCACCTATTTTGACCCCACGTTACCCAGGCGTGGCGTTCCGGATGGGTGCCCGAGCGGTTGAAGGGACCGGTCTTGAAAACCGGCAGGCGTGAGAGCGCCTCGTGGGTTCGAATCCCACCCCATCCGCCACGATTTAAATTATTGATATAACAGTGTTATTATGGTTTTCAGTGGTGCTGAATCCGCGACTCTTTGCGAGGGTCTGGGGCCCGTGTGCATCGGCCGTATGGTCCCGTGAGACAACCGAGTCCCGTATGTGGGCCCCCGATACCCCGAATATCTCTTTCGGCGGCAGTGTCAGAGCAAATGCTTGAGCGCCGAAAGCACGTCTCGTAGCGTCCCGGGCGAAAAATCCATTCCGTTATTTCAAGACATCGCCCGAGATCATCCGCTTGACGGTCATGATGTATCTCCGCTTCCCATTATCGTTACGGCAGGTCGAAGACCGGCTCCACGAGCGCGGTATCGTTATTTGCCACGAGACGCTACGAGCCTGGTGGAACCGGTTCGGTCCGATGTTTGCAGCAGATATCAAGAGGAAGCGGTCAGCATCGATGCGTGTCCATATCCCATGGCGCTGGCATCTGGACGAGGTTTTCGTGCGGATCAATGGCGATACTTACTATCTTTGGCGGGCAGTCGACCACGAAGGAGAAGTCCTTGAAGTCTTCGTCACCAAGAAACGAGATCGCAAGGCTGCATTGAATTTTTTACGCAATGCGATGAAACGATATGGCCGTCCGGAGGCCATCGTGACAGACAAGCTTCGGCCCTACCACGCGGCGATGAAGGTCATTGGAAATGCCGAACGCCAGGAGACTGGGCGTTGGCTCAACAATAGGGCCGAGAATTCACATCAGCCGTTGCGGCGACGAGAGCGAGCGATGGCGAAATTCAGGCGTGCAACGTCGCTTCAGAAATTCGCCTCGATCCACGCCTCGGTTCACAATCTCTTCGACCAGGAACGTCATCTTTACAACCGTGAAAACTTCCAACTCAACCGCTCCGCCGCCTTGGCGGAGTGGCGTCGACTTGCGGCCTGAGATCTACCGTTTATGGGGTTGTGCCGGCCGGTTCGCTTTCCCCTGACACCGCCGAGACTCACTCTACGCCGGCGATAAAATTGCGCATATGAGCCTCTTCGTCTTCGAACTCGTCCACCCGGCTCTTGACCACGTCGCCGATGCTGATCATGCCGATCAGTTTGCCGTCGTCCCCCGTGACCATGAGAGCGCCGATGTGCTCTTCCTTCAGGATCTTTGCGGCTTCCGCGACGACCGTCTCCGGGCCGATCGTAACGATCCGGTGGGCCTTCTTTTGCTTGAACATTTGCGTCACGAGCATGAGGCACCCCTCCTCATTTACTTCGCTCTGACGGCTCGTCAGTCGGCAAATTTGCCAAACGCCAACTTTCAATATCTCACGATCCCGGGATAAAGCCAAATGTGGATAAAGCCAAATGTGTTGTGTCCGGGACGTGGTTACAGCGTATAGGAAGCGACGGCCAGGAACGTGGCAACGGGTCGGTCCGCTACTGCGGCTGGCGCCAGCGCTCCGGCGTTCGGCAATGCCACGGGTCCCGTGCCCGACCCATCCTCGCCCCCGCTACACAAACCCTTTGGAACGAATCCAGAACCGGACACTTCGCGCGCTATCGAATCCGATCAATTCACACGCTAGCTACACTCGGAAAATCGCCCAGTTGTCCCTACTCTTCGAACACTGTACACTTCCCCAAGCGAGACTCGAAATCGGAGAACCTGCCCTCGGGCCCCCTGGGCGCAGGCATGCCGTGGGGCCTTGTTTCCGGTCCTGGCAAGGAGCGGCAACCGTCATGGACGACTTCCTCGTCGTCGTTGTGATCGTGGGTAAGATGATCGTGGTCATCGCGATCCTTTTCGTCCTGCCGATCCCCCTCACCTGGTTGGAGCGCAAGATCGCGGGCCACATTCAGCAAAGGCTGGGGCCCATGCGGGTGGGCTGGCACGGATTGCTGCAGCCGGTGGCCGACGGGATCAAGCTGTTGACCAAGGAGGATCACATCCCGGCAGAGGCCGACCGCTTTCTCTTCAAGCTGGCACCGATTATCGCCCTGGTCCCGCCGTTCGCGGCTTTTGTGGCGATTCCGTTCGGCGATCGCGTCACGCTCTTCGGCACCGAGATCACCCTCTATCTTTCCGACATGAACGTGGGGCTGCTCTATATCCTTGCCGTGCTGGGGATCGGAACCTTTGGGGTGATCCTCGCCGGCTGGGCGTCCAACAGCAAGTACGCCGTCCTCGGCAGCCTGCGGACCTGCGCTCAAATGATCAGCTACGAGATTCCGATGGGGTTCTCGGTCATCGGCGTGGTCATGCTTGCCCAATCCATGAGCCTGCTGGACATCGTCGAGGCCCAGGCCGGGCTCTGGAATGTCGTCTACCAGCCGCTGGGCTTTTTCGTGTTTTTCGTAGCCGGTCTCGCCGAGGCTCAGAGAATCCCGTTCGACCTGCCGGAGGCGGACGGGGACCTGGGTGCCGGCTATCACACGGAATACAGCGGGATGCGGTTTTCCTTCTTCATGATCAGCGAGTACGTGATCGTCGTGGTGCTGTCGACACTCAATGTGATCCTCTTTTTCGGCGGTTGGAACGGGGCGTTGCTCCCGCTGCCGGCGGCCGTCTGGTTTCTGCTCAAGGTGGGTTTTTTCGTCTGGGTTTTCATGTGGTTCCGGTTCACTTTTCCCCGTTACCGCTACGACCAGTTGATGACAATCGGGTGGAAGGTCCTGCTGCCGTTGTCCCTGGCCAACATCCTGTTGAGCGGGATCTTCCTGATCTGAACCGTATCGCCAAACCGAGAGACACGTAAATCATGTCGCATGTTCTGAACAAAATGTCGGGTTGGATCGGCTGGGTTTTCTTCCTGGACTTGTTTGACGGCCTGTCCCTGACCTTGAGCTACATGTTTTCGAGAACCGTCACGATGCGCTATCCGGATGAGGAGAAGTGGGTACCATTTCCTCGCCACCGCGGGCACCACTTCCTGAAGACCGACGAGACCGGCGAGTTGAATTGCGTGGCTTGCGAACTCTGCGCCAAGATATGCCCCTGCGACTGCATCACGGTGGTCCCCTATGAGGACGAAAAGGGAAATCGCCGGCCCCTGGTATTCGACATCGACCTCGGGCGATGTCTTTTCTGCGGGCTTTGCGAAGATGCCTGTCCCGCCGACGCCATCGCCCTTGGGCAGCATTACGAATACTCGGCCTACGACACCAAGGCGCTGGTCGTGGGAAGGGACGCGCTTATGGGCATGCCGGGAAAGGCGGACAGGGGCGGCACCGTCGTCAGTGCGCGGCTGACGACCGATGACGGCGTGCGCGTAATCGCCGGGGCGGAGGAAGGATACGACTGGTGGCGCCGGATCCGGCGGCGATGATCGGCCGACCCGCGCCACGCCCGTAATCTCCATCACGATGTGAACTCTCCATGATGAGCTGACAGGAAGACGACATACCGGCATGAGGCGCTGCGGGAGCGATATGCCGGCGGGGGGAGCCTGCGCGCAGGCATCTTTCGAGAGGGGAATTTCATGGAAAAAGCCTTCTTTCTTTTGTTCGCGGCCGTGGCCATCGGATCGGGGTTATTGGTCATTACGGCGAGAAACCCGATTCACAGCGCCCTTGCGCTCATAGTCAGCCTCGTTCAAGTGGCCGCGATCTTCGTTCTTCTCGGATCGCCCTTCCTCGCAGCCATCCAGATCTTCGTTTACGTGGGCGCTGTGATGGTCCTGTTCCTGTTCGTGATCATGATGCTCGACGTCCGCAAGGAGGCGCGCACCAGGTTTCTCGAAAAGGGGATCGCGCCGACGCTGGCCGTCCTGGTTCTTCTTGGCGGTCAAATGATTGCCCTTTTGCTGGGCAGCCAGCGCTTTCCGGTGCGCTCCGCTGGCGCCGCGGGCAGCCTTAAGGAATTGAGCAAGGCCCTTTTCACCGACTACCTTCTTCCCTTCGAGGTCGTCTCCGTCATCCTTCTGGTCGCCCTGGTCGGGGCCATCGTTCTGGCGAGAAAGGAAACCGATTGATGGTCCCGCTGTCGTGGTATCTCGTGCTTGGCGCGGTTCTGTTCGTGACCGGCGCGGCGGGCGTTGTGCTGCGGCGCAACGTGCTCATTGTGCTGATGTCGCTGGAATTGATGCTCAATTCGGTGAGCGTCAACCTCGTTGCCTTCTCTCATTTCTTTGGCGATTTCCGTGGCCAGATCATCGCCATTTTCGTGATCGCCATTACCGCCGCCGAGGTCGCCATTGCCCTGGGAATCCTGGTCGCCCTGGTGCGCAATAAGGCCACTCTCGAGGTCGACGAAGTGACGATAATGAAGGGATAGCGGGTTGGAAGTCGTCCATTCGATCAAACCCATCCTGGCCATCGCGGTTTCGCTGCTGGCCGCCGGGGCCATCCTGGGGTTCCGCGATCGCGCCAACCTCAGGGACTCGGTGTCCCTGATCGCGGCGGTCGTCAAATTCCTGATCATCATTTCCATGGCGCCCATCGTGCTTGGCGGGGGAACCATCGAGATCACCCTGTTCGAGATCCTGCCGGGCGTCGAGTTCGCGTTTCGGGTGGACGCGTTGGGAATGGTGTTCGCAACCATTTCGTCGATGCTGTGGATCGCCGCCGCGGTCTACTGCATCGGCTATATGCGAAGCCTGAAGGAACACGCTCAGACGCGGTTCTTCGCCGCTTTCGCCGTAAGTCTGTCGGCGGCCGTCGGCGGGGCCTTTGCCGCCAACCTGTTCACGCTGGTGATCTTCTACGAGGTCCTCAGCCTCGTCACCTATTCGCTGGTCTATCACCGGGAGAACGAAGATTCCTGGCACGGCAGCCGGCGGTACCTGGTCTACCTGGTCGGCGCGTCCAAGACCTTCCTGCTTGCCGGTCTGGCGCTCACCTACCAATTGACGGGGACGCTGGATTTCATGCCGTCCGGGCTGTTCGACGGGGTCGCCGCCTCGCCGCTGCTGCTGAGCGTCGTCTACTTCTGTTACCTGGCGGGTTTCGCCAAGGCGGCCATCATGCCCATGCATGCCTGGCTGCCCGCGGCGATGGTCGCGCCGACGCCGGTCAGTGCGCTGCTGCATGCAGTGGCGGTGGTCAAGATGGGCGTGTTCTGCGTGCTCCGCGTGGTCTTCCACGTGATGGGGGTGGGGCTGATGGACGACCTGGGCCTGGGAATCGCCACCGCTTACCTGGTCTCCTTCACCATCATCACGGCCTCGATTTACGCGCTGACGCGAGATGATCTGAAAGCGCGCCTCGCCTATTCCACCATTAGCCAGTTGTCCTACATCATCCTCGGCGCGGTGCTGCTCACGCCGACCGCCATCGTCGGCGGTGTCGTCCATATCGCCGCCCACGCGCTGTCCAAGATCACGCTCTTTTTCTGTGCCGGCTCCATCTATTGCGCGTCACGCCGCAAGAACGTCAGTGAACTCGCCGGAATCGGGCGCAGGTTGCCGTGGACCATGGCAGCCTTTTTCATCGCCTCGCTCGGCATGATCGGGGTCCCGCCTACGGGTGGATTCATCAGCAAATGGTACCTGGTGCTGGGATCGGTAGAAGCGGGAGAACTGGTCTTCCTGGCGGTTCTGCTGGTGAGTACCGTGCTCAACGCCGCCTACTTCCTGCCGGTGACCTACACCGCCTTCTTCGAGAAGGAAAAAACCGGTCCGGTGGGCGACGGCCCCGATAAAATCCATCCCGACGATATCCGGGAGATTCCCCTGGTTACCATTCCCCTGGTGGTCACGGCGCTGCTGTCCGTGGTCTTGGGGATCTTCCCCGATTACTTCCTCACCCTGGCGCGGGGGATCGTGCCATGATCGGGCGGATCGTCCGCTTCTTCGGGGATGCCGAGCAGGCCAAGCGGCGGCGCTGGCTGCTCGCCGCCACGCTACTGGCCGTCTTCGTCGCCGACTTCTTCGTCGCCAGGGAGCACGTCGTCTTCTTCTGGGACGCCATCTCCGGGTGGGCGGCGCTGTTCGGCTTCCTCTCCTGCGTCGCCATCATCTTCATCAGCAAGGCTCTGGGTCGCCAAGGGCGGCTCATGCGGCGCGAGGACTACTATGACTGACTGGGTTCATCCCGGGCTGCTGTTCGTCGTCGGCGCCTTGCCGATCCCCTGGCTCAGCGGACGCCCGCGCCAGGCTTGGCTGATCCTGGTTCCGGTGCTCGCCATCGCCAACATGGCGACCCTGGTACCCGGAGACTACGGCGCCTTCGATTTCGCCGGCGTGGCGCTCCTGGTCGGCAAGGTCGACAAGCTCAGCTTGGTGTTCGCCTGGGTCTTCACCATCATGGCGTTGATCGGCACGGTTTACGCGCTGCACGTCCGGCGGCCCGAGCAGCATGTGGCCGCGTTCCTGTACGTGGGCAGCGCGCTCGGCGTGGTCTTCGCCGGCGATTGGTTTACCCTCCTGGTGTCCTGGGAGATCATGGCCTTCGCCTCCGCTTATCTGATCTTCGCGGCGGCGGAGGCGCCGGCCGTGCGTGCCGCGTTCCGCTACCTCATGGTCCATGTCACGGGCGGCGTCCTGCTGTTCGGCGGGATCGTCCTCCACGGCGTGGCGACGGGGTCCTTTCTGTTCGGCCCGTTGGGTGAGGAGGGCGGGCTCGCCTACACGCTGATCCTGGTGGCCTTTATGCTCAACGCGGCGGTGCCACCCCTCAACGCCTGGCTCACCGACGCCTATCCCGAGGCCACGGTCACCGGTGCCGTTTTCCTGAGCGCCTTTACCACCAAGACCGCGGTCTACGTGCTGATCCGGGCCTATCCGGGTGCCGAGATTCTGGTGTGGCTGGGTTCGATCATGGCCATTTACGGTGTCGTCTACGCGGTGCTGGAGAACGATACCCGGCGCCTTCTGGCTTATCATATCGTAAGCCAGGTCGGCTACATGGTCGTCGGTGTGGGCATCGGCACCGAGATGGCCCTCAACGGTTCCGCCGCCCACGCCTTCGCCCACATCTTCTACAAGGGACTGCTGTTCATGGGTGCGGGCGCGGTCATCTACATGACCGGGCGGCGCAAGCTGACCGAGCTGGGCGGGCTCTACCGGACCATGCCGGTGACGGTGTTCCTCTACATGATCGGTGCCTTCGCTATCTCGGCCTTTCCCTTGTTCAGCGGCTTCGTCAGCAAATCCATGGTCATCGCCGCGGCCGCCGGGGACCAACGGGCGGCCGTCGTGTTGATGCTCACCGTTGCCTCCTCAGGCACCTTCCTGCACACCGGGCTGAAGCTTCCCTACTACATGTTTTTCGGCAAGGACTGCGGATTGCGTCCCGCGGAGCCGCCACTCAACATGCTGATTGCCATGGGATTGGCGGCCGTGCTGTGTATCGGCATCGGGATATTCCCCGGCGTGCTTTACGCCCTGTTGCCCTACCCGGTCGATTTTGCGCCTTATACCGGCGCCCACATCACCGGCAGTCTCGGCATCCTGATGTTCACGCTGCTGGGCTTCGTGGTGTTTCTGAAAGCCCTCGACCCCGAACAGACCATCAGCCTCGACACCGACTGGTTCTACCGCAAGGGCGCCCGGCTGTTCATGTGGTTCGCCGAGAAACCGGTGGCGCGCTGGGAAGGGGCGGTCAGTGCGCTGTCCGACACGGTGGTGCTGAGGGTTCTCCATGCTTCGGCGCGGGGCGGCCTCCTGGTCGATCTGCACGTAGTGGACGCCATCGTCAACGGTGTGGCACGGACCGCTTTGGCCTGGGGTGCGACCGTCCGGCGTCTGCAAACCGGGATCGTGAGCCATTACGCCGCGGCCATGATCGGCGGCGTGCTGACAGGCATGGCCGTCTATGTGGTGTTCTGGGCCGGCTGAGGGAAGCGGAACCAGCCATGACGGATTTCCCCATCCTCAGCCTCATCATCTTCCTGCCCGCGGGCGGCGCCGGCGTGCTGCTGTTGGTGCGCGGCGACGCGGCCGTGCGCTGGACGGCCCTTGTGTTCGCCGTCGCCGACTTCCTGCTCACGATACCGCTGCTGTTGGCCTTCGATACGACCACCTATGCCATGCAGTTCCGCGAGACCGCCGCTTGGGTGCCGGCGCTCGGAATCTCTTATTCCCTCGGCGTCGACGGGATCAGCGTGCTGTTTGTGTTCCTGACCGCGCTTCTGGGCTGGATCTGCGTCGTCGTGTCGTGGCGGGCCATCGACAGCAAGGTCAAGGAGTTCATGATCAGCCTCCTGGTCATGCAGAGCCTGATGCTCGGCGTCTTTTGTGCGCTGGACCTGTTTCTTTTCTATGTTTTCTGGGAAGCGATGCTGATCCCGATGTACCTCATCATTGGCGTCTGGGGCGGCGATAACCGGGTCTATGCGGCGTTCAAGTTCTTCCTCTACACGCTGGCGGGCAGCATGCTGTTCCTGGTCGGCATCCTGGTGTTGTATTTCCAGGGTGGGGAGACCTTCGACATTCTTGTCCTTATGGAGCAGACCTATCCTTTCGAGATTCAGGCATGGGTGTTCGTGGCCTTTCTGATCGCCTTCGCGGTGAAGGTGCCCATGGTGCCGCTGCATACATGGCTGCCCGACGCCCATGTGCAGGCGCCGACGGCAGGCAGCATCGTGCTCGCCGGGGTGCTGCTCAAGATGGGGGCCTACGGCTTCCTGCGCTTTTCGCTGCCCATGTTGCCCGAGGCCTCGCACGCCTTCGCGCCCTTCATCCTCGTCCTGTCCGTGGTGGCGATCATCTATGGCGGCTTCCTGGCTCTGGCTCAAGACGACCTGAAGAAGCTGGTCGCCTATGCGAGTGTCAGCCACATGGGCTTCGTGACCCTGGGGCTGTTCACGTTCAACGCCAAGGGGGTCGAGGGCGCCGTGCTGCAGATGTTCAATCACGGCATCACGACGGGGGCCCTGTTCTTGTTTGTCGGCCTGATCTACGAGCGCACCCACACGCGGCGGATCGCCGATTACGGTGGTTTGATGAAGGTGGTGCCGGTCTACGGCGTGCTGCTGGCCGTATTCACCTTGTCCGCCATGGCCGTGCCGGGCACCAACACCTTCGTCGGCGAGTTGCTGGTGCTGTCGGGCGCGTTCGGCGCCAACAAGGCCATCGGCGCCGTCGCCGTGGCCGGCGCGGTGCTCAGCGCCGCCTACCTGCTGAGGATGTTCCGCCAGATGGCGCTGGGCCCGGCTGTCCCCATCGGCGGGCGCCAGTTGTGGGATGTCAACGCGCGGGAGATGGCGGCGATCCTGCCCCTGGTGGTCTTCGTCTTCTGGGTCGGGTTTTACCCCAAACCCTTCCTCGAAATCATACGTGTGTCCGTCGAACACCTGCTCGTGCAGACCCAGGTTCAGGGCCGCTGAGGGGAGACGCCGATGGACATGAACGCGGTCATCCGGTCGGTCATCGCCAGTGGGCCCGAGATCATCGTCATTGTCGGCGCCTGCGTGCTGCTGATGGTCGGGCTCGTCGCCGAGAAGCGGTATGGCCGGCTGCTCGTCGGGGCGACGTTGGCGGTGGTGATTGCCGCCGCGGCCGCGACCTTCGCCCTGGCCGGGGCGCCGCGCACGGCCTATGGCGGCATGTTCGTCATCGACGACTTCGCGATCTTTTTCAAACTCGTGCTCTATCTGGCCACCGGGCTCACCGTGCTGATGTCCGGCCGCTACCTGGAGGAGGAAGCGATCGCCCGCAGCGAATATTACGCGCTGCTGCTGTTCGCGCTGTCCGGCATGATGATCATGGTCTCGGGGCTCGACCTGTTGACCATCTACGTCGGCCTCGAGCTCCAGTCGTTGTCCCTCTATGTGCTCACCGGATTTTTTCGTCACGACCCACGCTCCAACGAGGCGGCGTTGAAGTACATCATCCTCGGCGCGGTTTCCTCGGGGATCTTCCTCTACGGCCTGTCCCTGGCTTACGGCCTCACCGGCACCACCCAGTTGACGGACATGGCCACCGCCCTGGCCCACGGCCGGGCGACCGATCCGGCGCTGATCCTCGCCACCATCTTCCTGGTCACGGGGCTGATCTTCAAGGTCGGCGCGGTGCCCTTCCACATGTGGGTCCCCGACGTCTACGAAGGCGCGCCGACGACCATCACCGCCTTCCTGTCGGTGGCGTCGAAGGCCGCCGCCTTTGCCATCGTGCTGCGCATCTTTCTCGATGCCCTCGCGCCGGTCACCGAAATCTGGACCGTCCTCGTCGCGGTGATTGCGGTGCTGACCATAGCCTTGGGCAGTTTCGTCGCCCTGGTCCAGACCAACATCAAGCGGATGCTGGCCTATTCGAGCATCGCGCACGCCGGCTTCGCGCTGCTGGGCCTGGTCGCCGGAGGACCCGACGGGGTCGCCAGCGTCATGCTCTACCTGCTGATCTATACCTTCATGAACCTCGGCATCTTCGGCACCGTGGTCATGATGCGAAAGGGCGACGTCCGCGGTGATATGATCGCGGACTATACCGGCTTCGCCAAGACCCACCGGGGCTTGGCCCTGCTGATGCTGATCTTCCTGTTCTCGCTGGCCGGCATCCCGCCGACCGCGGGCTTTTTCGCCAAGTTCTACGTTTTGGTCGCGCTGATCAATCAGGGTTACGTGGCCCTCGCGGTGATCGCCGTGCTCCTGAGTGCCGTGGCCGCCTTTTTCTACATCCGCATCGTGATGCTGATGTACATGAGGGAGCCGACCCGGTCCTTCGATCTGGCGCTCACACCGTCCCTACGCCTGGTCCTCGCCATCGCCGGGCTGGGGACGGTGGGTATCGGTATCCTTCCTTCTTGGTTCCTCGATTTGGCCCAGGGGGCTATTCTAACCGTGATGCGTTGACGAACTGGAGTGTTGGCCCCCAAAGGGGCATGGTCTCGACTCTTGGATAGGGCGCGCGCCGCAACCCGGGCGCCTATGACTCGGCGGTCGGTTTGGCTGCCGCCGTGGGAAAATCGAAGGCGCGGGTGCGGCACTCCCGGCGCCCGGTTGCGGCAATCGGGGGCCGTCGTCTATTGACCGTGGTGTAGACGGCGGCGTGAATCGACAAGAAACGTGGAGCGGAGCGCACAGTTGACGGCAAGCAAAATTGGTGAGAATCCCGTTGCACCGACATCATTGGTGCCAACCGGCACATGTCCCCAAGCAAGTTGTCGTTATGTTCCGTGACCATTGATGCTATAGTATGACGAACCTGCGCCGGCGTGGCCCGCCGAGAGCGGTCCCGGCGTGAAGCTTCTCGGTAGACAGGAGGCGGATCGACGAAGATGCCTATCGACTACCTTCCGGTGTTCCTGATGGTGAGTGCGGTCTCCGTCCTGGCCCTGGTGATACTTTTCGTATCGTCGCTGGTGCGCCCCTCCAATCCCTATCCCGAGAAGAATCGCCCCTACGAGTGCGGAGTCGACCATTGGGGTGAAGCCTCGGCGGGACTGTTCAAGGTCCACTACTTCGTCATCGCTATCCTGTTCGTGGTCTTCGAAGTGGAAACCATGTTCCTGTTTCCCTGGGCCGTGGTCCTCGGGGACATCGGCTTGTTCGGCTACATCGAGATGTTCGTGTTCATCTTCCTGTTGTTGGTGGGTTTCGTTTATGCCTGGTTGAAGGGAGCACTGGATTGGGAGCACTAGAGAACCGTTTCCCCGACAACGTCTTTTTCAGCACCGCGGACAGCCTCATCAACTGGGGGCGGAAGTCCGCTCTGTGGCCTGAGACCTTCGGGATCGCCTGCTGCGCCATCGAGATGATTGCGGCCGGATGTTCCCGTTACGACCTGGACCGTTTCGGCATCGTGTTCCGGTCCTCGCCCAGGCAGTCGGATGTGATGATCATCGCGGGCACGGTGACCAAGAAGTTCGCCCCCGTCGTCCGGCGCCTCTTCGACCAGATGCCCGAGCCGCGCTGGGTCATCGCCATGGGGACCTGCGCGATTTCCGGCGGTGTGTACAATACCTACGCCGTGGTCCAGGGCTCGGATCTGATCGTTCCCGTGGACGTGCACGTCCCCGGCTGTCCGCCCCGGCCCGAGGCCCTCATGCACGGCTTCGTCCTGCTTCAGGAGAAGATCCAGCGGTCCCACGTGCTACGAAGGGGCGGTCCGGTCCACGCAGTGGGGAGCTAGCCGTGGGCGGTCCGAATCTGCGCGAGAGAATCGAGCATCGTTTCGGCGGACGCGTGCGCGACGGAGGCCTCCCCCACGGGATGCAGACTTTCCTGGTCGATCCCGATCTCGTCGTCGAGTTGTGCCAGTTCTTCAAGGACGATCCGGAGCTTCGCTTCGATTTCCTGTCGGACATCTGCGGGGTCGACCACTACCCGGAGGAAGACCGGTTGGAAGTGGTCTATCACCTCTACTCCATCGCCTTCAAATGGCGGGTTCGGATCAAGTGTCGGTCCGGCGATCCGCCAAAGGTCCCCTCTGTGGTGGGCGTGTGGAGGACCGCCAATTGGCACGAGCGCGAGACCTATGACATGTACGGGATCGTGTTCGAGGGCCACCCCGATCTCCGGCGAATCTACATGTGGGATGAGTTCGAGGGATACCCCATGCGCAAGGACTTCCCGTTGCGGGGCTACAAGGATGCCTACAACCCCTTTGGCGAGGAGAGGACCGCGGCCGCGCCGTCCGACACCGGCGGCGAACGCTGACCCGCGGGCCCGGTGGCCCCCTGCAAGCGAGTGTGCGAGATGACGGACGTAACCGTGCTGAACAAGAAAGAGGAATTCGGCAGAAGCACCCAGGAGGTGCTTCTGAACCTGGGGCCCCAGCACCCGAGCACTCACGGGGTCCTGAGGCTCATCCTCGAAATGGAAGGTGAAATCGTCACCCGGGTGGATCCCTTCATCGGCTATCTGCACCGGGGGACGGAGAAGCTGGCCGAGAACTTCACCTACACCCAGATCTTCCCCCTCACCGACCGGCTGGATTATCTCTGCCCGCCGTCGAACAACCTGGCCTTTGCGCTCGCGGTGGAAAAGCTTCTTGGCATCGAAGCGCCGGAGCGGGCCCAGTACATCCGTGTGCTGACGGTGGAGCTGGCGCGCATCTCCGGCCATCTTCTGATCGTCGGCGCCCTGCCCATGGACCTGGGCGCCATGACCACGCTGCTCTATACCATGCGCGAGCGGGAGATGGTCATGGACCTGATGGAGATGATTTGCGGGGCCCGGATGCACACATCCTATTGCCGGGTCGGCGGGGTGCGCGAGGACCTGCCCGAGGGGTTCACGGAACGGGTCAGCGAATTCTGCCGGATCCTGCCCAAGCGATTCGCCGACTACGAGCGGCTCATCGCCCGGAACCGGATATTCCTCAGTCGAACCAAGGGGGTCGGGGTGATCAGCGCCGAGGACGCGATCGACCTGGGGCTGAGCGGCCCCAACCTGCGGGCCTCGGGGGTCGACTGGGACATGCGGCGGGACAATCCCTATGAAATCTACGACCGCCTGGATTTCAACGTGATCGTCCGCGAAAACGGCGACTGCTACGACCGCTGGATCTGCCGGATCGACGAGATGCGGGAAAGCGTGCGGATCATCGAACAATGCGTGGACGCCATGCCCGGTGGGCGTTTCATGATCGATATGCCCACCGTGGCCTTCCCGGTGGACAAGAACGTGCTTCGGTGCTCGATGGAGACCCACATCCAACATTTCGAGCTGTCCGCCTTCGGCTTCAAGGTGCCCGCGGGTGAGGTCTACGTGAGCATCGAAGCCCCGAAGGGTGAGTTGGGCTTCTACATTATCAGCGATGGCAGCGAGAAACCCTGCCGGATGAAAGTGAGAGCCCCGTCGTTCGTCAACCTCCAGGCGCTGCTGGGGCGCGCGACCAATATGAACTATCTCGCCGACGTGATCGCGATGCTGGGAAGCCTGGATCCTGTCATTGCCGAGGTCGACAAATGACCACCGCTTCGGGGACATAAATCATGGCAACGGGCCTGAGGGACAAGATCGAGGAGGTCGCCGGGCGATACCCGAATCGGCGCTCGGCGATCATGCCGGCTCTCTATCTCGCCCAGGCGGAACACGCCCAGCTCTCCGGGGAGGTGTTGCTGGAGGTCGCGGACATTCTCGACGTGCCCGAAATCTGGGTTTACGAACTCGCGACCTTCTACGACATGTTTCATACCGAGCCCGTCGGAACGTTCCACATCCAGGTTTGTACAAACATCTCCTGCCTCCTCCTGGAGGCGGAGGGCATCGTTGCCCATTTGGAAAGCAGGCTGGGGATCGAACGCGGCGATACGACCCCCGACGGGCTGTTCACGCTGTCCACCGCGGAGTGCTTGGGCTCCTGCGACACGGCGCCAGTCATGCAGGTGAATTACGCCTTTCACGAAAACCTGAGCGAGCGGCGGATTGACGAAATCCTCGAGAATTTGAGGGGTGCGGTCGGGGAATAACCGCGGCTGCGGACCAGCGATGGTGTACCGGCATGTTCGACAAGGTCTTGTTGAAGAACGCGGAAATCCCGAACGCCCATGGAATCGGGGCCTATGAGGCCGCGGGCGGATACCGGGCGTTGGCCACCGTGTTGCATGAGTACAGCCCCGACGAGCTGATTCAACTGGTCAAGGATTCCAACCTGCGGGGTCGCGGAGGCGCCGGTTTTCCGACCGGTGTCAAGTGGGGCTTCGTGCCGAAGGACCCGGCATTGGAGAAGTATCTCTGCTGCAACGCCGACGAGAGCGAGCCGGGCACCTTCAAGGACCGGGTGATCATGGAAAAGGATCCCCACCAGATGATCGAAGGCATGGTGATCGGCGCCTATGCCATCGGCGCGCAAAAGGCTTACATTTACATCCGGGGCGAATACGTCCTGAGCATCGAAAGGACCGAGGCGGCCCTAAAGGAGGCCTATCGGAAGGGATACCTGGGCGAGCGTATTCTGGGCACGGATTTCAATCTCGAAATGTTCGTGCATTGTGGGGCGGGCGCCTACATCTGCGGCGAGGAGACGGCGCTGCTCGAATCCGTCGAGGGACGCCGGGCACAGCCCAAGTTGAAGCCGCCATTCCCCGTGGTCGAAGGGCTGTATGGCTGTCCGACCGTCATCAACAACGTCGAAACCCTGGCCTGCCTGCCCCACATCGTCCAGCGCGGCGCAGAATGGTTCCGCGGTATCGGACCCGAGCGAAGCCCCGGGCCCAAGCTCTACTGCCTGAGCGGCCACGTGCGAAAACCCGGGCTGTACGAGCTGCCCATGGGCATATCGCTCAGGGAGCTCGTCGAGGACCATGGCGGAGGACCGCGCTCCGGCGGCAGGATCAAGGCGGTCATCCCTGGCGGCGTCTCGGCGCCGATGATCCCGGAAAGCGGGCTCGACGTCGCCATGGACTTCGACTCGCTCGCCGCCATCGACACCATGCTGGGATCGGCCGGGGTGATCGTATTGGACGAGACGGCCTGCGTGGTGCGGGTCGCCAAACGGATCACCGAGTTCTTCAATCACGAATCCTGCGGCAAATGCACCCCCTGCAGGGAAGGGTTGGACTGGGCGGTCAAAATCCTGCGCCGCCTGGAAGACGGTCGGGGAAAACATGAGGACTTGGACCAGCTCGAACGCCTGTGCGGCAGCATCTTCGGCAACTCGTTCTGCGCCCTGGGCGATGGCGCGGCCTGGGCGCTGAGCGCGGCGCTCAAGCATTTCCGGGACGAGTTCGTTCGTCACATCGAAGACGGGCGGTGTCCGTTCCACTGACGGCGGGCCGAAACACAGGAGCGCGGAATCGCCATGGCCATCCTTACCATCGACGGGAATGAACTCGAGGTCGCCGACGGCACCTTGATCCTCGTGGCGGCGCAGGATCAGGGCATTTCGATTCCCACCTTTTGTTATCAGGAACGGCTGACGCCATTGGCGTCGTGCCGGATGTGCCTGATCGAGATCGAGGGCCAAAAAAAGCTGCAACCCGCCTGCGCCACGCCGGTGGCGGACGGCATGACGGTGAGGACGGACACGTCCCTGGTCGCGCAGACCCGGGAATCCATGCTCGAAATGCTGCTGGCCAACCATCCCCTCGATTGCCCGATCTGCGACAAGGCGGGGGAATGCGAACTCCAGGACCAGGTCTTCGCCTACGGAGCGGGGGAGAGCCGATTTCGCGATGAGAAGCGGGTGTTCCGAACCGAGGACGTCCTGCTGAACCCGGTCATCGTCTTCAATGCCAACCGCTGTATCCAGTGTCAGCGTTGCGTCAGGATATGCGATGAGGTGGTGGGGGCCGTGGCGCTCGGGACCATCGAGAAGGGCATGGATACCGAGGTGACCGGCTTCGAGAATAGCCTTGCCGGTTGCGACCACTGTGGGAACTGCATCGAGGTATGCCCGGTCGGAGCGCTGATGAGCGCTCCCTACCGCTACAAGGCGAGACCCTGGGACCTCACCGAGACCGACACCGTTTGCCACTATTGCGGTACCGGTTGTCAGCTCACGGTCGGAATGCGCGACGGCCATCTCGCCAGGGTGCGCTCCAAATACGAGACCGGGGTGAACGGGGAAACCCTTTGCGTGAAGGGAAGGTTCGGCTTCGACATCATCGACAGTAAACATCGAATCAGGCAGCCGATGGTTCGAAGGAACGGGAACCTCGTCGCCGTGTCCTGGGAGGACGCGGTCGGATACCTCGTCGAGCGGGTCAGGGGTGCCGTCGAAGAGGGCGGCGCCCGGATCGGCGGACTTGCCTCGCCGCGGCTGAGCAACGAGACCCTCTACCTGTTCCAAAAGCTGATGCGGTCGGTCTTTCGGACCAACAGCATCGACTCCTCGAGCCGCTGGGCGTCGTCGGGCCCGGCCGCGCCCGGCCTCTACGAGGCTCTGCCTGCGATGTTCGACGGGCTCTACGCCAGACGCCCCCTCCAGGACGTCCTCGAAGCCGACTGCATCCTCGTCGTCGGCTCCAACGTGACCGATGACAACCCGGTGACCGATTACCTGGTGCGGGGCGCCGTGCGGAAGCGGCGGAACAAGCTGTTCATCGTCTCGGCACGACCCTCCAGGCTCGACGCCGAGGGCGCCGGGTTCTTGCGCCTGCTCCCCGGCGGGGAAGCCGGCCTGTTCGCGGCGCTCTTGGACGGGCTGGTCGAGGACGCCGCGACGGAAAAATCGTTGCCGACAGCCTGTCCCGACGGCGATGCCCAGGAGACAGATCGTACGGAGACGGCGGTTCCCGCGACGCCGGCATGGCAGGAATTCCTGGCCGGCGCGATCCCCGCCCTCGCGGCCGCGCGGACGGTTACCGTGCTGATCGGCACCGACCTGCTGCGCGCCCAGGAGGCGGCGGCGGCCTTGAGGTGGCTGCGCAAACTTGGCCGGGTCCTGGAGACCCTGGGAAAACGGGTCGGCGTGCAGTTTCTCTTCGATCGGCCCAACCAGATGGGCGCCTGGGAGCTGGGCGGGCTTCCCAACATGCTTCCGGGCTGGCGGCCCGTCGATGATGGCCAGAGCCGTGCTGTCTTCGAGCAAGCGTGGGGAACGTCTCTCCCCTCCGAACCGGGCGCGGACTTCGGGCGGATGCTGGCCCAGTGCGAGGCGGGGGAGATGGAGGTGCTCTACGTCCTGGGCAGCGATCCCATTTTATCTTATCCGGACGGCGCGCTGGTGGAGAGCGCCCTTTCGAAAGTTGGTCTCCTCGTCGTCCAGGACGCCTACCTTTCCGAAACCGCTGGCCTGGCCGACGTGGTTCTTCCCGCCGCCAATTTCGTCGAGGAACCGGGCACCTTCACCAACAACGAGGGCAAGGTGCAAAGGGGGCGCGAGATTCGACCGCCGGCCTTCGAGGCCATGCGCAACGTGGAAATTTTCGGTTCCATTGCTTCAGCCCTGGGCCGCGACCTGGGCCCCACCGCGGCGGAGCAAGTCTTTGCGGAAATCACGCGGTTGGTTCCGTCCTATCGGGGGCTCGGATTCGAGGCATTCGACGGCGCCGGCGCGTTTACGGTGCCGACAGAGAACGCCGCGCAAGATGATCCGGACGATCCGCCCGTCCCGACCCCGAGAGAATCCAGGGGATTCGCGTTGGTCACCGGTGATTGCATGTTCCATTCCGGGTACCTTTCCCGGCATTCCGCCATCCTGGAAACGCTTTCGGCCGAGCCCTACGTGGAAATGAGCCCGCGCGACGGCCGCCAGCTAGGTCTTTCGGAGCAGGCTTCCGTTATCGTCAGGTCCCGTCACGGTGAAGCGAGGGCGCGGCTCAGGTTCAACAAGCGCTTCCCCGACGGGGTCGTGTTCGTCCCGGAAAACTTCGCGGACCTGCGCCTGAACCGCCTGCTGAAACAGGGAGAATACCCTTGCCAGGTGGAGATTCTGAAGGCATAGGGCGACGCCCGGGGCATCGGGCTCTCCATCGGTGGTTGACTGCGACGATGGCGCCATACCCTCGCCGCCCCATGGGTAAGCGTCCATTTCTCGCACGTCGGTCAAGTTTCGACGTTTGAGGCTATCCGGTTCCAAGGCCGGAGATCGTCGACACGGTTGGTGGGATGGCCGTGCGTCATGCGCTCGAGCACGTCTTTCAGGTAGGCGTAGGGCTCGATCCCGTTGAGCTTTGCCGTGGCGAGAGCGGTTCCGGTTTATTCTGTATCCAATGTCGTAATGAATTTGAGGTGATTTTTATTCGAATTATGTTGATATTCGGGTGGCAACCGGGGCTGCCGGAGAATTTGTCGGCTGCGCGCCTTCCCCGGGGGCCGCTTTGTGCTAATCTTCCCGGCCGAGGCGGCATCGGATCGCGAGTCTCATGAAGCGGGAGGGCGAACTCCATGGCCAAGGGTCAGGCGGCGCGGCACCAGGCGGATTTCTCGGTCTCTCATCTGAGGGACGCGGTGTTCGAGAGCGAAGGTCTGCGCGCCTTCTTCGAGTACCGCGACCTCGGCATCAAGGCGGCGACCGGCGGCCGGGTCGGCGCCCACGTGATTCGGGCCAAGCCGGGCGCCGGTCACGGCGGCACCGGCTGGCACCGGCACGGCCTCGACGTGCAACTGGTCTACGTTCTCAAGGGCTGGGTCCGGTTCGACTACGACGGGGTCGGCGAGGTCCTGCTCGAGGCCGGCGCCTGCGTGCACCAGCCCCCGGGCATCCGCCACGTCGAGATCGCCCACTCCGACGACGTCGAGATCCTCGAGATCACCCTGCCCGCCGAATTCGAGACCGAAGCGGTAGCGGCCCCCGAGGCCCCCGAGGCGGTGGCGGTCGGAGCGGCCGGGGAATACG
>JACZVL010000245.1 GCA_022572685.1 Pseudomonadota bacterium
CGGATAGCGCCCCGGGGGCGGCGCCGGCCGACCCTCATGCCTACCCGCTCGGCGCCGCCCGGGCCCAGCTCCACGGCACCTACGTGGTGGCTCAGACCGCCGACGGCATCGTCATCGTCGACCAGCACGCGGCCCACGAGCGCCTGGTCTACGAGCGCATGAAGCGCCAGCTCGCCGAGGGCGGCGTGGCGCGCCAGATCCTGCTGATTCCCGAGGTCGTGGAGCTGGACCAGCCGGCCGCCGAGCGCCTGGTGGCGCGCGCCGGGGAGCTGGCCGAGCTCGGCCTGGCGATCGAGCCGTTCGGTCCGGGCGCGGTGGTCGCGCGCGAGGTCCCGGCGCTGCTCGGCGAGGTCGACATCCAGGGCCTGCTGCGCGACCTGGCCGACGAGCTGGCGGAGCTGGGCGAGACGCTGGCGCTGCGCGAGCGCCTGGAGGCGGTGTGCAGCACCATGGCCTGCCACGGCTCGGTGCGCGCCGGCCGCCAGCTCAATCTCGAGGAGATGAACGCGCTGCTGCGGGAGATGGAGGCGACGCCCCATTCGGGCCAGTGCAACCACGGCCGCCCGACCTACGTGGAGCTCAAGCTGGCCGACATCGAGAAACTGTTCGGACGGCGTTAGTCACCTACTGCGCGCGAGCGAGCTGCGCGCGAGCGAGGACCCACGATGCAGATCCCGGTACAGGTCACCTTCCGCAACATGGATCCCTCCGAGTCCGTCGAGGCCAACGTCCGGGAAAAGGCCGAAAAACTGGAGAAATTTTTCGACCGCATCATTTCTTGCCGCGTGGTCGTCGAATCGCCGCACCGGCGCCACCACAAGGGCAAGCTCTACCAGGTGCGCATCGATATCGGCGTGCCCGGCAAGGAGATCGTGATCAACCACGCCGGGCCCAAGAACCACGCCCACGAGGACATCTACGTGGCGGTGCGCGATGCCTTCAACGCCGCCTCCCGGCGGCTCGAGGACCACGCCCGCAAGGTCCGTGGCGACGTCAAGAGCCACCAGGTGCCGCCCCACGGCAAGGTCGCGCGCCTGTTCCCCTACGAGGGTTACGGCTTCGTCGAGATGTCGGACGGGCGCGAGATTTATTTCCACCGGAACAGCGTGGTCGGCAGTGGCTTCGACCAGCTCGAGGTCGGCCACGAGGTCCGGGTCACCGTCGCCGAGGGCGAAAGCGCCGAAGGCCCCCAGGCCAGCACCGTCACCCCGATCGGCAAGCACCACCTGATCGAGTAGCGGCCGCCACTCACCGTCACCGCGGCGCGCGCAGGAACACCAGTCTTGCCTTGCCGTATCTGCGCTCGTCGAGGGTCTCGAAGCCCTCGGGCGGGGTGAAGGGTTCCTGGGCCATCAGCTCGACCGTGGCCAGCGCGCCGGGCGCCAGCCAGCCGGCCGCCCGCAGCGCGGCGAGCGCGGGCGGCGCCAGGTCCTGGTTGTAGGGCGGGTCCATCAGCACCAGCTCGCAGGGCGCCACGACCTTCGGCGGGCGCAACACGTCGCCGCGCAGCAGTTCGGTCTGGGCCGCCCCGGTCTGGGCCGCCTCGCCGAGCGCGTCGATGTTATGGCGGCAGGCGTCGAGCGCCGCCGCCTGGTTCTCCATGAAGGTGACGAAGCCGGCCCCGCGCGACAGCGCCTCGAGGCCGAGCGCGCCGGTGCCGGCGAAGGCGTCGAGCACCCGCGCCCCGGCCAGCGGATTGCTCCCCGGCGCCGCGCCGGCTGGTTTCCTGTCGGGGCGCCAGTCCAGCTTGCCCTGGCACAGGATGTTGAACAGCGCCTCGCGGGTGCGGTCGGCGGTCGGGCGCAGGGCCGTGCCGCCCGGCGCCTCGAGCCGCCGCCCCCTAAGACGGCCGCCGACGATGCGCATTTCGACGCGAGTTCGCGGCCCGAATCTCGATCAATCGCCGTTCCTCGGGATCGCTTTGCCGCCCGACACCATGACATCCGACCGGCGATAGATCGCGCTTCCCTTGAGCCTGGTCGCCGGTGTGCGCAGCCCAAAGGTGTGAGTTCGGCCGCCGCCTCCGGAACCGGCGCGGCTAGCTTCGTACTTCCAGTCATCTTTCTCGATAAACACCACGTCGACTCGCCACACGATGATGGGCCGTTCGGCTTCCAGGGAACAGGTGGGATCGACCAGATACCGCCACACGATGTACCAGCCCGGGTGATCGTAATGCGACTGAACCGCCCAGGGACGCTTGCTGGCCTTGCACTCCAAAGAGTCTTCCGGAGCAGGTGGATCGCCGCTACCGCGCCGCTTCAGATCCGGGAACCTTTGCTGAGCCGTGTCCGCGTGCCGATGCTTCTCGTAGACGCTGTTGGCGTCCAAGGCCTTGGTGCCGAATATCCCGACGAGCGCACTGAATACGTTAGCCTGCTCGAAGTACACGTCGATGAGGTCCGCCAATTCCCGTTCGATGTATTCGATGGCCTTTCGAATCGCGGTGACGGTGAGCCCCTTCGGCAAGGGCACCGTCTCATCGAAATCGCTTTTTTGCACCATTTCGAATGGGGTCCGTTATTTGCAGTTCCGCCAATTCCGGAATGGCCTCGGCCGCGAGTTCGAAATATTCGGGATTGATTTCCAGGCCGATACTTTTCAACCCGGCAGCCGTCGCCGCCGCGATCGTCGAGCCCGATCCCATGAAGGGGTCCAGAATCACGCCCTTGCCGAGGGGCAGCGACGCCCGCGTAATTTGGCGCATGAAATGCTGCGGCTTCAGGGAAGGATGTTCGGCCACTTGGCGTTCCCGGCCCCGCGCGGGAGACGAATAGATCAGGTCCTTGAAGGGCTCTGCTTCCGACAATCTCCTGAGTCCGCCCGTGCCCCACTTCCTGAGGTTGTCCTGGACGCGCCCTTCGCAGGGCTTCCTGAATAGGCCCCAGGGCTCCCAACAGGATCTCGGCATGACGGAAACATCGTCGAATTCCTCGTGGGCGCCCTTTGGGCGATCTCCACCTCGCAGCGTCTGAACCGCACGGATGATCTCTCCTCGCTTTTCGAACCCGGCATCGAGGAAGGCCGTGTAGACGTGATGCGAAACCAGGGGGTTGGTGGCGATGAACACATGGGCGCCGGGCACCAGGACCCGCAGGAGCGGTTCGGCAAGGCGCCGAAAAAAATCTCCCAGTGCTTCCCTGTCGCGATCGGTCAGGACCGTGAACCGAGGCAAGGGGCGCCTCCGGCAGCCATCGAATGCCGGTGGGAGGCGCCATACGCCGCCGCGGCCGTTTCGGCGTTTCTCGAGTTGCGCCGGAGAATACTCGATCAGCCCATAAGGCGGATCGGTCACCACCGCGTGGATCGAATTCGCCTCGGCTTCCTCAAGCCACTCGAAGGCATCGACCAGGAGAATGTCATAGCGGGCCGCGCTCACGGCCTGGCGCGGCGCATCCGAGGGCGCGCTCGGAAAAGCGTCACCACCTGGTTGGTTCGACTGAATGATCTCATCCATGGCGGCAACGCCGAATCGGTTCGGATAATTTCCAATG
>JACZVL010000062.1 GCA_022572685.1 Pseudomonadota bacterium
GCCTCGGCCAGCAGGTCCCGCACCACCTCGGCATGTTTCAGGGTCAACTCGCGTTCGAGCTCGTCTACCGGTCCTTTTTCGCCGAGCACGGCGCGCAGGCGGCCGCGGAAGGCCTCGTCGTAGGCCCGGGTCAGGCGCGGCCCGGCCTCGACGCGGGCGCGCCCGTCGCCGCGGATCAGCGCCGCGTCGATGCCATCGAGCGAGGTGCCGCTCATCAACCCCAGCGCCCAGCGGTCGCTTGTGTCTGTCATGGATGTCGTGGCCGTGTAATTGGACGGGTCGTTTGTGAACCGGGGGCGATTGTGATAAATCCGCCCGGTCACGGCAAGCGGCGCCTCCCGCCGGCCGCTGTGCGGTCACGAACCTTCGGACGAACATGCCTGAGCCCCGCTCGGATTTCCTGCGCGACATCACCCGCCGCGGCTACCTGCACCAGTGCACCGATCTCGACGGCCTGGACGCGGCGGCCGTGAAGGGACCGATCGCGGCTTACATCGGCTTCGACTGCACCGCGGATTCGCTGCACGTGGGCAGCCTGGTGCCGATCATGATGCTGCGCCGGCTCCAGAAGACCGGCCACAAGCCGATCGTGCTCATGGGCGGGGGCACGAGCAAGATCGGCGACCCCTCGGGCAAGGACGAAGCGCGCCGGCTCCTGAGCGACGACGAGATCGCCGGCAACATGGCCGGGATCAAGCGCATCTTCGAGCGCTTCCTGAGCTTCGGCGACGGGCCCGGCGACGCGATCATGGTCGACAACGCGGACTGGCTGGACGGCCTCAATTACGTCGCCTTCCTGCGCGAGTACGGCCGGCACTTCTCGGTCAACCAGATGCTCGCCTTGGACTCGGTCAAGCTGCGCCTCGAGCGCGAGCATCACCTGAGCTTTCTGGAGTTCAACTACATGGTGCTCCAGGCCTACGACTTCCTGGAATTGGCGCGCCGCTACGATTGCGTGCTGCAGATGGGCGGCTCGGACCAGTGGGGCAACATCGTGAGCGGCATCGATCTGGGCCGGCGGCTCGACCGCAAGACGCTGTTCGGCCTGACCTCGCCGCTGATTACCACCGCCTCGGGCGCCAAGATGGGCAAGACCGCCAAGGGCGCCGTCTGGCTCAACCGGGAGCGGCTGTCGGCCTACGACTACTGGCAGTACTGGCGCAACGTCGAGGACGCCGACGTCGGCCGCTTCCTGCGCCTCTTCACCGAGCTTGCCGACGACGAGATCGCGCGCCTGGAAGCGTTGCAGGGCGCCGAGATCAACGAGGCCAAGAAGCGGCTCGCCGACGCGGCGACCGAGCTCTGTCACGGGCCGGCCGCGGCCGAAGCGGCGGCCGAGACCGCGCGCCGGACCTTCGAGGAGGGCGGCCTGGGCGACGCGCTGCCGACCATCGAGGTGCCGCGGGCGCGGCTCGCGCAAGGAATCCCGGCTTACGAACTGCTGCGCCAGAGCGGATTGACCGCGAGCAACGGCGAGGCCCGGCGCCTGATCAAGGGCGGCGGCGGGCGCATCAACGACACCGCGATCGACGACGAGGGCCGATCCGTCGATCTCTCGGACCTGGGCCCGGACGGGGTCATCAAGCTCTCGGCCGGCAAGAAGCGCCACGCCCTGGTGCGCGCCGTGTGATACCAAAGGTCGTTTCCGCCGTCTGCCAAAACCCGGTGTAAAGCCTGGGTCCATCCAAGCTGACCGCGATCCCGCTGTACCCGTGAGGCTAGTGGGCGATGGTCGGCTTTCGGGCCGAGTGCAGACATTGAAGGAGGTCGTCTGGATGTCTGTTTTTAGCCAAGACCGGTCATTCGAGCGGGGCGTCGCTGCATAGATTTCGGCGCGGTGGTCCGCTCAGCCCTTCAGCTGCGAAAGTACATCCTCGACGGCCTCGATCGCCCTGGCTTTGCTCTTTTTCGTGAGCTTGTTTCGGTCGATGATCAGCGTCAGGCCATCCTCGTCCCTGCGTATGATGCGACCTTGATCTACGAGATCGTCATAGAGACCCACGACCGCGTAGGTTCGAACGGGCTTGGCGAAGCCCTTGACAGTTAGGGTGTCGCCTTCTTCGGCCATTACCGTGTCCTTGACCAGCGAATGGGTCTCATGGGCCATGAGGATGCCGCCGACCTCGGCGAGCGATTCGAGCCGGGCGGCGAGGTTCACCTCGTTGCCGATGATGGTGTAGTCCATGCGCTCCGCGCTGCCGAAGTTGCCGACCGTGCAGAAGCCCGTGTTGATGCCGATGCGCAGCTCGAACGGCCTCTCCAATCCCATGTCCAGCCATTCGGACCGGAGTTCCCGCATGCGCCGCTGCATGGCGATCGCCATGTTCACGCAAGCTCTCGCATCCTCCTTGACACCGCGAGTTTCCGGGTCGCCGAAGAACGCGATGATGGCGTCGCCGACGTATTTGTCGATCGTCGCCCCGTGGTCGAGGGCGATCTTCGACATCTCGGTCAGATAGTGGTTCAGGAGGTTGGTCAGCTCCTCGGACTCCAGGCTGTCGGTGGTCCCCGTGAAATCGGCGATGTCGGAGAAGAAAACGGTCAGCTTTTTGCGCTTGGAGGCGATCTCGACTGACTGCTTGCCCGAGAAGATCGAGGCGTAGACCTGCGGCGAGAGGTATTTGGATAGCTGGTTCGACAGAGATTCGAGCATCGCGGTCTTGGTCGCCAGATCGCCCTCGCGCTGCTTCAGCTCGGTGATGTCAGTATAGACCGTCGCGATTCCATCATCGGCGGTCTTGTGTTCGTTTATCTGCAGCCAGCGACCGTCCGAGAGCAATTGCTCGATGGGCTCTTGAGGCTCTCTCCGCATTGCCTTCCGTCTTTCGATGTAGGTGTCGATACCCTCATTCTCGATCAACGGCAGCATACCTTTGTCATAGGCTGCACGTATGAGGTCCCAAAATAACACTCCCGGCTTCACTATATGACCGACTTCTTCGCCGGCCGTATCGGCGAAATAGCGCTGGAAATTGGAATTGCAGATAACGATCCGATCGTTCTTATCGAAAAGGACAATACCCTCCGAGATCGATTCGATCGCGTCGCGAAATTTTTGCCAGGTCTTCTCCGCCTCATCACGCGCTGCACTTAACTTCTCCTCAGCGCGCTTGCGCGCGGTAATATCCCGGATCGCTCCCACCATTCGCATTGCCCTGCCGTCCTCACCGCGCACGCAGGTACCTCGGTCGGCAACCCAGATGAAATCGCCTGAACCGCGGCGCATGCGGTACTCACAGTCAAACCTCTCTGTGTCGGCCTTGAAGTGCCGGATCAGGGCAGCGCGGTACGCCGGGAAGTCATCTGGATGGACATGCTCGTTCCAGTCACCGGCGCGCAGCGAGCTGGGACTAAGACCGAGGATGGTGTAAAGACGCACAGAAAGGTGCAAGGTATCGTTTGCAATGTTCCAGTCGTAGACGCCCTCGGTGATCGCTTCGGCGACCAGCGCGTAGCGTTCGGCACTCTCACGCGCTTCTTCACCTGTACGTGCTGTTTCCTCCGGTTCGTCAGTGCTGCGGAGTACCTGTTTCACCTTCTCTTTGACCAACGCCCCTCACCTCCAATCGCCAGGTCAAAAGATACCACCTTGGAGACGGATTAGCCTATCCAGATTTAAGCACAAACCTGCATCGTCTACCAACGATTCTGATGGGTACCAATGTCGGCTTCGGGTGTGCGCCGTGGTAAGGCGGCGCTTTTCCAGTGGGTGCAAGTCCCACCCGGCCATCGCTCCAGCCGGAAGCAACCGGAGCGGTCATGGAGGTGACGAAATGGCTGAAGCCTTCGGTATAGCGTGTTACGAATTGGTGAGCCTCGACTTCCGCTGTGGGTCAAACTCGGACTCTACAGCATCGGCGTCGGGATGTCCGCTCCGACCGGCACCGGACATTGCCTCCGTTCCGCTGTTATCGAGTTTTGCTCGTAAAGGTAGGCGCCCAAAACGCTCCTTGGTATGCGGCCAGCCCGGTTAGGGCTCGGACCTTTCGGGCAGGGCACGCGGCGGGTCATCTTCGCCGCTTTCGCCGATCAAGCTGAACAGCCCGCGCAGGAAACCGGGCGTCAGCGCGGACAGCGGATTGACGCTGACCTCGGGATCGCCCAGGTCGCCGGTCATATGGTAGGTGACGGCGAGCAGCCCTTCGCCCTCGCCGCCGGTCAAGAGCCAACCGAGCAGCGGGATCTTTCCCAGGACCCGGTTCAGCGAATACGCCGGAACCACGGTCCCCTTCAGATCGACCCGGGCGCTGTCGAAGTCGATCTCGCCCTTCGCCGTCAGGCCGAGCGAGGCCCCATAGGCCCGGATCAGATCGGTCCGCAGGGTGCCGTCCTCGAGCGTGAATGCGCCGATCAGTCGCTCGAAGCGGACCCCTTTGCCGCTCAGCAGGTCGCTGATTCCGGTGAGCGAGGCGACCGTCAGCAGGCGCGCGAGCAAGGGCGCGTCCACGACGACGTAGTCGCGCGCCTCGATGCGCGCCTCGAGCGGCGAAGCAGGCAGGGGACCCTCGCTGCGTCCCACGATCGCCAGCCGGCCGCCTTGGATGGTGTCGAGAATGTCGAGCGCGCGCAGCACGGCGCCCGCGTCGTTGGCCTCGATGGTAAGGCCGTAGCCGTCGTCGCCGTCCGGGCGAAAGTCGATCTTGAGCTTTCGCGGCGCCGGCTCCGGCGCTTGGCCCTGGTCCGGGCTTTGCACCTGGCCCTGGCTTAGCACCTGGGGCGAGTCGTCTTCGCCGGATATCGCCTCGCCGGGCCCTCCGTTTGCGTTGCGCCGGCTCCGACCGGCGTTGCCGGGGGGCCGCTCCGGGCTCCACAACGCGCGCGGCACCAGGGCCTCGACCCCGATGCGCTGCCAGCCCCGCCGGCCGCGTCGAAGCTCCAGCCCGACCGTCTCGAGAAACCGGTCGGGACCGAAGATGATCCTATCCAATCGCGGGGCGGACAGCGCGAAGGGGGTAAAGTTTCGCGGCGCCGGCTTGGGTTTCGGTTCGACCGCCGGTTTCGCCGGGGCCGCGCGCCGGGCCGCGGGCCTGCGCTTGGGCCGCTCGTTCTCGGCGGCGCTGTCGAGCGCGGGATCATCCGGTTCGGTGTCGACCTCGTCCTCGGCGGGCTCCGGCTCCGGCGTGTCCGCGTCCCCGGTCCCGCCGCGGCCGAGAAACGGCCGGGCGTCGAGCACGCCGCCGCCGATGCGCACGGCGGTCCCGTCCCCGAGCCAGTCGACGGTCACCTCGCTCAGGCGCGTGTCGCCGAACACCAGATCGTCGAGCGCGAGCGACGCGAGCTTTCGTCCGGTATCGTCGAAGCGCCCCCTGCCGCTGGCGCGCAGCGTCTCGGTGCTGATGTCGAGCCGGTCGATTTCCGCGAAGCGATTCTCGACCAACTGCAGGATCAGGTCGGCCGTCCCGGGCAGCCCCTCCGGCTTTTCCCAGATCAGCGGCTCGAGGACCAACCTGGCGTTTTCGAGATCGACCGCGGCGCGCAGGGTGCCACGCCCCGCGCCGGAGGCGGTGTAGGTGATATCGGCCGACACCGGCCCGTACAAAAAAGGCCTGAAGTCCAGGCCGAAGGCGCTGCGTTCGGATTCCTCGAAGCGGGCGATCCGGGCCTCGACCCGGGTGCGAATCGGGGCCTCGTCGGTGAAGAATTCGTTCCAAACGGCGTCGATCGGCACGCCGCCGAGTTGCAGCGGGCCGTGGGCCGCTATGCCCGCCTTGTCGACGGTGAGCGCCAGGCGCGCCTCGGTGATGTCCTGGCCGAACAGGAAATCGCGCACGGAGGCCCTCTCCAGCTCCACGATGGCCGACACATCCAGGTCGTCGAGGGTGGGATCCACGTAAATCGGGAAGTCGAACGTCACCTTCGCGGCGACCATGCCGCCGATGTCGGCGGGATCGATGCCGAGCCGGCGGATGAGCTTGAGGCGTTCGTGGTCGAGGAGCTCGAGGCTGGCGCGCAGCGGACCGGTCACGTCCAGTTCGATGTGGACCGCCTCCTTGGCGATATCCAGATTGGTGATCTCGATGGTCCCCGGCCCCAAGGTCAATCCCGCCAAGCGCCCGCCCTGGGTGCTGAAGGTGAGGTTGCGGTCATCGAAGACGGCGGTTCCGGAGACCCCGGTGATCGGCGGCATCGGGCGCAGGTAGTAGATATCGAGGTCGTGATAGCGGAGCGTGCCGTCCAACCGTTCGATTTCCATGTCGCCGGCCCGGCCGCCCGGGATGCTGAGGGCGGTCCGCAGGGTTATCTCGTCGACGGTGCCCCGGGGCACGTTGAGCAACGTCCAGCGCCGGCCGCCCTCCGCTCCCAAGGGCCAATAGCGGTCGAGCGCGGCCATCGACACGCCGGTCGCGGTGGCCTCGACTTCGACGGCGAGGTCGCCGCCGAAGCCCGCCGCCGAGGCGGTGAGGGTCGCGGTCCCGGAAATCCGCGGGCCCGGCCGCTCGGCCGTGCCGAGATGAAGGATGGTTTCGAGATCCATGCGGCGGTCGGGGCCGCTCACCTGGCCGAGCAGCTTGACCTCGCGCAACGCCACGGGCGCGGCGAAGACTCCCGGCAGCTCGAGCGCGCCGTCGGCGCCCGTCAGCTCGAAGTGCAGGGAATCCACCGTACCGTCCACGGCGAGCGAGGCGGACAGCGACCCGTCGAGCGATATGGCAAGCCCGGCGAAGGCCTCGAGCGCCGGCACCAGTGAGATCAGAGCCTCGCTGTCCAGGTCGGTGAAGCTGCCGCTCAGGTCGATCCGGTCGGTTCCCCTGTCGAAGAGGAAGCCGCCGCTCACCTTGGTCTGGGTCTCGCCCAGGTCGACGGTCAGCGCGACCTTCCCGGCCAGCCCCGCCGAATCGCGGCGCAGCTCGATGTCGGCGAACGGCGCTTCCCAGACGCGCCGGAGCTTCCGGTCGTCGACCGTGACCCGTCCGCTCACGATCCGAAACGTGGTCAGGAAAGTGAGCGGCCGGTCGACCGCGGGCTTCGACATGAGATCTTCGATCACCGTGGGCAGGACCCGCGAGAAATCGGCCTCCGCGGGGCCCGCCTCGACTCCGGCGAGCGCGCGCTCGATCCGGAATTTTCCGTCGGACTCGCGCACCAGGTTGAGCCGGGCGCCGATCACCTCGATGGCGGTCGGCGCGATGATGCCCTGGACGAGGGCGCGCAGGCTGAGCCGGATCACCACGTCGGGCAGCGCCGCGACGGTGACGCCCTCGCGGTCGCGGATGCGCAGGTCGCGGGTATGAATCTCGATCGACCGCCGCTCGCCGGCCCAGGTCAACTGGGTGCTCCCGATCTGGACCGAAAGGCCGTTTTGCCAGTCGGCGAGGGCCGCCTCGATCCGGGGCGTGAGGAAGTCGAGCTGGACCGGGCCGCTCGACAGACGCCAGAGCGCCACCAGTACCAAAAGGACCAGCACCGCCAGGGTGCCGGCCACGACCTCGAGGGCGATACGCGAAGATTTTGCAATCATCTCGCTAGTGTATCTTCCGTTTCGTTCGCTCCGGCCCGCACCCCCGGCCGCTCTTGACCCTGGGGCCGGGCTCTCGCAGTGTGCCGCCGGACCGGACGGCACGCCATGATGGAACTCTTTTTTCGCGATTCACCGGACCGCCTACCCAGGGTGGGCGACGCTGCGCGCGCCGCCGCGGGACTGGAAAACTGGGCCGAACGCAGCGCAAAGATCGAGGATCCGGACCTCGCCCGCTTCACCGGCCGTCTGCCCGACGATCCGGCCGGCCGCCGCCTTCTCGAGGCGATCTTCGCCAACTCTCCGTTTCTCACCCATTGCGCTCTTTCGGATATGGGATGTTTGGCCCGGATTCTCACCCGCGGGCCGGATGCCGTCCTAAGCGAAGTCATGGCGCGGCTCAAGGACGAACTTTCTCTGGAAACCGAGCGCGACCGCCTCATGGCCGGGCTGCGCCGGACCCGCCGGCAGGCGGCGCTGCTGGTCGCCGTGGCGGACATCACCGGCACCTGGAGCGTCGAGCGGGTCACCGAGGCGCTGTCCGGTTTCGCCGACGCCGCGCTTTCCGCCGCGCTCTGCCATCTGCTCCGGCGCGCGGCCGAGCGCGGCGAGCTGGCGCTCGCCCGGCCCGAGACGCCGGAGCGGGACTGCGGCTACGTGGTGCTCGCCATGGGCAAGCTGGGCGCGCACGAGCTCAACTACTCCTCGGACATCGACCTGATCCTGCTGTACGACCCGGATCGGGCGCGTTACCTGGACGACCGGGGACCGCAGGAGGGCTTCGTGCGCATGACCCGGGACCTGGTGCGCCTCCTGGAGGAGCGCACCGCCGAGGGCTACGTGTTCCGCACCGACCTGCGGCTCAGGCCCGATCCCGGCGCCATGCCGTTGGCGATCTCGGTCACCGCGGCGCTCACCTATTACGAGAGCATGGGCCAGAACTGGGAGCGCGCCGCCATGATCAAGGCGCGCCCCGCCGCCGGCGACCTGGAGATGGGGGCCCGCTTCCTCGACGAGCTGCGGCCCTTCATCTGGCGCAAGCACCTGGACTTCTGGGCGATCCAGGACATCCATTCGATCAAGCGCCAGATCCACGTCCACAAGGGCGGCGCCAAGATCGCGGTGCGCGGCCACGACATCAAGCTGGGGCGCGGCGGCATCCGCGAGATCGAGCTGTTCGCCCAGACCCAGCAGCTGATCTGGGGCGGGCGCGAGCCGCGCCTGCGCTGCGCCGGAACCATCGAGGCGCTGGCGGCGCTGGCGGCGGCCGGGCACATCGACGCCGGCGCCGCGGACGCCTTGAGCGCGTGCTACCGGTTCCTGCGCCGCCTCGAGCACCGCCTGCAGATGGTCGACGACCGCCAGACCCAGCGCCTGCCCGACGACGAGCCGGGCATCGCGCGCATCGCCGCCTTCATGGGTTACGACGGCGCGGCCGCGTTCCGCGCCGCCCTGCTCGCCACGCTGGGCACGGTCGAGGACCACTACGCCGAATTGTTCGAGGCGGCGCCGGCGCTCTCGCCCGGCGGCAACCTGGTGTTCACCGGCGGCGAGCCGGAGCCGGGCACGCTGGCGACGCTTCAAGCGCTCGGCTTCCGCGAGGGGACCAAGGTCTTCAACCTGGTGCGCGCCTGGCACCACGGCCGGCACCGGGCGACCCGCTCGACGCGGGCCCGCGAGCTCTTGACCGAACTCATGCCGACGCTGTTGGAGGCGCTCGGCAAGACCACGCAGCCCGATCTCGCGCTCGCCAAGTTCGACGAGTTTCTGGCCGGCCTGCCGGCCGGGGTGCAGTTGTTCTCCATGCTCTACGCCAATCCGCGGCTGCTCGACATGCTGGCCGAAATCATGGGCGGCGCCCCGGCGCTGGCCGAGCGCCTGAGCCGCAACCCGGCGCTCTTGGACGCCGTGCTCTCGCTCGGCTTCTTCGACCCCATCCCCGGGCGCGCGGCGCTGGGCGAGGAGCTGGACGCCGCGCTCGTCCAGGCGCGCGACTTCCAGGACGTGCTCGACCTGGCGCGCCGCTGGGCCAACGACCGGCGCTTCCAGGCCGGCGTCCACATCCTGCGCCACGAGAGCGACATGGACGAGGCCGGGCGGGCGCTGAGCGACATCGCGGACACGGTGCTCGCCGGCCTCTATCCGCCGGTGCTCGACGAGCTCGCCCGCGCCCACGGGCGCATCGCCGGGCCGGGCCTGGCGGTGCTCGCCATGGGCAAGCTGGGGGCGCGCGAGATGACGGTCGCCTCCGACCTCGACCTGATCTTCATCTACGAGACGGCCGAGGGCGCCGATCGCTCGGACGGCGCCAAGCCGCTGCCCGCGAGCCAGTATTTCGCGCGCTTCGCCCAGCGCTACATCAACGCGCTGAGCGCGCTCACCCCCGAAGGCCGGCTCTACGACATCGACATGCGCCTCCGGCCCTCCGGCAACAAGGGGCCGATCGCGACCACGCTGGCCGGCTGGCGCCGCTATTACCAGGCCGACTCCTGGACCTGGGAGCACATGGCGCTGAGCCGCGCCCGCGTGGTCGCCGGCGACCCGGACCTGGGCGCGCGCATCGAGGCCGCCATCGGCGCGGTGCTGACCGCCCCGCACGACCCGGACAAGCTGTTGATCGACGTCGCCGAGATGCGCGCCCGCATCGAGCGCGAGCACCCGGCCGAGACGATCTGGAGCGTCAAGTTCCTGCGCGGCGGCCTGACCGACCTCGAGTTCCTGGCCCAGTACCTGTTGCTGCGCCACGCCCACGACCACCCGCAGATCATCGACGCCTCGACCCAGGCGGTCTTCGCCAAGCTGGCCGAGGCCGGGCTGCTTGGCCCCGCGCTGGCCCGGCGCCTGATCGAGGCGACGCGCCTGGTGCGCCAGGTCCAGGGCATGCTGCGCCTGACCGCGGCCCCCGCCTTCGACGCCGACGGCGGCACCGAGGGCCTCAAGGCTTCCCTCGCCCGCGCCGCCGGCATGGCCGACTTCGCGCGCCTGCGCGAGACCCTGATCGCGACCGCGGCCGAGGTCCACGAGGTCTTCATCGACCTCATCGAGGCGCCGGCCCGGGCCTTGGGCGCGGAGCTGGAGGAGGCCAAGGAAAAGCGCGGCGCCTGATGCGGCGCGTCCGGGACTCTCTATTAAGATGATGAAATATAAGGAAAAAGATTGAATTAAAGTAGAATGTCCCCTTTTTTCCGGCGTGGCCGGATGGCCCAGGTGGCGGCGAGCGTCAGGAGGGCGAGCAGCGCCGTGGCGGCGGCGAACCAGGAGCCCGCGGCCGCCAGGACCGCCGTGCCGGCCCAGAGAATGGACGACAGCGCCTCGGCCACGGTCGCGACCCGCGACGAGACCTGGCGGCGGCGGAAGTTGCTGCGCTTCGCCTGGGCCCGGAACCAGATTTGAATCATCGCCCCCGAGGCCGCGGACACGGCCACCCCAAGCGCCGCGACGGCGGCGATCTTCGGTGCGGCAAGCGCAAGGGCGAGGATGAGCGGCGCGACCACCAGGGCGACGGCGCCCAGGACCGCTTCGATCTTGGCCGCGAGGACGGCGCGCGCCGGGATCGGCGCGGCGGCCACCAGGTCGGGCGCGTCCTCGCCGGAGACGGCGAGCCAGGCGAGCCCGCCGGCCAGTTGGCCCGAGGCCATGACGATGACCGGCACCAGGATCAGCAGGCCCCCCAGGTCGTCGCCGAAGTTGCGCCACAGAAGCAGGGCCGGCGGCAGGAGATAGAGGATCTGCATCAGCGTCTGCGACATCAGCCAGGGGTCGCGGCGCAGCAGCGTCCATTCCTTGCGGCGCAGGGCGTGCCGGGTCGAGGCCGGACGGAAGGCTGTCCGGCGGCGGTGCTTTTTCCGGCCTTCGTAGACGACGCCGGAGGCCGCGACGACATGATCCCCGAAGTTGGGCGAGAAGACCGCGATCACCAGGAACAGCACGCCCAGGCCGACCCCGAGCGCCGCGGCGAGCGCACCCAGGTCGCCCATGGCGGCACGGGCCGGCCACCAGATCAGGTGGGCCGCCTCGGGCGCGCGCGCGACCAGGTCTTCCGAGCGCAGGAAGGCAAGCCGCGAAAAGCTTCCGGTCGAGACGATCGCCGCCGCCTGCACCCCGATCACGAAGCCGGCGCCGACCACGGCCGAGACGATCTGAGAGATCAAGCGCGTCCGCTTGGGCCCCAGGCCGCGGAACAAGGCGACCGTCACCGCGATGGCCAAGGCGGTCGAAAGCGCGCCCAGCGCCAGGAGCACGCCGTAGGCGGCGAGCCACCGCGGCCCATCGTAAAACGCCAGAGTGTTGATGAAGGGCCCGGCAAGGACCGTGGTCAGCAGCGTGGTCGACAGCGCGATCGTCGCCATGCGCACGGCGAAGACACGGCGCGCGGAGGCCGGCGAAGACAGGATGAGATCCAGGTCGGCGCGCGCGTAAAAGGCGCGGGTCACCGATTCCATCGCCTGCGACAGCATCAGCGAGCAGGACAGGAAGGCGCCGCCGGTCAAGACGACCAGCGTGGTCTTGTCCGGCGCTATGCCGGCGCGCGCCAGGGGGGCGATGAGAAAGTAGGCCAGGAGATGCACCAGGACCGCGAAGACCACGGCCACGCCGGCCAGTATCGGCTCGCGGCCGCGCTTGCCCGCGGTCATCAAGGAAACCCAGTCGCGCCACATCAGGTTGAACTCGTGGCGGGCGAACCAGGTCAAGGTCGCCGGTTGGCTCATGCGGCGTTACTCTGCTTGGCGACCAGGTCGAGGAAGACGTCCTCCAGGGAGCTGCCGGCCCGGCCGGCCTGGCGGCGCAGCTCGTCGAGGGTGCCCTCGGCGATGAGACGCCCCTTGTCGATGATGCCGATGCGTTCGGCCATGCGCTCCGCGACCTCGAGAATATGGGTGGTCATGATGACCGTGGCGCCGCCGCGAACCCGCGCCGTGAGCACGTCCTTCACCTGCCGCGCCGCGCCGGCGTCGAGGCCGGTCAGGGGCTCGTCGAGGATGAGCAGCCGCGGCTCGTGCACCAGCGCGCCCGCCAGCGCCACCTTTTGGCGCATGCCCTTGGAAAAGCTCTGGCAGCGCTCGTGGGCGTGGGGCGCGAGGCCGAGCCACTCGATCAGCTCGCGCGCCCGGGCTTCGGCGGTGCCTGCGTCCATGCTCCACAGCCCGGCGACGAATTCCAGATACTCGAAGGGCGTCAGCTTGTCGTAGATCATCGGCTCGTCGGAGACCCAGGCGATCAGCCGCTTGGCCGCGATGGGCTCGGCAAGCGCGTCGATGCCGAGCACCGAGACGGCGCCGGCGTCGGGCCGCAACAGCCCGGCGACGATGCGCAGGGTGGTGGTCTTGCCGGCCCCGTTGGGTCCGAGGAGGGCGTAGAACTGGCCCGCGCGGACCGACAGGTCGAGGCCGTCGACCGCCGGCCGGTCGAAATGCTTGACCAGGCCGCGGAGCTCGAGGGCGATGGTGGAACGGTTCATGCGACGGACAAGCCTCCTCGGGGGTGCCAAACCTCCCTACTACGAGGAGTCTATACGGCAGAAAATTACGGAGGCTTAAAGCTGAGGTCGGGCCGCCACCCGGTTAACGGCGCGGCGAAAAAAGGGGACATTCTACTTTAATCGAGCGATTATTGTTTAATATCAAATAGTTATCCAGTATCACCCAAACACGGTCGGTTTCCGTAAGGGTTTTTCTCGACGAAACCCACGCGCGCTCCCGCGGGGGCCCCCACGACGGCAAAACGAGCGACTCGCGGTGCGCGGGGTGGCAACGGCGAAAATCCTGCAACCTATTGAAAACAATACTGAAACAGCGAAATAAAGTAGAATGTCCCCTTTTTTAGAACTTCCGGTAGGCCTTGTTGAGCTGGATGAGGGGGTGGCGCTCGGACATCTGGAACTTGATCAGCAGCTCGCGCGCGATCATGTCGCGGTCCTGCTGGTTGCCGGGCAGCGCCATGCCCTCGGGCACGCTCACCCAGCCGTTGATGTTGCGGTCGAAGACCGCCGGCTGGCCCTCCTCGTAGCCCATGTGCACGTCCTCGAGCCAATTCAGGTCGTCCCAGCCCATGAACGCCATGTACCGCTCGAGGAACGGCGTCAGGCGCGCGTAGTCGGGCACCAGGTTGACGTCGTAGCGGTAGCCGATGTGCTGGCCGATCTCCTTCTCGCGCTCGCTGTCGAGGCCGTCGGTCTTCAGGTAGCGGTCGACATCCTTTTCCTCGGCCATGGCCGCCGCCTAATAGCGCGTCATGTCGGGCCGGCCGACGGTGTGCTGCGTACCGGCGAGTGGCACCATGGCCAGCGCCGAGGCCTCCATGGTCAGCGCCGCCAGGTCCTCCGGCTCGAGGGAATGCACGTTGGTCTTGCCGCAGGCGCGCGCCAGCATCTGGCACTCGATGGTGAGGGTGTGCAGGAAGTTGTAGACCCGCTCGGCGGCGCTGTCCGGGTCCAGGCGCTTGCGCAGCTCGGGGTCCTGGGTCGCGACACCGACCGGGCAGCGCCCGGTATGGCAGTGGTAGCAGTAGCCGGCCTCGACCCCGACCTCGGCCTGGTAGTCGGCCTCGGGGATGTCCTTGTTGCAGTTGAGCGCCATCATCACCGAGTGGCCGACGGCGACCGCGTCGGCGCCCAAGGCCAGGGCCTTGGCGACGTCGCCGCCGTTGCGGATGCCGCCGGCGTAGACCAGCGAGATCTCGCCGGTCTTGCCGACGTCGTCGAGCGCCTTGCGCGCCTGGCGGATGGCGGCGATGCCGGGCACGCCGGTCTCCTCGGTGGCCAGATGCGGGCCGGCGCCGGTGCCGCCCTCCATGCCGTCTATGTAGATGCTGTCCGGGCCGGTCTTGGCGGCCATGCGCACGTCGTCGTAGACCCGCGCCGCGCCCAGCTTGAGCTGGATCGGGATTTCCCCGTTGGTCGCCTCGCGGATCTCCGCGATCTTGAGGGCGAGATCGTCGGGGCCGAGCCAGTCGGGGTGGCGCGCCGGCGAGCGCTGATCGATGCCGGCCGGCAGCGAGCGCATCTCGGCCACCTGGTCGGTCACTTTCTGGCCCATCAGGTGGCCGCCGAGGCCGACCTTGCAGCCCTGGCCGATGAAGAACTCGCAAGCATCGGCGAGCCGCAGGTGATGCGGGTTGAAGCCGTAGCGCGACTGGATGCACTGGTACAGCCACTTGGACGAATAGCGGCGCTCGTCGGGGATCATGCCGCCCTCGCCCGAGCAGGTCGCGGTGCCGGCCATGGTGGCGCCGCGGGCGAGCGCGATCTTGGCCTCGTAGCTGAGCGCGCCGAAGCTCATGCCGGTCACGTAGATCGGGATGTCGAGCTCGAGCGGGCGCTTGGCCTTGGGGCCGATCACGGTCTTGGTCTCGCACTTCTCGCGGTAGCCCTCGATCACGAAGCGGGTGAGCGTGCCGGGCAGGAAGGTCAGGTCGTCCCAGGTCGGGATCTTCTTGAAGATCGAGAAGCCGCGCATCCGGTAGCGGCCGAGCTCGGCCTTGATGTGGATGTCGTCGATCACCTCGGGCGGGAACATGAAGCTCCGGCCGAGAACGTGCGGATTGCGCTTCGGTTTCGCGCTTTCGGCGGTCATGACGGGGTCACCTTCTTCATGCCTAGAGCACCAGCTTCTTCTCGGCGGGCTCGAGGTTGTCGTAGTTCCAGAGCTGCTTGCCGCTGACGATCTTGGTCATGTTCCTGGCGCCGCCGGGCGCCTCGAGGCCGTAGACGGCGAGCTTGCGCTCGAGCCACCGGACATCGAGGTCGGTGATCTCGCCCTCGACCGCGTCGACGCCCAGGCCGGCGATCTTGCCGCCCACGTAGATCGTGCCGTCGTACATGGAATCGCCGAGATGGGTGCCGGCGTCGCCGAGCACCACCATGCGCCCGCGCTGCATCATGAAGCCCGAGAAGGCGCCGGTGCGCCCGCCGACGATGATCGTGCCGCCCTTCATGTTGATGCCGGTGCGCGCGCCGACGTCGCCCTTGCACACCAGGTCGCCGCCACGGATCGCGGCGCCGAAGGTGGAGCCGGCGTTCTTCTCGATCACCACGGTGCCGGACAGCATGTTCTCGGCGCAGGACCAGCCGACCCGGCCCGAGATGCGCACGTTGGGCCCATCGATCAGGCCGCAGCCGAAGTAGCCCAGGCTGCCCTCGAAGGTGAGCTGCAGGCGGTTCAGGACGCCGACGCCGAGCGCGTGCTTGGCGCCCGGATTTTTCACCACGACGCTGCCGTAGCCTTCCTGCATGAGCTCGCGGATTCTGAGGTTGACCGCCTGCGCGCCCAACTCGGCGGCGTCGATTTCCGCGCGCTTGTCGAAGTCGACCTCGAAGCTGTCCGGAGAGGCGAAATTCTCGGCCTCCTCCGGCGCGAAGAAGATTTGCTGGCTGCGGCCGGCGAGCTGCTCGCTATGCATCCCCATGCGGTGGGATTCCTGCTCCTCGCTCAGCTCTGCCATACCCGGACCTCTCCCTCGTAGGGA
>JACZVL010000246.1 GCA_022572685.1 Pseudomonadota bacterium
TTGCGGATGCGTGGATCGGTCGTGGTCATGTCACCGCCGTGATGCTTTGTGGCGGCGCAGTTTATTGAATCCGGCGCGCAAGACCAGCGGCACGGCGACAAATATTCGACAAAACCCAGGGCCCGGGATGCTGCCAGGGGTCCCGCAGGCGGCGACCCCTGGACTTACTTTGCTCTCTCTCGTAAGGCCCGATCCCATCCGCGGTAATGAGATCCACCTCGAGTCACCGCATAGGCACTGCGGCGGCTATATCGTCGTCGGTTAGACCGACCACGTATGAATAACCTGCGCCCGCGGATTTTTCCGGTCAAGCGGGAAGCGCCGAAAACCGTCAAAAAAGCACGAATCTTACCCGATCCGGGTGCGGGTTCGAGGCCAAAGCGGGAACGCCTAGCCGAGGCCCGCCTGTTCGAGGAAAACGATCACGTCCAAGGGCGGCGGATCGATGTCCTGTTGGGTCAGCATGGCGTGGATCTGGCCGCGATGGTGGGTCTGATGGTTGAACAGGGTGATCAGGATGTGGTCGCGGCGACTGCTGTGGCGGCCGTCGCCGGTCATGAACCGGTAGCTGACCGGGCGCCGCAATTCCTCGTCGCTCAAGCCGTCGACCAGTTCGATCAGCGCCGCGTCTTCGGCCTCGCGCGCCGCGCGCAGCGCCGCGAAATCGTCGTAGAGGATCTGATCCAGACTCTCGATGCCGTGATCGACGCTCCTGATGCGGCTGGTCCAGGTGCGGTCGACCACCAGCAGGTGGTTGAGGGTGTTGTGGATCGAACCGAAGTAGGCCTTGCGATCCTTCCGGTAGTCCGCGTCCGACAGGCCGGCGACGCAGCCGTAGACCCGCTTGTTGACCCAGGCGTTGAAGCGGGCCATGAGTGCGATGTTGTTCACCGGTTCAGTCCTCCCATAATCCTGACGTCCCTTCGGTCAGGGCCGATCTCTAGGTCTTTCCGCGGGCGATGAAGTGGGGGTTCTCGAAGCCCGGCTTGGCGTAGCGGAGCGGGCTGCCGTCGTCGGCCCGGGTGACGCTGCCGCCGGCCGCCAGCAGCACCGCGTGCCCGGCGGCGGTGTCCCACTCCATGGTGCGGCCGAAGCGCGGGTAGAGGTCGGCCTTGCCGCTGGCGATCAGGCAGAACTTGAGCGAGCTGCCGGTTTCCATCTGTTCCGCGATACGGTAGTCGGCGAGGAAGCTGTCGAGTTCCTTGGCCGCGCCGTGGCGGCGGCTGGCGACCACCACCAGGCCGTCCTCGGGCGGCCGGCGCACCGCGATGCCGATGGCGGGCTGGTCGGCCTCGGAGTAGGTGGCGCTGCCGGGCCCGGCGCCGGCCCAGGTCTTGGCCAGGGCCGGTGCGTGCACCACGCCGGCGACCGGTTCGCCGTCCTGGATCAGCGCGATGTTGACCGTGAACTCGCCGTTGCGCGCCAGGAACTCCTTGGTCCCGTCGAGCGGGTCGACCAGCCAGAACAGGCCGCCCGAGATGTCGGGTTGGGTCCCCGCCGCCATGGCTTCCTCCGCGACCACCGGGATCTTCGGGGTCAGGGTCTCCAGCGCCTGCAGGATGAAGGCCTCGGCGGCCTCGTCGGCCGCGGTCACCGGCGAGGCGTCGTCTTTGCTGCGCACCTCGATGGCCGCGCCCTCGGCGTAATGGGCCAGGATCACCTGGCCGGCGCGCTCGGCGATCAGGCGCAGCACCGCCTGCAGGTCCTCGTCGTCGAAGTCCTCGAGGTCGTCCTCGAGGTCCTCTGGGCCGTTGCCGCCCTCGCCGTTGCGCCCGTTCATCCAGCCCCCCTCCGCGCGCGATCATAGGCGCGCGCGGCCACGGTTCAAACCGCGATTCTCGCCGGCGCGACCCGATTTTGCACGCACAACCACCGGGCGCGCCCCGGCTTGCTTGCACACGGAGGCCATGGCTAAGCTGGCCACTCTTTGCGACGAGAACGGAAAAGCGAGGTGCCTGGCATGTCGAGCGAAGAGGTGGTGGCCGCGCTTCGCGGGCGCGGATCGGTGCCCAGTTCGGGGGCCGGTTCGGGGTCCGGCCGTTCCCGGGGCCTGGACTACGATGGCCGGGTCGGCGAGGTCGCCGGGATCGCCGTGACCAACGGGCTGCTCGGCCTGGTCACCCTGGGGTTCTACCGCTTCTGGGGCAAGACGCGGCTGCGCCGCTACCTCTGGGGCCGGGTCGGCTTCGACGGCGACGCCTTCGAGTACAGCGGCACCGGCAAGGAGTTGTTGGTCGGCTTCCTGGTCGCGATCGCCGTCCTCATCCCCTTGGGCGCACTCGGCAGCGTCGTCGAGTTCGCCTTTCCCGCCGACCCGATGGTGGCGGCGGTCAGCGGCATCGTGCAGGGCCTGCTGATCGCCTTGCTGGTGCAGTTCGCGATCTACCGGGCGCGGCGCTACCGCCTGACCCGCTCCCAGTGGCGCGGCATCCGCGGCGGTCAGACGGGCTCGGCGGTGACGTATGCCTTCGTCGCGCTGGGTTGGTACGTCCTGGTCGCGATCACCCTTGGCCTCGCCTATGCGGCCATGCGCACGGCGCTGCAGCGATACCGCACCGAGAACACCTGGTTCGGCACCGAGCGTTTCACCTTCGCGGGCCGCGCGGGGCCGCTGTTCGGGCGCTGGTTCCTGGCCTGGCTGCTGCTGATCCCCACACTGGGGCTGAGCTACGCCTGGTACCGGGCCTGCGAGTTCCGCTATTTCGCGGCCAACACCCGTTACAGTGGCCTGAGCTTCGCCTCGACGCTGCGCGCGGGCCGGGTGATCTGGATCTGGCTGCGCTACATGCTCGTGCTGGTCGCGATCATGGTTGCGGCGGGCGTCGTTGTGAATTTCATCATGCCGGGCTTCCTCTCCGGATCGGCGGCGATAGAGAATTCGGGCCCGGCCTTCCTGCTGCTGCCGTTCGCCATGATGTTCCTGGTCGGCATCGCGGCCAGCGCGGCGCGCCTGGCGCTCTACGTCCATCCCATGCTGGGCGAGATCTGCCGCACGCTCACCATCGCGGGCGCGGCCGACTTCGACGCCATCCTGCAGAGCCAACAGGCGCGCCCGGCGCGCGGCGAGGGCTTCGCCGACGTTCTCGACGTCGGCGCCATCTGAACCAGGCGCCCCGCGTGACCTCCTATCCCGGCAGTTATAACGATGGCCGCAGCGCGGCGCGGCGCGAGGTCGTCGTCCATCTCGACCTGAGCGGCCTGCGAATCCTGGATTCCGAGGGCCGGGAAATCGACCGCTGGCCCTACGACGAGCTCCACCTGCTCGACGAGGACCGGACCGGTCGGGCCCTGGTGAACCTCGGCCGGCGCCCACTGTTCCACGGGGATGCCTCCGAGGCCGAGCGGGTGTTGAAGGAGGCGAGCAGCCTGGTGTCGGGGACCGTGCACAACCCGGTCCTCACCGGGGCATTGCTGGCGCTGGGCGAAGCACGGCTACGGCGGGGCGACGCCGCGCGGTCGGCTCGCACC
>JACZVL010000247.1 GCA_022572685.1 Pseudomonadota bacterium
GCCCGGCAGCGCCCGCAAGCCGGCCTCGGTATCGGGGAAGCGGCCGCCGTGGTCGCGGCAGACCGCCCGCGCGCAGGCGTGCAGGTTGCGCGCCCGGGCGTAGTAGCCGAGCCCGGCCCAGGCACTCAGCACCGCATCGAGCGGCGCATCGGCCAGGTCCTCGACCCGCGGCCAGCGCGCCAGGAAGGCCCGGAAATAGGGCGCGACGGTGGCCACCGTGGTCTGCTGCAGCATGACCTCGGAGAGCCAGACCGCATAAGGATCGGCCACCGCGCCGGGCGCCGCGCGCCAGGGCAGCTCGCGGGCGTGGGCGCGGTACCACGCCAGCAGGCGTGCCGCCGGCGGTTCGGCGATTTTCGCGGCCGTCGCGGGATATGGTGTGCTCTCCGCCATGGCCCCTTCTATAATGGAGCCGCAGCGACACCGGAAGAGGCCACAAGCGATGCCCGAACGGCCACCCGCCGAGTCCCCTGGGACCAAAGGCCGGAAACCCGAAACGGCGCCACGCCGCGCCGGGCTGCGCGCGCTGGCGGTTTCCCTGCCCCGGGTGACCAAGCGGCTGTTCGGCCAGCGCGGCTTCGCCGAAGGCGGCCTGGCCGCCGACTGGTCCGGGATCGTCGGGGCCGGGCTGGCGGCGCGGTGCCGGCCCGGAAAGCTGGCCTTCGCCCGCGCCACCGAACGCCGCGACGGGACCCTCACCCTGCGCGTCGAGGCGCCCTTCGCCACCGAGGTGCAGCACCTCGCGCCCCAGATCATGGAGCGCATCAACGGCTACTTCGGCTACCGGGCGGTGGCGCGGCTGCGCCTGAAGCAGGTGCCTTACCGCCCGGGCCCGAAGCGCGACCGGAGCGCGCCCGCGCCCACACCCGAAATCACGCCGGAGCTGGCGGGCCGGCTCGAATCGGTCGAGGACCCGGAGCTGCGCGCGGCGCTCGGCCGCCTCGGCCGGGCGCTCGGCCCGGGCACGCGATCCTGACCCGGCGCGCGGTCCTGAAATTGACCCCGGCGCCTCAAATCCGCCCCCTCGGACGGGTTCGATGAGCGCCCTCCGGCAGCGCCATCTGGACGCTTGTGAAATCGCGGTCCGGTCAGTAGCATACACAAGATATGGTGGGTGATGACATGAACCGTCGGAACATCCTGTTGGGCGCCGCCGCTGGCGGCCTCGCGGCGCTGGTCGGAATCTGGCTGCCCCCGGGCGCGGCCCGGGCCCAGGAAATGGCCCTCTTCGAGGACGACCGGATCCTGGGCCCGGCCGAGGCGCCGATCACCATTATCGAGTATTCCTCGCTCACCTGCCCGCACTGCGCGGCCTTCCACGCCGACGCCCTGCCCCGGATCAAGGAGACCTGGATCGCCGATGGCCGGGTGCGGCTGGTGTACCGGCACTTCCCGCTCGACGCGCTCGCCTTGCGCGCCGCCGCGGTCGCCAACTGCATCGAGGGCGCGCGCTACTTCGGTTTCCTCGATTTGCTGTTCAAGGGCCAGAAACGCTGGGCCAAGTCCAGCGACCCGATCAAGGTGCTGGGCCAGACGGCGCGCCTGGCCGGCCTGAGTCAGGAGAAGTTCGAGGCCTGCGCGAACGACGAGGCCGAGATGGACCGCATCCTGGAGCGCCGGCAGGACGGCATTCAGAGCTACGGAGTGCAATCGACACCGACGCTGATCGTCAACGGCCGCAAGGTCGAGGGCGCGCGCAGCTTCGAGTACCTGGAAAAGATCTTCAAGCAGATCGTTCCCGAATCCTGATCCCGTTGCCGCCATTACCGTAGCGAATATCTAGGAGACCAGAGCCAGGTGGTACAGTTCACGAAGCTCCGACTGGCCGGCTTCAAGTCCTTCGTCGACCCGGTGGATTTGTTGGTCGAGCCGGGCGTGACCGGCATCGTCGGACCCAACGGCTGCGGCAAGTCCAACCTGGTCGAGGCCCTGCGCTGGGTGATGGGCGAGAGCTCGGCCAAGCGCATGCGCGGCGGCGAGATGGACGACGTCATCTTCGCCGGCACCGCCAGCCGGCCGGCGCGCAACCTGGCCCAGGTCATGGTCCACCTGGACAACAGCGACCGCCGCGCGCCGGCCATGTTCAACCAGCATGACGAGCTCGAGGTGACCCGCACGATCGAGCGCGGCAGCGGCTCGACCTACAAGGTCAACGGCCGCGAGGTGCGCGCGCGCGACGTCCAGCTGCTGTTCGCCGACGCCGCCACCGGCGCCCATTCCACGGCGCTGGTCAGCCAGGGCCGGGTCGGCGCCCTGATCAACGCCAGGCCGACCGACCGGCGCGCGCTTCTGGAAGAGGCCGCCGGCATCACCGGTCTGCACAATCGGCGCCACGAGGCGGAGCTGCGCCTGCGTGCCGCCGAGACCAACCTGGAACGGCTCGACGACGTGATCGCGACCCTGGAGCAGCAGCTCCGGGGCCTGAAGAAGCAGGCCCGCCAGGCGACCCGCTACCGCAACATCGCCGGCCAGATAAGACGCACCGAGGCGCTGGCCCTGCACCTCGAGGCCGAGGTCGCCAAGGCTGCTTATGGCGCCGAGCCCAAAATCGTTATTGAACGAATAAGACTTATCTCCTCCGCTTAGGGTACACCTACTAATGGTATTTTGGTCTATAGCCGCTCCGGTTATTGTATATTGAAACTCGCCATCAGTCTCTTCGTCCGGAGCTAGTGTTACATTATCTAGCAATACGCCTCCAGATTTTTGGAGTTTCAGGTCAATTATTGCTTTGGGTAGCGCATTTATTTCTTGTTGAGAGAGTTGTGAAATTGTTATCTGTCCGTCTCCTGTGGAGTTGGTGCCTACACACCTAATATATAGCTGGTATGTGCCCTCGGCTTGGTCGCTGTCTATTGTTAGAAGGTATCCGCCCGGGGGAGAATCTGCGGGTATTTGTCGGCCCACCCTACCTTCGCCCGGGACGTCATCTGGTGTAGTTCCCCAACTATCAAGGGGGCGAGGATCGCTATACGCCACACAATCCCTAGCTCCTTCGGGGGCCTTCCATGAAAGCAAAGCTGTTCCCCCGGGCTTTATTGGGTTGGAGTCGTATGGAGGCGTTGTGGCAATAGCAAATCCCACCCTTTCTATTCCTGTGCCTGTAAGCCCTGCTTGTGTATACCCTCCGAACGCAGCCTCCTTCCCAGTAAACCAACCTTGATCGGTGTCCGAGCCAGGTTCGGATAGGATAGTTAGCTCTGGATTTATTGTGTTTAAGAGCAGCCACGAACCCAAAAGCAATGCTATGCCAAAAATCACCGCGCGCAGCTGGTCCATGGCTTCTTTGCGCATGCCGGGGCTTGCGCCGGAGGACATAAATTTTATGCCGGTCATTATTATTACGCCAAAAGCAACGTATGTTATGGCGGATAAGTTCAACCCATTGCCCGTCTGTATGCCGTCATGTAGAGAAAACGATAAGTGATTCCAAAACGTGGCAGATAAATCTACGGGATCAAGTCC
>JACZVL010000063.1 GCA_022572685.1 Pseudomonadota bacterium
ATTGCCAAAAGTTCTCAAGTTGTTGGCAGAGCTTGACGTCACCGAGTTGGAGGAACTCTGCGAGGCTCAGCCCGAAACATCGCGTTCATCACTGGGATTGATCTCTGATCAAATTTTGCGCAGAGACAGATAGGGCTCTTGCATGGCGCCTGGGCCGCGCCGGGCCGCAGGGTGCGGTAGCCGTCAAAGGATACTCGCTATGATCGCAGGAGTTAAGGACCTATTCTCGCCATATTACGCGCCCCCGCACGCGCCCCCAGCCTGTAAGCCATTGAAAACATAGATGGCGCACGCCCCCTTCAAGGGCGTGGTGCGGCTCGCGCGGGGCCAGGGGCGAGCGGGCCAGGGGCGGGCGGGCCAGGGTTGAGGCGGGCCAGGGTTGAGGCGGGAACGGGGCAGATGACCGACATGGCGGCGTTCATCGAGGGCCTGCCCAAGGCCGAGTTGCACCTGCATATCGAGGGCAGCCTCGAGCCGGAGTTGCTGTTCGCGATCGCGGCCCGCAACGGCGTCGAGCTGCCCTACGCCTCGGTCGATGAGCTGCGCGCGGCCTACGCCTTCGGGAACCTCCAGGACTTTCTCGAAATTTACTACCGGGGGTTGTCGGTCCTGCGGGCGGCGCGGGATTTCTACGACCTGACCTGGGCCTATCTGGAGCGCGCCCGGGCCGAGGCGGTGCTGCACGCGGAGATTTTCTTCGACCCCCAGGCCCATACCTCCCGCGGCGTCGCCTTTTCGACCGTGATCGCGGGCATCACCTCGGCGCTCGAGGACGGCCGCGCCAAGCTCGGCATCGGCTCCAAGCTGATCCTCTGCTTCCTGCGCGACCGATCCGCCGAATCCGCCCTGGCGACCCTTGAGGAGGCGTTGCCCCACAAGGACAGGATCGTCGCCGTCGGGCTCGATTCCGCCGAGCGCGGCCACCCGCCGTCGAAATTCGAGGCGGTCTTCGCCCGCGCCCGCGCCGAGGGCTTCCTGACCGTGGCCCACGCCGGCGAGGAGGGGCCGCCGGCCTATGTCGCCGAGGCGCTCGATTTGCTCCGGGTCGCGCGCATCGACCACGGCATCCGGGCGCTCGAAGATCGGGCGCTGACCGCGCGGCTGGCGCGCGACGCGGTGCCGCTCACGGTCTGCCCGCTGTCGAACCTGAAGCTCAGGGTGGTGGACGACATGGCCGCCCATCCGCTTAAAGTCATGCTGGACGCGGGCCTCCACGTCACGGTGAACTCCGACGACCCGGCCTATTTCGGCGGCTACGTGAACGCCAACTACCGGGCGGTCCAGGCGGCGCTGGGGCTCGGCCGGGACGATCTCGCGCGGCTCGCGCGCAACTCCTTCGAGGCCGCGTTCCTGGATGGGGGGGAAAAGCGGGCGCTGATCGCCCAGCTCGACGCCTATCTCGCCGAACGCTGAGGGCTTATACCAAGGAAAAGAGCGCTGGTATCAGGCTTGCGGGCCGTCCCGAGTGTTGGCCCGAGTGTCGGCCCGGGGCAGCGCGCGCCAGCCCTCGCCGGCGGCGACCATGCAGGCCTCGCCGTCGGGCGAGGAGATGATGATGGTCCAGGTCTTGCCGTCGCCGGTGGACAGCACCTCGACCAGACCGCCACGATCGGTCACGCCGACGGCAACCGGCAGTTCCTGGTATTTCTGGGCCAAATGGCCGAGCACATCATCGCGCTGGTTGCAGGTAACCTGCTGCGCCGCGGCCCCGGCGGACGCCGCGATCAGGGCCGCGATCAGGGCCGCGGCGAAAGCCAGGGTGCTACCGAGGGTGGCGGTCGCGATCTTCATCTAGGTCTCCTCCCGCCCGGCGCCCTCTCACGACGGTGAGCGGCGCGGCGGTTTCCAGGTCGACCATGGTTAACTCTAAATATTAAGATTCGTTAATCTGTCCTGATAATTTTTGTAATGCTTTGTATGGTGTGAGCGTAATATTCGTTCGGCCGGTCCCGAGATGGACCGGCCATGGGGGTGGCGGACGCCCTTGCCCTCGTGGGCGCCGGAGACCAAAGTAAAGGGGCAGAAAATCCGCATTGGCGTGAGACGCATTCGGGGGGTCCCGTGAGCGACACCAAGAACATCCTGGTTGTCGACGACGATCCGGAAATCCTGCGCATGGTCTCCAGCTATCTGACCGGCGAGGGCTACGGCGTCGAGACGGCCACCAACGGGACCCGCATGGGCGAGATCCTGAAGGCCCATGCGATCGATTTGGTGATTCTCGACCTCGGCCTTCCGGGCCAGGATGGGCTCGAGCTGGCGCGGTCGCTGCGCGCCAAATCGGACATCGGCATCATCATCCTGACCGGCCGCGGGGAGGTGGTCGACCGGGTGATCGGGCTCGAGATCGGCGCCGACGACTATCTGACCAAGCCGGTCTCCTTGCGCGAGCTTTTGGCCCGGGTGCGCAGCGTGTTGCGCCGCCAGGCCGCGGCCCAGGCCAAACGCGGCCCCGAGGCTCCGAATCAGGCGCGCTTCGCCGGCTGGTCATTGGACTTCAATGCGCGCAAGCTCACGGCAAGCGACGGCTCCGAGATCCCGCTCACCACCGCCGAGTTCCGGCTGCTCGGCGCGCTGGTCGTCGAGGCCCAGCAGCCGGTCCACCGCGACCGCCTGCTGGAGCTTGTCGCCGAACGCGAATGGACGCCCTACGACCGCAGCGTCGACGTCCTGGTCGGCAAGCTGCGTCAGAAGATCGAGCCGGACCCGAAAAACCCGAGCCTGATCAAGACCGAGCGCGGGATCGGCTACCTGCTCGCCGCCGACGTCGAACTTTCCTGACCCGGAACCCTGATGCGGGTTCCGCTGCTGCGCAACGCGTGCCGGCCCACCTTCCCGCCGCCCCGCGGCCGGTGAAGGCTGGACCCGGCGCCGGTCAAGCAGCCGATTGACCTCGCTGCCTGATTGCGCAAACATCGTGGTCTGGGGCGACACCGAAACCCAATTTCCACCGACTGGTGGGACACGACCGCCATGTGCGATCTCGATCAACCAGTGCGAGTAGCGAAGACTCGTTTTACAAGAAACCGACAACAGGGGAAATCCAATGAAATCCATTCGATCTATGGCAATTGGCGCGGCTACCGCGCTAGCCATTGGCGCGATCGGTGTTCCGGCAATGGCCGAAACACCGGCCAACATGTTGGTCATCGCCGGACAAATTGACGACATCACCACGCTCGATCCGGCGCAATCCTTTGAATTCTCAGGCAGTGACATCAGCCGCAACATCTACGGAAAACTGGTCAACTTTGACCCGAAGGACCTGGATGCGGGCTACGGCCCTGATCTGGCGGAAAGCTGGACGGTGTCCGATGACGGAAAAACCATCACCTTCAAGATGCGCGAGGGCGTCAAATTCCATTCCGGCAATCCGGTCACCGCGAAGGACGCCGAGTTCAGCCTGCGCCGTGCCGTCACCCTGAACAAAACACCTTCGTTCATCCTGACCCAGTTCGGCTTTAACGCGGACAACGTCGAACAAACCATCGTCGCGACCGGCCCCATGACCCTGCAGATCACGACCGACCGGCGCTATGCGATTTCGTTCGTTCTGAACTGCCTGACGGCCACGATCGGCGGTATTGTCGACAGCAAGCTGGTGATGGAAAACGAAGTCGATGGCGACCTGGGCAACACTTGGTTGCGCAACAACACCGCCGGTTCCGGCGCCTATAGGCTGGGTAGCTGGAAGGCCAATGAATCGATAACCCTGATCTCCAACCCTGATTTCTATCTCGGCGCGCCGGCGATGGAACGCGTCGTGGTGCGCCACATTCTGGAAAGCTCGACCCAGCGCCTGTTGCTGGAAAAAGGCGATATCGACATCGCCCGCAACCTCAACCCCGAGGACGTCGCCGGTGTATCCGGCAAAGAAGGCATCGTGGTGGACAGCGAATTGCGTGGCCGCCTGATGTACATCGCGTTCAACCAGAAAAACGAGATCCTGGCCAATCCGAAGGTCATGGAAGCGATGAAATACCTGATCGACTATGAAGGGATGAAAAACAGCTTCCTGAAGGGTCAGTATACCATCCATCAAGCCTTCCTGCCGCGCACCTATCTCGGCGCCATCAGCGATACGCCTTACTCGCTGGATATCGCGAAAGGTAAAACCTTGCTGGCCGAGGCCGGTTACCCCGATGGCTTCGAGGTCGGGCTCATCGTTCGCGAGGCCCAGGAGCGGCTCGAGATCGGACAGTCGCTGCAAAACACCTTTGGCAAGGCCGGTATCAAGGTGAACATCACCGTTGGCACGGCAAAACAGATGCTCGCCGTATATCGCGCGCGCCAGCATGACATTTACCTCGGCGCCTGGGGCCCGGACTATCCCGACCCGAACACCAACGCCGCGACCTTTGCCGTCAACCAGGACAACCGGGACGAAGCCGGCCTGACCGGTCAGTTGGCGTGGCGTAATTCCTGGGACATCCCGAAAATGAGCGAGGATACGCTGGCCGCCGTGGTCGAGAACGACCGCGACGTTCGGGCGAAAATGTACGAGGCGATCCAACGCGATCACCAGAAGAGGTCACCCTTTGCGATCATGTTCCAGAAGATCGAACAGACCGGTCGTTCGAAGAACGTCCAGAACCTGAATCTGGGCGGCGCTATTACGGCGGTCTCTTACTGGGTCGTTACCAAGTAAGTGACGGTAGCTTCCGATATGGGGAAAGGGCGACATCGGTCGCCCTTTCTTCCTATCCTGATCAAAACTGGAAAAACCCTCGCCACCATAGCAGTGACCATGCTCGGCCTGCTGTTCGTCACTTTTTTCATCGGCCGTGTGATGCCGGTGGATCCGGTTCTTTCCATCGTCGGGGAGCGCGCCACAAAAGAAATCTATGAGGCCGCATACTTGGAGCTGGGGCTGGACAAGCCGCTTTTCGTGCAGTTTTTCTACTATCTGCGCGACGTGGTTCAGGGCGATTTCGGCACCTCCCTGCGCACCGGTTTTCCGGTCTCCGGCGATATCATACGTGTCTTTCCGGCGACCATGGAACTGGCCACGCTCGGCACCTTGATCGGCGTTTTTATCGGCGTTCCGCTCGGGGTCGTGGCGGCGGTTCGGCGCGGCACCTGGATCGACCAGTTCGCGCGCGTCGCGGCCCTGATCGGGTATTCGATGCCGATTTTCTGGCTGGGCCTGATCGGCCTGCTGGTTCTTTACGGTATTCTGGGTTGGGTCGGCGGCCCCGGACGGTTGGATATCTACTACGAGGATATCGTCCCGACGGTGACCGGCATGATCCTCGTCGACTCCGCGCTGGACGGGAACTGGGAGATATTCCGCAACGCACTTTCCCACATCATTCTTCCGGCTTCCCTGCTGGGGTACTATTCGCTGGCTTATATCAGCCGCATGACCCGCAGCTTCATGCTCGAACAGTTGAGCGCGGAATACGTCATCACCGCCCGGGTCAAGGGCCTGTCGGAACGCGAAGTCATCTGGAAGCACGTCTTCTCCAATATCAAGGTCCAGCTGATTACGGTTATCGCACTGAGTTACGCCGGCCTGCTGGAAGGCTCCGTTCTGACCGAGATCATTTTCGCCTGGCCCGGCATCGGCTCTTACATCACCACATCGCTGCTGTCGGCCGACATGAACGCGGTGATGGGCGGGACCGTGGTGGTCGGACTGGTGTTCGTCTGTCTGAACATCTTCTCCGACCTGCTCTACAAATTCTTCGACCCGAGAGCGAAATGAGCGTCTCCGATCCGCCAAACCAGGGACTTCGCGCCTGGCTGCTGACCGACGCCCCGTCTTCGCGAAGACATGCGCGACTGGCCGCCTGGTACCAGGGCTGGCTCTCTTTCAGGGCCAATCCCATGACCATGATCGGATTTGCGATACTGCTGTTTCTGGTCTTCATCGCCGCCTTCGCGCCTTGGCTGGCGCCGCACGATCCTTTCGCCCAGGATTTGGCGGCGCGCCTGCAACCGCCGGGCTCGGAGAACTACATCCTGGGGTCCGACGGCCTCGGTCGGGATATTCTCAGCCGGCTGATGTACGGTTCTCGCATCACGCTTTATATCGTGACGCTGGTGGTGATTATCGCGCCGGTGGCGGGATTGCTGGTCGGCACCGTGGCCGGTTATGCGGGCGGTTGGGCCGATGTCGTGCTGATGCGCATCACCGATATCTTTCTGGCCTTCCCGCGGCTGGTGCTCGCCCTTGCCTTCGTGGCGGCGCTCGGGGCCGGTATCGAGAACGCCGTGCTCGCCATCTCGCTGACCGCATGGCCGCCCTATGCGCGGATTGCCCGGGCCGAGACGCTGACGTTCAGGAATTCCGACTTTATCCACGCGGTGCGGCTGCAAGGCGCTGGCGCCTTGCGGATCATCACCCGGCATATCTGGCCGCTGTGCGTCTCCTCACTGGTGGTGCGGGTGACGCTCGATATGGCCGGCATCATCCTCGCCGCGGCCGGCCTGGGTTTCCTCGGTCTCGGTGCGCAACCGCCAACGCCCGAATGGGGGGCGATGATCTCGGAAGGGCGCCGGTTCATCCTGGACCACTGGTGGGTGGCCACCATGCCCGGGTTGGCGATCTTTACCGTGTCGCTGGCCTTCAACCTTCTGGGTGACGGGCTGCGCGACGTGCTCGATCCCAAGGAGGGATCGAATTGAGCAATCTTCTGGACGTCGAAAACCTTTGGGTGAGGTTCCCGACCCGTAGCGGCATTTTTGAAGCCGTTCGCGGCATCAGTTTTTCCTTGGCCCGGGAAAGGCTCGGTATCGTCGGCGAGTCCGGTTCCGGGAAATCCGTGACCGGGCGGGCCATCCTGAGGTTGATCCGGCCGCCGGGGATGGTCGCGGCGGACCGCATCGATCTGGAGGGCAAGGATATCCTGCGCATCCCGGAGCTGAAAATGCGGGATGTGCGCGGGCAAGGCATCTCGATGATCATGCAGGATCCCAAATTTTCACTGAACCCGGTGATGCGCGTCGGCGACCAGATATCGGAAGCCTATCTGCTGCACGCCGATACCTCCAAGGCGCAAGCCCGCACCAAAACCATCGAAATGCTCGTGGCGGTCTCGATCCGAGACCCGGAGCGGGTTTACAACATGTACCCACACGAGGTTTCCGGCGGCATGGGTCAGCGCATTATGATCGCCATGATGATGATCCCCGGCCCGAAAATTCTGATCGCGGACGAACCCACATCAGCCTTGGACGTCTCGGTACGGATGCAGGTTCTGGAGATCATGGACCGGCTGGTGCGCGAGCGCGGCATGGGCCTGATTTTCATCAGCCACGATCTGAATCTGGTTTCGACGTTCTGTGATCGGGTGCTGATCATGTATGGCGGAAAAATCGTGGAAACCTGCAAGGCCGACAGGTTGCACGAGGCACGGCATCCCTACACCAAAGGGCTGCTGAACTCGCTGCCCCGTCTCGATGCCCCGCGTGACCGGCTGGACGTTCTGACGCGCGATCCGGCCTGGCGCGACCAACCCAGCGTAAGCGGCATGCTATGAGCGGTATTCTGATCGAAAACTTGAACGTCTGGTTCGGCGAAGGCCATGAGCGTGTCGACGCGGTGAAACGCGCGAGTTTCGAGGTGCCCGAGGGGGGAAGTTTCGGGCTGGTGGGGGAGAGTGGATCCGGCAAGTCCACTATTCTGCGGGCCCTGACCGGGATGGTCCCGAGCTGGAACGGGCGGATGGAAATTCTGGGCAAGGAGCTTGGTGCCAAGCGCGACAGGTCGTTTTACCGGAAAGTCCAAATGGTGTTTCAGGACCCCTATGCCTCGTTGCATCCGCGGCATTCGGTCGACCGGGTGCTCAGCGAAACTCTCCAGCTTCACGGCTTCGGCGATATCGACAGGCGGGTCTCGAAGCTGCTGGAAGACGTGGGCCTTGGCCCCGAGTTCCGCTTCCGCTATCCCCATCAGGTTTCAGGTGGGCAACGGCAGCGCGTGGCGATCGCCCGCGCCCTGGCATCGGAACCAAGTATCCTGCTGCTGGATGAGCCGACCTCGGCGCTCGACGTGTCGGTTCAGGCCGAGATTCTCAATTTGCTGACGGACCTGCGCAGGGAACGCAATCTGACCTACCTCATGGTCACGCACGACCTGGCGGTGGTCAGTCACGTTTGTACGGAAATCGCCGTGATGCAGCTCGGTGAAATTGTGGAACTCCTGAATGTGGACGACATGCGCAACCTCAGGGCCAGCCACCCCTATACGTCTCACCTGCTGCGCAGCAGCCTCGGCCGCCGTTCGGAATCGACGGAGGCTGAAAGCGTTTCAACCGAAGCCGGATAGTTCGTTTCAGCTCGGCTGCTTTCGATTCCGCGGCGCCTGACGCGGTGTCCGGCCGGCCTTTCGGGGTGGGTTTATCTCTGGGCTCCGCGGCCGCGCCGTCGCCATTCGATTATGGTTGGCGACCAGGCCGCAAGCAGCAGGATGAGTCCGATCAGTTTCAACCATAGGATCATCGGCAGCAGGAAGCAGACGGCGGCAGCGAGGAACAGCGCGCGGCGCCACATGGAGACCGGTCCGGCGAAGAACTCGATGCCCTGGATCGCCACGGCGAGCGCCATGTAACCGAGCAGATAGCTGACCGCGGCGAAGGTGATCTCGGCGGCGGTCCCCTGCAGCAGCAGTTCCGGAACATAAACGAAGCTGAACGGGACCAGGATCAGTGTGGTGCCGAATTTCAACGCCGCGAACCCGGTCCGCATGGGGTCGGCCTTGGCGATGGCGGCGGCGGCGAACGCCGAGACGCAGACCGGCGGCGTGATGTTGGACAGACAGGCCGCATAGAACACCACAAGGTGGGCCGGCACCTCCGGCACGCCGAGCTGGATCAGCGCCGGAGCCGCCACCACCGCCAGGATGATGTAGGACCCGGTGGTGCTGCTGCCCATGCCGATGATCACGGAGATGATCGTGACGATGATGACGGTGAGCAGCAGGCTGCCGCCGGCGAATTCGACCAGAACGGCGGAAAACTTCAGACCCAGGCCGGAAAGGATGATGCCGCCGATGATCACCCCGAGGCTGCCGATCGCCGCGCCCGCGGTGGTATTGCTGTGAGCGCCGCCGACGAGCGCCTGGAACACCGATCGCGGGCCCATCGCCGTGTCCTTGCGGAGCCACGACAGGACCATCGCCGACACCGTCCCCCAGAACGCCCCAAAATCCGGCGAATAGCCCTTGAACAACAGCGTGACGACGACGATCAGCGGGATAAAGAAAACCCAGCCGCGCCGGAGCACGTCGCCGACGCGGGGTATTTCCTCGCGCGGCAATCCCTTGATGCCGGACCGCATGGCCTCGAGGTCGACCATCAGCAGGACGAAGATGAAAAACAGGATGGCCGGGATCACGTTCATCAGGGCGATGCTCAGGTATTCGGTCTGGGTCAGCGTCGCCAGGATGAACACGCCGGCGCCCATGATCGGTGGCATGACTTGGCCGCCGGTGGACGCGATCGCCTCGATGGCGGCGGCGTGGTGCGGCTTGAAGCCGATCCGCTTCATCATCGGGATGGTGAAGGCGCCCGAGGCGACCACGTTGGCGACGGAGGACCCGGAGATCGATCCGAACAGCGCCGAGCTCAGGGTGGCGATCTTGGCCGGTCCGCCACGCCATCGGCCGGTCAGGGCCGTCGCCAGGTCCATGAAGAAGGCTCCGGCGCCGCTGCGTTCGAGGAAGGCCCCGAAAATCATGAACGGGAACACGAAGGTGGCGAAGGTGGCGGTGACCACGCCGAACATGGCCTCCTGCGTGGAGAAGGTGAACTCGATGATGCGATCCACCGGCATTCCCGAATGGCTGAGTTTTCCCGGCAGGTAGGGGCCGAAATAGAGTTGCAGAAGGAACAGGAAGGCGATGATCGGTATCGCCGGGCCAAGAACCCGACGGCTGGTTTCGAGGACGACGACCACAGCGATAGCGCCCATGGTCAGATCCCACTGGTTGGGTTCGCTGACCCGGAACATCGCGTAAGGCACGTATTGGTCCATCCAGTAGCCAATGGATGCCAACGCGGACACGATCAGGACGAGGTCGATGATGCTGGGCCGGTGCTTCGGCGCGCCGCGCCGCGCCGGATATCCCAGGAACACGAGAACCGCCGTGAACAGGAGATAGAAACCGCGATTGGTCTCGGTGGATACCAGGCCAAAACCGGAGGTGTACACGTACCAGATGGCGAAGCTGGCCGCGATCAGTCGGTAAACCACGGCGTAGGGACCCGCGAGGGTGCGGTTCTTGCCCTCTATCGGCGGGAACCACTTGTCGAGTGCCATCATGCGCAATTCTTCGGAGGAACTTCGGTATAAAGCGAAAAAACAGGCCGCCGCGGCGGGTTGCCGGAGCGGCCTGTTCGCTAGCCGAGGGCTACTCCTGCCACAGGCCCTTGGACATGTAATAGGCCTTGGCGCCCGGGTGCATGGGAACGCCAAGCGCCTCGAAGTTCTTGGTGTCCGGTTCCATCTGCGCCCAGGCCTTGTGTCCGGCCGCCAGCCGTTTCCTGATCTCGGGCTGGTAGACCAGGTTCAGGATGTCCTCGATTGCTTGCGCCGAGACCCGCTCGTGGGCGACCCAGTACACCGTCAGGTACGGCAGCTCGACGTCGGGCACGCCCTTGTAGGTGGTCGATGGCATGGTGCCCGTGGCGTAGAACGGATAGGCGGTCGTGATCGCGGACATTTCGGATGCGCTGTAGGGCAGAACGATCGCGCCCTTGGTTTCCGCCAGCTCCTTGACCGCGGCGGCAGGCGCGGAGGACTGGCAGAGGGCGTCGACCTGGCCGTTGCCGAGCGCCCGTCCGGCGTCGGCGAAGGTCATCATGCTCGGCTTGACGGCATCGAGCATGCCGAGCGCTCGCAGCATGTTGGAGCAGTTGAACACCGTGCCCGAGCCCGGCGGGCCGAGCGCCACTTTCTTGCCTTTGAGGTCCGACACCTTGGAGATGCCCGAACCGGGCAGGGTGACGAAATAGGTCGGACCCTTGTAAGCCTTGGCGATGCCCCGGAACATGGTGCCCTTGGCGCCATTGGCGAACGGACCCTCCGGCTTCTGCGACATGAAGACATGGGCGCCGTAGACGATCCCCATGTCCAGCTCACCCTTGATGATGCGCTTGGCGTTCTCGGTCGAGCCGCCGGTCGTCACCTGGGTAATGTTGTACTGGGGCAACTTCTCCGAAATGATCGTGCCGGCGGTACCGACCATGTAATACATGACGCCGCCCGGATTGGATCCACCCCAGGCGATGTTCGCTTTCTCTTGAGCCGCCGCCGGCCCGCCCGCGACGATGGCGCACGCAGCGGCCAAAATAATTAGCTTCTTCATGGCTGTCCTCTCCCTGTTTGCTCGTTCTGCGACCAGCATGTTTCGTGTTGTCCGGCATCTGGGAAACCCTCCAGTCCGCCTAGATGCCCTGCTGGTTGTAGGGCAGAATAGGACAATCTGCCAGGGGATAACAGCACGAACCTCGGTTCGGGGCGATGGACGATGCTCCGGAGAGGCCTGCGCCAGGGCCTGTTTCCGCGCCCGCGGCGCGGCATCGGGGGCACCGGGAGGCTCAGAACCCCGGCGGTTCGAGGCCGTGCTGGCGGCAGGCGGCGGTCACGGTGTTGGCCAGCAGGCAGGCGATGGTCATCGGCCCGACCCCGCCGGGCACCGGGGTGATCGCGCCGGCCACGGCCTTGGCGGCCTCGGTGTCGACGTCGCCGACCAGCCTGGTCTTGCCGCCCTCGGCCTCGATGCGGTTGATGCCGACGTCGATCACCACCGCGCCGGGCTTGATCCAGTCGCCCTGGACCATCTTGGGCCGGCCGACGGCGGCGACCAGGATGTCGGCCTCGCGGCACACCGCCGGCAAATCGCGGGTGCGCGAATGGGCGATGGTCACCGTGCAGCTCTCCTGAAGCAGCAGTTGCGCCATCGGCTTGCCGACGATGTTGGAGCGCCCGACCACCACGGCGCGCCGGCCGGAGAGATCGCCGAGCTCGGCTTTCAGCATCATCAGGCAGCCCAAGGGCGTGCAGGGCACCAGCGGCGGCTGGCTGCCCTTGGCCGTGGTCATCAGGCGCCCGGCGTTGATGACGTGGAAGCCGTCGACGTCCTTGTCCGGGTCGAGCGCGTCGATCACCGCCCGATCGGCGATCCGATCGGGCAGCGGCAGCTGCACCAGGATGCCGTGGACCTTGGGGTCCGCGTTCAGCCGCCCGACCAGGGCGAGCAGCGCGTCCTGAGTGGTCTCGGCCGGCAGCTTGTGCTCGAAGGAGTTCATGCCCGCTTCGGCGGTCTGCTGGTTCTTGTTGCGCACGTAGATCGCGCTGGCCGGGTTCTCGCCGACCAGCACCACGGCGAGACCCGGGGTCAGATCGTGCGCGGCCTTGAGCTCGGCCACCGCTTCGCCGACGCGCGCGCGCAGGCCGGCGGCGAAGGCCTTGCCGTCGATGATCTTGGCCTCGGGCATGAAAAACTCCCCTTGTAGCGCCTGTGTTCCACTACGGCCGCAGTGCCGTGGCCCGGCCCGGTCAACCGGCCAGCTCCGCCAGCCAGGCCCGGAGCCGGGGCGCCAGCTCGGCCGGATCGCCGGCGACCAGCAGGGTCTTGCGCCGGTCCTTGGCCCCGGCGGTGACCCTGAGCGCGCCCTTGGGCAGCTTCCAGGCCTTGGCCAAGAGCCTGACCACCGCCGCGTTCGCCTTGCCGCCTTCGGGCGCCTCGGTGACCCGGACCTTGAGCACCGCGCGTCCCGCGGCGTCGGCCTCGACCCCGGCGACGCCTGCGCGCGCGGCCTTGGGCGCCACCTTGAGCGCCACCCGCAGGCCCTCGGCGACCGCTTCGAAGGGCGCGTTCGGAGCCGGCACGGGGCCCCCCCCGCGCCTAAATAAGGATCGGCATGATATCGCGCAGCAGCAGCACGCGCAGGAAGTAGAGCCCCAGGATCAGCACCACCGGCGACAGGTCCATGCCGCCCAGGTTCGGCAACACGCGGCGGATCGGCTTGAGCGCCGGCTCGGTGATCCGATAGAGGAAATTGCCGACCAGGTAGACGAAACGGTTGCGGGTGTTGATCACGTTGAAGGCAACCAGCCAGCTCAACACGACCTGAACGATCACCAGGGTAATGTAGAATCCGATCACCTGATCGATAAGCCAGAACAGCGCGTTCATGAAATCCGCCCGATTGCTCGCCGGAAAAGGCTCCGACGGCGGCGGAGTATAATACAGGATTCCCGGCGGAACACCCCGCTTGCGGGGGTGGCCGCTATCGCGCGCGGCGGCGGTGAGCCCGCGCTTGACAGGCCTGGGCGATGTTTCCATTATCCGCGCGCCCAAGACCCGGACCTGGGGGATTTACGGGCAGCCGCCCAGGGGCCGGGACTTGTACGCCGGCGACCCAGTTCCCATTTCGCCAGGCACTTGTGGGGCCGTAGCTCAGTTGGGAGAGCGTCGCGTTCGCAATGCGAAGGTCGGGAGTTCGAGCCTCCCCGGCTCCACCATTCAGTCTCCGGATTTCTCTCGTCTTCGGTGGGCCAGCCTACTTACCTCGCAATTCCCGCGGGTTAGCCGCCATTGCGGCCCGATACCATGGCCGGGAGACGGCCAATTGGGCGGAACTCCCGCGAAACCGGCCGCCCGTCTCTCCTAGCCGATTTCGGTGACCATAACTTTTCGAGACGATGGCCGGTTGTGAGCGATGGTCGGCCGCGAGCGGGGGGTGGTTCAGCTTTCAAACCCGAGCAGGCGGCGCTGCTCGACCCAGGATAGGGGCAGGCCGATCCGCTTCAGGCGCAGCGCCGTCAGCTCGACCGGCTGGCGGCCCTGGAGGATGGCCTCGACGATGTCGGGCGCGAGGAAAGCGAGCGGCAAGCACCGGCTGACGTCGCCCTGATCCACGCCGTGGCGCGTGACCAAATCCCCGACAGAGGATGCCACCCCGGTTCGGAGTTCCTCGAACCAGAGATGCGCCCGGGCCAGAGTCGCGATCAGCCGCGCGTCCGGGTTTGTGGTCGAGGCCCGCTCGTCGGTCATGACGAGCTTCATCTCGATCCCGCGCCGCCGGAACCGGACCGGGATGTCGAGCGGGATGGCGCCAGGTCCGGAATCCTGACTTCGATCGTTGCCGTGGCCGATCCGGCTGCGCAGAGACTCGGCGCAAAGGGTCACACGCAGTCGATCCTGTTGGACGTCGATCCGGCTGACCAATTCGAGCAGAAGCTGCCGCTGCTCGCCCGGACCGGCATCCCGGATTCGGTCGCCCAGACGCGATGCTTTCGACAGGATCGCCCCGACGCGATCGGGCGGCAGTTTGGTGAGATCGAGGGCTTCGCTCAGGCGCAGTCTATCCTTGAGGAATGCGTGGATCCCCTTGACTGCGACCTCCTCGAGGGCCGGCGCCGGCAGGCGCCAAACGGCCTCGGTCCCGGATGCGGGTTCCTCTGATAGGCGGGTGATGTAGTAGCGATAGCGCCGTCCGGCCTTGTTGGCGTGGGAGGGTGTCATGGGACGGCCCTCGCCGTCGTGGATCAGCCCGGCGAGGAGGCTCGGCTCCTTGGCGTTAGTAGAGTGGTGGCGTCCGGCGGCGTTTCGTTCGAGTTGCGCCTGCACGGCCTCCCAGGTCTTGCGGTCGATGATGGGCGCGTGCTCGCCCGGGTAGCGCGCACCCTTATGTGAAACTTCGCCCAGGTAGATCGCGTTGGCGAGGAGCTGGTAGATATGCCCCCGGGTGAAGGACGCCGCGCCCGGTCGGGATCCGTTATTGGGCTTCCGGGACTTGGTTCTGAGGCCCAGCCGGTCGGCCTTCTCTTTCACGAGTCGTGCGTTGCCGTGCTGGAGGTAGAGCCGGAACAGCTTGCGGACCGTCGCGGCCTCTGCCCGGTTGATCACCAGCTTTCGCGCCTCGACATCGTAGCCGAGCGGCACGACACCGCCCATCCACATGCCCTTCCTCTTGGAGGCGGCGATCTTGTCGCGGATCCGCTCGGCGGTGACCTCGCGCTCGAACTGGGCGAAGCTGAGCAGCACGTTGAGGGTCAGGCGGCCCATGGAGGTGGTGGTGTTGAAGGCCTGCGTGATGGAGACGAACGAGACACCGTGGGCGTCGAAAACCTCGACCATCTTGGCGAAATCGGTCAGCGAGCGGGTCAGGCGGTCCACCTTGTAGACCACGACGATATCGACCCTGCCGCCTTCGATGTCGGTCAGCAGCGCTTGCAGACCGGGGCGGTCCAGGGTGCCGCCCGAGACCCCGCCATCGTCGTAGCGGGTCTTGATCAATCGCCAGCCCTCGCCGGCCTGACTCTTGATGTAGGCCTCGCAGGCCTCGCGCTGGGCATCGAGCGAGTTGAAGTCCTGCTCCAGGCCCTCCTCCGAGGACTTGCGGGTGTAGATCGCGCAGCGCAGGCGTTTCATCGGGCCTGGCCCGATTCCAGCCCAAAGAACCGCGGCCCGGACCAGCGGGCTCCCGTGATGGCGCGGGCGACGGCCGAGAGGGAGCCATAGCGCTTGCCGTTCCACACGAACCCGCCATCGACCGCCTCGACCACGTGGCTCGATCCGTTCCATTCGCGGATCAGGCGCATGCCGGGCGCGATCTTTGCGGTTTTGAGGTTCGCCGCCGGTGCCGAGCCACCTTCAGTCACCTTTCGGAGCTGGCGTCGCACGGCGGGCTTGAGTCCGCCGGTGCGCTTGACCTGCATCCCGTAGGCGACGGCACGGATCAGCAACGGGCGGCTGATGCCCTTGGGCGGCGCGGCGCGATAAAGCTGGCGCCAGCGTTCCGTCAGGTCCGGGCGAGGCAGATCGGCGAGTTCCCGGATTGTCGCCTCCAGATCCCCAGAGGTCCGATCGCCGCGACGTTTGCCCCTGGATGTGCGAGCTGCGGTGGTCTGCGCCG
>JACZVL010000248.1 GCA_022572685.1 Pseudomonadota bacterium
CCAACAGTGGTTTGCCGCGCATCGAGCCGACTACGATGCCGCGCCCTGGCCCAGCATCGTTTCACGACTGGTCCGAATGTTTCCGGCCGACGCGGAGCTGCGCGAGGCGGCGTGGGGCTGGCTGGAGGACGCCGGTCTTGAGCACGGCGCAGGACCGATCATGTGGAGCGTTCTCCTCGACACCACGAATAATGACTGGCCGCATCGGGACACCCTTCTCGCGGCTGGCCAACAGTGGTTTGCCGCGCATCGAGCCGACTACGATGCCGCGCCCTGGCCCAGCATCGTTTCACGACTGGTCCGAATGTTTCCGGCCGACGCGGAGCTGCGCGAGGCGGCGTGGGGCTGGCTGGAGAGCGTTGACCTTGAGCAGGGCACTGGGTTCGCCGTATGGCGCGCACTTTATGACACGGAGGAACCAGCCTCGGATCGTCGTGATGAGTCCCGGCGACTGGGGGCAAAGTGGATCATGCGATGTAGTTTCGATGATCCATTCTTCGGGTCGAACTGGGAAGCTGTATTCGAGCTGGGAGAGAGGGGCGAGGCTTTTCTTGATCTCGGCTTTAGTTGGGCCAAGGATCGCGTCGGCGAGAAGTTTCCATCTTTTATCCTTCCTAAGTTGTTCTCGATCCGCAACCGTTACGATGTTTTTTTGAATGAGCTGGTGAGCTGGCTGAAAACAAATGACGTTACTGCGGAGCTTTGGACTGACAAGCTGATTGTTGTCCTAAAGGCGCTGGACCTTCGCCGTGACTCGATCGACGACGACCTATTCTTGCGCGGATGCGATGGCCTCAGTGCGCTAGACGCTGTGCACCCATTGTGGGGACCGATTTGGGTCTCACTTTGCAAACAACGTGCGGGCTCCGCCAATTTGACTCGTATAGGCCAGAGATGGGTAGAGCCGAGCCAGAGTGCAGAAGCTTGGGCGTCCGTCTGGCTCCGCCTGACCGACCAAAAAAACGCGTTGGATATTCTGATAGAGCCAGCGGTGACTTGGCTGAGCGTCGTGCGCTTGAGTCACAATAAATGGCCCGAGGTATGGAAGCGACTCTGGGATCGGACCGGCGATTGTCGGCATCTTGGACCTCTCGCAATTCGGTGGCTTCGGCATACCCGGTCATGGCCAAAGCAGCGCGTGGCCTGGCAGGAGATTTGGTCTGCTCTCTGGGACACCAAATGCCAGCAGGATGAACTCCGGCGACTGAAAGAAAAGAACAGACCTTAGTCGAAGCGAACGAGCTGATGCACAGCCGCTCATGGCTAAAGGCGCCGGTCCCGCGCTGGCGCCGGTGGCGGCGCATTTCCCTGGTCCCGTCCCGGTGTGGCCCGTATTCTTGGCCGCCGGACCAACACCGGATCCACGACAGGTCATCAGCCCCATGGCCCCGCGCCGCGTCGTCACTCTTCTGCCTTCGGCCACCGAGATCGTCTGTGCGCTCGGCGGCGGCGATCGCCTCGTCGGCCGATCCCATGAGTGCGACTTCCCCGAGTTCGTGCGCTCGCTGCCGTCGTTGACGGCGCCCAAGTTCGACATCGACGGCACCAGCTATCAGATCGACGAGCGCGTGAAGGCGATCGTCGAGAACGCGCTGGCGCTCTACCGGGTCGAGGGGGAACGGCTGCGCGCGCTTCGCCCCGACCTCATCATCACCCAGTCCCAGTGCGAGGTCTGCGCCGTCAGCGAAAGGGAGCTCATGGACATCGTCCGCGACTGGCTCGGCACGCGCCCGGACATCGTCAGCCTCGCACCCGAGACCCTCGCCGACGTGTTCAACGATATCGGCCGCGTCGCCGCGTCGCTGGGCTTGGCCGGGGGTGGGCAAGGGCTGGTCGATGACATCGAAGGGCGCATGGCGGCGATCGCCGAGAAGGCGAGGACCTTGGATGTGCGGCCGACGATTGCCTGCATCGAGTGGATCGATCCGCTGATGGGGGCGGGCAATTGGATGCCGGAACTCGTCGAGTTGGCGCACGCCGCCAACCTCTTCGGCGAGACCGGCCGGCACTCACCCTATCTCGATTGGGCGGCGCTCTCGGCCGGCGATCCCGACGTGATCCTCGTTTGCCCTTGCGGGTTCGATATCGCGCGCACGCTGGGGGAGATGCCGGCGCTGGCGGCGCGTCCCGGCTGGCGGCAGCTCCGGGCCGTACGCGAGGGCCGGGTCACCATCGCCGACGGCAACCAGTACTTCAACCGGCCGGGACCGAGGCTCGCCGAATCCCTCGAGATCCTGGCCGAGATCCTTCACCCCGAGGCCTTCGATTTCGGCCATGCCGGGACCGGCTGGCGGCCCTGGCCCTAGATATGCTCGAAATGGAAACGGCGATCCTCACCCGACCAGCCGCACAAGAGATAGTGGTCATCAGAGCACGTCTCAGCAAGCTTCTTGGTGAATGTTTTTAGGCACTCCGTCGTCTCAACGGTCTCGCTGTTGCTACGACCGCTGAACACCATTACGCGCAAGTCCGCGCGAGCGAGAAGCAATTTCTGAAAGTCATCAGTAATGTTTTTTCTGCTCCCCCATTCACACTCCAGGACAAGGGGCGCTCCTATTAGCCATTTGTTGTCATCCGAGTAATCCAACCAGCAGAGGTCGAACAGCCACTCTCCATCGTTAAAAACCGGACGCCCATCTTTGCGCACGCCGGCGTACACGAAATAGCCCTCTTGTTGACCTACCCGGCCAATGTTGGTCAGTACACAACGGGTCCACTCTTTGTCACTAACGTCCAGTTGATCGCGATATTTTGCCGCAATTTCATCTAGGACGCGTTTTATCTCCTCGATCATACTTGTTACGGCTGACATTTCATAACTCCTCGTACCTCGAGTCCTTGGTAACGGCATTTTCGTTCCGCTCGGACGCCCTTGATGGCCGTACTTGCAGATGAGCAGACGGGCTACCTACCGGCATTTCTCAAGCTTTTCCCGGCGCCTTCGGCACCGTGACGCCGATCATGCAGTCGCGGGTGACGAGGGCGGCCAAGGCGTCCTCGTCCATCTCTTCGGTCCCTTCCGGGCGCATCGGCAGGACGAGATAGCGCATGTCGGCGGTCGAATCGTGCACCCTGACCTCGACGTTTTCCGCCAGTTCGGTGCCGAACTCCTTGAGCACGGAACGGGGCTCCCTGACCATGCGCGAGCGGTACTCCCTGCTTTTGTACCAGGACGGCGGCAGGCCGAGGACCATGCGCGGGTAACACGAACAAAGGGTGCAGACGATGACGTTGTGCACCTCGGGGGTGTTTTCCACCACCACCAGCTCGGTGGCGTCGAACTCGCAGCCGAACTCTATCGCCGCCCGGGTGCCGTCGGCTAGCAGGCGTTCACGATAGGGGGGATCGGTCCACGCCCGGGCGACGATCCTGGCGCCAAGGGCCGGCGTGATCGAATCGCGATACTCGATGGCGGCGCGGATTTCATCGCCGGTGA
>JACZVL010000249.1 GCA_022572685.1 Pseudomonadota bacterium
CATGAATCAGTTCGAGAGCCTGCTCAATCAGGTCACGGACTGCGATCCGGAGAACCTGCTCAGCACGACCTTCCTGACCGCCGATGTGGGCAAGCTCTACATCATCCTGTCGCGCTCGCTGGGACGCACCCAGTAGTATCGGTAGTATCGGGCGCCCAGCGACCCAATATCTTATACCAAAGGTCCTTAGTAATGACCCATAGAGACGGCTTCCCAAGGTTTTCGGCCAGGAGCGCGTAGCGTGGCGATGCGGGGCATCGCGAGCCGCGGGCGACGCCGTCCGAAAACCTTGGGCAGCCGCCTCCGGTCGCGCGGGCGAACCGCCGGAGTGCGTCGGGAAGCCTTGACGATGCCCCGCATCGCCTGCGGCTCCCCTCCTGCCCGGCGGATCGCCCACGCGATCTCTATGGGTCATTACTAAGGACCTTTGGTATTACTCTATCGGTTCCCACAGCTTTGGTCTGATTCGACGCCATGCGCCCGACCACCATCGAACCCGGCCAGTTCCATCCCGGCCGGCAGCTCGGCACCCTGCGCCACTTGCTGCCCTACCTGTGGCCCCGGGGGCGGGGGGACCTCAAGCTGCGCGTGATGCTGGCGTTGGTGTTCCTGGTCGTCGCCAAGGCCGCCAACGTCACCGTGCCGATCATCCTGCGCGAGGCGGTCGACGGCCTCGGCGTGACCGGCGGCATCGTGGTGGTGCCGCTCGCGCTCCTGGTCGCCTACGGCCTGGCGCGAGTCATGGCGCTCGGCTTCGGCGAGTTGCGCGACGCGCTGTTCGCCAAGGTCGCCCAGCATGCGATCCGCCGGGTCGCGCTGACCACCTTCCGCCGCCTCCACGCGCTGTCGCTGCGCTTCCACCTGGAGCGCCAGACCGGCGCGCTCAGCCGCGCCATCGACCGCGGCGTCAAGGGCATCGAGTTCCTGCTGTTCTTCGTGCTGTTCTCGGTGCTGCCGACCTTGCTCGAGATCGGCCTGGTCTGCGGCATCCTCTGGGCCATGTTCGACTGGCGCTTCGCGGCGGTGATCTTCGTGATGATCCTGGGCTTCGTCGGGCTCACCTTCTCGATCACCGAGTGGCGCATCCGCCTGCGCCGGGCCATGAACGAGGCCGACAACGACGCCGGCGCCAAGGTGGTCGACAGCCTGATCAACTTCGAGACCGTCAAGTACTTCGGCAACGAGGAGCACGAGGCCCGGCGCTTCGACGGCGCCATGCGCGACTACGAGCGCGCCGCGATCAAGACCCGCACCAGCCTGTCGATCCTGAACACCGGCCAGGCGGCGGTGGTCGCGCTCGGCATCACGATGATCATGATCATGGCCGCCCAGGGCATCGCCGCGGGAACCATGACCCTGGGCGACTTCGTCATGGTCAACGCCTACCTGATCCAGATTGCCATGCCGCTCAACTTCCTCGGCACGGTGTATCGCGAGATCAAGCAGTCGCTGGTCGATCTCGAGACCATGTTCGACCTGCTGCATTCGGAGGCCGAGGTGGTGGACCGGGCCGGCGCCCGGCCGCTCGCGGTCACCGGCGGGGAGATCGTATTCGAGCATGTCGATTTCGGGTACGACCCGCGCCGGCCGATCCTCAGGGACGTGAGCTTCACCGTGCCCGCGGGCAAGACCGTGGCCATCGTCGGCCCGAGCGGCGCCGGCAAGTCGACCCTCAGCCGCATCCTGTTCCGCTTCTACGACGTGACCGGCGGCCGGGTGCTGATCGATGGCCAGGACATTCGCGACGTGACCCAGGATTCCCTGCGCGCGGCGATCGGCATCGTTCCCCAGGACACCGTGCTGTTCAACGACACGATTTTCTACAATCTGGCCTACGGCGATCCCGGCGCGTCCCGGGACCGGGTCGAGGGCGCGGCGCGGATGGCCCGCATCCACGACTTCGTCCAGGCGCTGCCCGACGGCTACGACACCAAGGTCGGCGAGCGCGGGCTCAAGCTTTCCGGCGGCGAGAAGCAGCGCGTCGCCATCGGCCGGGCGATTCTCAAGGGGCCCGCGATCCTGATGTTCGACGAGGCGACCTCGGCGCTCGACACCAAGACCGAGCGCGAGATCCAGAAGAGCCTGGACGAGGTCTCCAAGAACCGCACCACCCTGGTCATCGCCCACCGCCTGTCCACCGTGGTCGGCGCCGACCAGATTCTGGTGCTCGAAGAGGGCCGCATCGTCGAGCGCGGCCGCCACGCCGCCCTGCTGGCCCGCGCCGGCATCTACGCCGCCATGTGGCAGCGCCAGCAGAGCGCGGCCAAGGAGCTGGCGGCCGCGGAGTCCGAGCCCAACAAGGCCGCCGAATGACCCCGAAACATGGAACCGGCCGGCGCCCGAGGTAAACCATTTGTTAGTCGCGGGCGGCTAAGGCTGACCCATGTTCGGCAAGCTCCTGCAAAAGATCTTCCTGCCCAAGCGGACCCGGGACAAGCTGGCGGGCCAGCCCAAGCCGGCGCGCCGCGGCGGCCAGCCCCAGGTGGCGGCCGGCCGCGACCAGGTGCTCAACGAAGCCCTGACGGTCTACCGCGCCCAGATGAAGACCTACGAGTCGCTCGACGAGGAGACCCGCCGGCAGATCGAGGAAGACGCCGCCAAGGCCTTCGGCGAGGCCCTGGCTCAGCATAAGCCGTGACCGCGTAAAACGGGGACAGTATACCATTTTCGCGCGCCGGAGCGTGTCGGCGGTCGAGCCATGCCGGTAAACGGGGACAGTATACCATTTTCGCGCACTGGAGCATGCCGGCGGTCGAGTCAGCGCGAAAATGGTATACTGTCCCCAATTAACCGCGCCGGGCAGAGGGCTTGACGGAGCGGGCCCGCTGCCGTACAAACCGGCCCGCGACCGGGGGCGCCGCAAGCCCGGTCTGTGGTATTCGGGCGGTCCGGCGGCTCGCTGGAATCATTCTAATCTTGGAGGCGATCATGGCGCGGCGCTGCGATTTCACCGGCCGGGGCGTGCAGGCGGGCAACAACGTCAGCCACGCCAACAACAGGACCCGGCGCCGGTTCCTGCCCAACCTGCAGCACGCTTCGCTGCTCAGCGACATCCTCGGCGAGACCGTGCAGGTCCGGCTCTGCACCCGGGCGATCCGCACCGTGGAGAAGCGCGGCGGGCTCGACGCCTTCCTGCTCTCGACCCCCGATGCGGAGCTCGGCAAGAAGGCGCTGGGCCTCAAGCGCCGCATCAAGAAGGCCCAGGCCAGCAAGGCCGCCTGAGCTTATCCGGCGGCAGCGCAACCGGCTACAGGGCCCGCTTCGGCGGGCCTTTTGGCATCACTCCTCCAGGGCGAAGACCAGCAACAGGGTCCGCTGCCGCGGGCGAAAGTTATCGTCAGAGATCAGGTAGATGAGGGTCTCGCCGGTGGCCGCGTTGCGGCGCGCGGCGACACCTTCCATGTTGTCCAGCGTGAGCGGCGGGCGCAGCAC
>JACZVL010000250.1 GCA_022572685.1 Pseudomonadota bacterium
GCCGCGGTGTCGCGCGATTCCGGCATCGACTGCGGGACCCTGATCGCGCCCGGCCAACGGCGGCCGGCCGTGCGGGCGCGGCAACTGGTCACCTACCTGATCCGCGAGCTGTGCCCCCGGACCTCGCTGCTGGCGATCGGATTTCTGCTCGATCGCGACCACACCACGGTGCTCTACAGCTGCCGCCGCGCCGCCGCGCTGCTGCGCCACGACCGGGCCTTTCGCGAGGCCTATCTGCGGACCCGGCGCGCGCTGACGATCCCGGAGCCTGGGTCCCGTGGCTAGGGCGAGGCGGCGCGCCGACCGCCGGATTCCGCTCGGCCCGGCCGATCAGGGTCCGCCCGAGCGCTACCAGCACGGCGACGTGATCCGCAGCGAACCCGGCGAGGACGCCGGCGTGTTCCACCGCCGCGTGACCACCCAGTCCGCACTCGACCGCTACCTGAACCGCGGCCAGATCGGCCAGCGCCAGTTCGACGCCGGCGCCAAGCTGTACCGCCTGTGGCGCGCCACCGGCGGCGCCCCGCGGGTCACCCTGTCCTACGAGCTGCGCATCCCCTCCGGGCGCGAGCTGAGCGACGGTCAGGCCGCGCTGCGCCGGCACCTGACCGAGGTGCTCCGCGCCATGGGGCCGCTCGGCGCGATCCTGGTGCACGTCTGCCTCTGCGACGAGGCGGCGCGGACCTGGGCGTCGTCGCGCGGCGACACGCCGCAGGCCGGGGTCGTGGTGCTGCGCCTGGCGCTGGACGCGCTCGGTGATTACTGGAAGCTGTGATATATTGGCGCAAGCCGTGCCGGCCCGCACCGGGGCGCGTTCCGCGCCAGCGGAACCTAGAACGAGTCCGCGCGTTAAGAGTGCCTTAACCCTATTCCGGGCAGGATCGGAGCTTAGGTTCCGGTGCGCGGGCGCGCCGGCGGTCCGAAATCTCCCGAGAAGGCAGGTCAACATGTTCTCCAAAGACAGCAAGTCATCGGCCACGCCGGCCACCTCGATCGGCGGCAACGGTTCGGCTGACGCCAACGGCGCCAACGGCGCCAACGGCGGCGACGGCGGCAGCGGCAGCGGCAGCGGCAGCCGCAGCTCGGCCAGCGGCGTGCCCTCCATCATCTCTCCCGACCTCAAGATCACCGGCGATTTGAAGAGCAACGGCGACATCCAGATCGACGGCACCATCGAGGGCGACATCAACAGCCGCCTCTTGACCGTCGGCGAGCAGGCCGTCGTCGAGGGCTGCATCGTGGCCGACACGGTGCGCATCTCCGGCACGGTCAAGGGCCAGATCAAGGCGCGCATGGTCCACCTGGACAAGACCGCCCGGGTGCATGGCGACCTGACCCACGAGACCCTGACCATGGAGGCCGGCGCCCTGCTCGAAGGCCAGGTCCGGCGCATGGAGTTGTCCAGCACCGCGGCCGCGGCCAAGGTCTCGCCGCTGCGTCCGGCGACCTCGGCCAAGGATTCCGAGACCCGCTACGGCGCCGAGAGCCCGGCGGCGGTGAGCCCGGCTTCCTAAAGCCAGGCTGGGTTTTTCCGCCACGACAGCGTAAGTTCCCCGCCAACGGGGGAGCGTCCGAATACCACCACGCGAAGGCCCCGCCGGGAAACCGCTGGGGCCTTTGTTATGGGTGTGCCAGGGGCCGCGCGCCGGCGGTCGAAAACAATTTACGGTTTTCCACCAGTCGCCGTCTTGCCAGCGTCACGCCGAACGGGGTATTTGATCCCAGGCTCGGGAGCTGGGTCTTCGAACCCGGCCCCGCCCGTCAACTCCGCCGCGCCAGCGCCAATCCCAAGCCCGCGCCGATCAGCAGGCCGCCGGTCACCCGGTTGCGCAAGCGCGCCCGGGCCCGGCTCGCGAGCCACGGCCGCAGCCGCCCGCCGAGCAGCGCGAAGCACCCGTCCAGCAGGGTCTGCACCACCAGGAAGGTGACGCAGAGCGCCGCGATCTGCGGCCCGTGCGGGCGCAAAGGATCGATGAACTGCGGGAAGAAGGCGGCGTAGAAGAACAGCACCTTGGGGTTGGTGGCGTTGACCGCGAAGCCGGTCCAGTAGAGCCGCGCGCGCGAGACCGTCGGCGCGGCAATGTCGCCGAGCGCGACCGGCGCCGCCCGCCACTGCCGCACCCCCAGATAGACCAGATAGGCGACGCCCAACCAGCGCAGTCCCTCGAACCACGCCGCCAGCAGCGCCATCGCCGTGGCCATGCCGAAGCCGACCACGATCAGTTGCCCGACCACCGCGGTACTCACCCCGGCCACCGACACCAGCGCCCCGCGCGAACCATGGGCCAGCGCGTTGGCCACGATCAGCGCCACCGCCGGCCCCGGAATAACGATCAACACCACCGTCGCCGCCACGAAGGCGAGATAGAGCTCGAGAGGCATGGGGGAGGACTCCTGGGGTGGTGGGTTGCGCAGCTTCCGAGGGTATATCCGATGGGGGTCGAGTTCCCAAGTTCGGCGCCGCGAGACCAAATCGATTAGGCGTTTCTTTCCTATTGACAGGGTAGCCTCCAAATGTATCTATTTTGTAGACACATTTTCAGGGGAACCGGCCATGCAGAACCGCATCGCGAAGTGGGGTAACAGCCTCGCCTTACGGCTGCCGCGACACGTTGCGGCGGATGCTCAATTGCATGAGGGAACCGTTGTGGATTTGCGGGTTGAAGGCGGATTGCTGGTGGTTCGCCCCGCTCGGCCAAAACATAAACTAAGTGAGCTTTTGGCGGGTCATAAGCCAACTGGGAGCGAAGAGTTTGACTGGGGCAAAGCGGAAGGCGAAGAAGAGTGGTGAACGCCAAGCCCGTGTCGGGCGGCACGGCGTCTACCAGCCAGACCGTGGTGATTTCGTCTATCTGGACTTCACCCCTCAAGCGGGCACGGAGCAGGCCGGCGAACGGCCCGCTCTGGTACTTTCTCCTCTTGAATTCAATGTTGGGACCGGCCTTATGTTCGTGTGCCCGATCACCAACCAGGTCACGGGAGGGGCGTTCGAGGTTATGGTGCCTAGGGGCGCCAAAATCACCGGCGCGATTCTTTCCCACCAATTGAGGTCTGTCGATTGGATCGCCAGAAACGCACGATTCCACAGCAAGGCTCCCGAGGCCACGGTCCTCGAAGTTCTTGCGCGCATCGAAGCCATTCTGGAAATCGAACTGGATTCCTAAATCTACCTCCCATCCCAAACAAAGACACGACCCAAGCTCGGCGCCGCTAGAAAAAATCTCCCATCTTCCCCAACTTGCCCCCTTCACAGCGTGACGCTGTTCGGGGTATATAGGGTCAGGCTTCAGAAAACCGCGACGCGGCCCGACCGGGGGAAAACGGCCGGGCCATTTTTGTCGGCGCGGGCTGGGGCCGCCCAACTTCGCGAGGCGTCATGACTCCCAAGCAGCGGCGCTTCGTCGAGGA
>JACZVL010000251.1 GCA_022572685.1 Pseudomonadota bacterium
TAACGCTCAGCTTCCCGACCCATTATTGGAGAACCAGACATTGGCTTGTCTAGGGCCCGCTCGATCAGCTCCCGCACCGCTTCGCCCAGCTTCAGCTTCCGCGCCTTGGCGTAGGCCTTCAAAGCTGCGTGCTGCTCGCGCGTGATCCTGGCGCGCAGGAAATGATAGTAGAGGCGTGGCTTGGGCATATCATCTAACAGCTTGCGACTGATCTAGTGTGGCTGCGGGCCGGGCGCTACTCCGGCTCAGTCTCCGATAACAGTTTTTGTCGGCCGGCCATAAGGAAGACGCTGCGTCGCCCGTTTTGCCCTTATGCGCGTGTCTGCTTTCCACGCCGCCGCAGCACACCCTCTTTATATATGCGGGGCCGCGCAAAAGCAAGAATATTCCTCATTATCCTGTTGACATGGTATGCGAGCACGCTTATCTTATCCCCATACCCACCCGGCACCTGCACCTAGGCCATAACCCGGAGGAAATTATGACCGCCAGCGAGAAAAACGACCGCAACGAGCGCATCGCCAACCTTAAAATTCTGTTTCTCGCGCTCGGATACGATGACCGCTCCGCATACCTGGCGGCCGTTCAAGAAAGCGCCGATATTGTGGACGGCTACAACCGCGATGATCTCGGCGAAAGCCCCGACTATTGAGTAACCGCAGCGAAGCGCCGGCCCCGTGCTGGCGCTTAAGCTGTGCTTACCTAAAGGAAACGAGACGATGACCGCCGCCGAATTCCGCGCCGCCCTAGCCGCTGCGGGCCTCACACAGGCCGATCTCGCGCGGCTGCTGAAGGGTGGCCCGATCGAGGTCGCCGACCGCGTGACCGTCTCGCGCTGGGCCCTGGGCAAGCGCCCTGTGCCCGATGCTGTAGCTTTGTTCCTCAAAGTCTGGCCGATGCTTTCAGAGGCCAACCGCCGCAAACTTCTCACCTAGCCCCCTTCCGCCTCTCTGCGCTCTTTTTCCTCGGGATCGTCCGGGTCCGGCGCCTCGTCCTCGGGCGGTAGCGCGGCGACCTGGCCGTCCTCGTCCGGCAACCCCGAGCCTTCCGGCCTGGCCTGAGTGTCGCCGGCCTGGTCGACGCGGGCCGGATCGGAATCCAGAACCAGGCCAAGCCTTTCGGCCCGCTCCTTGTCGTCGGCGATCTCTCGGTCGACCACCTCGGCGTCGCCGCCCTGAGCGGCGATGATCGCCGTGCGCGAGGTGAACCCGGCGCGGACCGCGCGAACATTCGCCTTCTGGTCTTTCTCCGGGTCAACCCAAGGCCAGCCCTGCGGGATCCACTCGACGGAGCGATAGTCGCGCTTGTTGGCCATGTAGTCGCTCGCGTCGATCACCCCGGCGAGGGCCGCCTGCTCGAGCCATTCGCGCCAGATCGGGCGGTTGAGCTGAAACACCGGCGTGTTGTGCTGGAACTGCTCGACGCCGCGGCGAAACTCGATCAACCCGGCCCGGATTGACGAAAAATTAACGCTGGTCAGGTCGCCGGTCGCCTGCTCGTAGGTCACCCCGGCACCGGCCGCCGCGGCGCGCAGGTTCCACGACATGAAAGGCCCGTAAGACCCCCCGACCTCGGTCGGCTGGGAGAACTTGATGTCGGAGCCGGCGGGCAGGACCTGCATCAGGCCGGGCTCGAGCGACGCCACCTTATAGCCATCGGACTTCGGCGCGTCATCGGCCTTTGCCAGCGGCACCCCGGCCTCGTCCGCGCCGGGGGTGATGAACCCGGTGAACAACGCCGCCACCATCTTGCGCATCAGCTCGGCGTCCTCGAACCGGTCCAGCGAGTGCAGCCGAGCCAGCACGCTCGCGAGGCGCGGCGCGCCGCGTACCTGGCCGGGTCGCTGGCGCACGAACAGATGCAGGACCTCGGACGCCGGCACCCGGACCAACTCGCCCGAGCGGGGACGCTGGGCCAGGAACTCCCCCGGGTGCTCCCGGTACATATGATACGCGACCCGGCGGCCGCGCTCGTCAAACTCGATCCCGGCCATGATCTGGTTGCCGAACGTGGCCATGCGGTTCTCGGCGAGCGGCACATGGTCGGCCTCGAGGACCTGGATCTGGAACGGAACGTCTGGCCCGTCACCCAGGCGCCGCCGGTGCTTGCGGATGAAGACCTCGCCGGACTCGAAGATCGCGCGCACCGCCAGGACCTGCTGCTCGTAGAAGTCCCCCACCCCTTCCGGGTCGGATTCGTCGGTCCAGTCCAGCCAGGCCGCGTGCAGCCTCTCGCGCACCGCTTCGTCCGGGTGCTTCGACTTCGGCTTGATGCCGGTGCCGATCGCGTTGGCGACAAACGATGCCACCATCTGCGCCGCCCAGGGGTTCTTGCGGACCTGGTCGCGCGCGCGGTTGCGCAGCGTGGCGGCGTGGGCAACGACGGTCGTGTTGACGCCCGAGGCGGTGGCGACCCACCCGCTTTGCCGAGAACCAGACCCGGCGCCGGCATCATAGGGCTGCAACGGCGTGGTGGTCAGGTCAGCGGCACGCGCGCCAGGCTGAAAGCCGGGCTTGAAGGTAACGCGCCCGATCCGGCAGTTGGGGTCCACGGCGGTCATTTTTGGATAGCTCGCTGCGGGCCGATGCTTAGCCGGCCAGAGAGGCGGGTCAGCGGAGGGAGGAACTGCTGCGCCAGCGCGCCGGGCTGAGCGCCGAGATGCCTCTCAAGTTCTGGAATCAGCAGGCTCATTTCACCACGCCGGCGGGCGGCACGCCGGAGAAGGCGATACGCGGTCTGGCGTCGGCCGGAAAGATCCTGAAACGGTTCAGCATCACGCCGGAAGAAATCGCCGAGCGGACCGGCGCGCCCTTGGCGACGCTGCTCGAATTCCTCAATGGCGAGGACCAGTATTCGCCTTTCGTCATGGTCGACGTCGAGGACGCCGTGGCCCTGACCGAGGAATCGATCGATCGGGCTCGCCTGGGCGCTGTGCGCGTTTTCACGCAAGAGGACTGGGGCCGGGCGCTCCCGTTTTATCGCCCCGGCGGTCTGAAGCTCGAGGGCTGCGTGGATGACATGCTGACCGTGCTGCCCGAGGTCGCCAAGGGTCGCGAGCCGCGGGATTATCCCATCGCCGGTATCGTCTGGCCCAAGTCCGAGCATCCCGACGAGATCGCGTGGGTCTGCGACGTGCTCGCCGAAATCGAGAAGAAGATCGGCCTGGAGGAGAACCAGATCAAGCTGGAGCTCCTGATCGAATCAGGATACGCGCTTGCTCAGGCCGTCTCCATGACCTCGGTATGCGCTCATCGTCTCGTGGGGATCATCTGGGGGATCGCCGATTACAGCGCCGACACCAACCTTCCGGCGATTCGCAACGATCACCCCGTCTGCGACTGGGCGCGCTATGAGATCGTCA
>JACZVL010000064.1 GCA_022572685.1 Pseudomonadota bacterium
GCACGCCGACGTCGGCGCAGCTCTCCTTGGTGTCCGGCGGCTGGTCGCCGAACAGGCAGCGGTAGCAGGGGTGGGCCTCGGGCGCCTGCGCCTCGCGCAGGTATGCCTTGAAGGTGGCGAGCTGGCCGTCGAAGCGCAGGATCGCCGCCGAAACCAGGGTCCGGCCGGCCAGGTAGCAGGCGTCGTTGACCAGGTAGCGGGTCGGGAAGTTGTCCGAGCCGTCGGCCACCAGGTCGTAGCCCCCGATCAGGTCCATCGCGGTCTCCCGGGTCAGGCGGGTCTGGTGGGTCTCGACCGCGACCTCCGGGTTGATCTCGGCCAGGCGCGCCTTGGCGCTGTCGACCTTGGCCATGCCGATCTTCGAGCTGTCGTGCACCACCTGGCGCTGCAGGTTGGACAGATCGACGGCGTCGTCGTCGACCACCCCGATGCGCCCGACCCCGGCGGCGGCGAGATAGAGCAGCAGCGGCGAGCCGAGCCCGCCGGCGCCGATCACCAGCACGCTGGAATCGAGCAGCCTGGCCTGGCCCTGGTCGCCGATCTCGGGCAGCACCAGGTGCCGGGCGTAGCGTTCGATCTGGGCGTCGCTGAAGTCGATCATGGGATTATTCTAGCACAGCTTCGCTGTGGCTCGCACCGGCCCGCACCCCCGCCCGGCCACAGGTTCGGGGTTGGCTTGGCCGGCCGAACCAACCCCAAGCCTCATAATCCCATGGGTGGCCGGGCGGGGGTGCGGGCCGGGGCGCGTTCCGCGCCAGCGGAACCTGTACGAACATGCCTGTCACAACCCTTCGAACAGGTCGGTGGTCAGGTAGCGCTCGGAATGGGAGGGCAGGATGGCCACGATGGTCTTGCCTTTCATTTCGGGCCGGGCGCCGACCTCCAGCGCCGCCGCCAGCGCCGCGCCCGAGGAGATGCCGACCGGCAGGCCCTCCAGCGCCGCGACCTCGCGCGCGGTCGCAAAAGCGGTGTCGTCGCCGATGCACAGCACCTCGTCGATGCATTTGGGATCCAGGACTTCGGGCACGAAGCCGGCGCCGATGCCCTGGATGCGGTGCGGCCCCGGCGGTCCGCCGGACAGCACCGGGCTGTCCTCCGGCTCCACCGCGATCATGCGGACCTCGGGTTTGTACGCCTTCAGCGCGCAGGAAATCCCGGTCAGGGTACCGCCGGTGCCGACCCCGCTGACCACCGCGTCGACCGCGCCCTGGCTGTCCTTCCAGATCTCCTCGGCCGTGGTCAGGCGGTGGATTTCCGGGTTGGCCGGGTTGTTGAACTGCTGCGGCATGACCGCGTGCGGCAGTTCCTCGATCAACTTTTCCGCCATCGCGACCGCGCCGCGCATGCCCTCCGCGCCGTCGGTCAGCACCAGCTCGGCGCCGAGCAGGCGCAGCATCTTGCGGCGCTCGACCGACATGGTCTCGGGCATGGTGAGGATCAGGCGGTAGCCCTTGGCGGCGCAGACGAAAGCCAGCGCGATGCCGGTATTGCCGCTGGTCGGCTCGACGATGACCGTGTCGGGGCCGATCTTGCCCTTGGCCTCCAGGGCCTCGATCATGGCAAGGCCGATGCGGTCCTTGACCGAGGACAGCGGGTTGAAGAATTCGCACTTGCCGAGGATTTCGGCGTCCACATGGTGCGCCTTGGCCAGTTTGGACAGGCGCACCAGGGGGGTCGCGCCGATGGTCTCCAGAATCGAATCGTAAATCCGGCCGCGGAACTCGCCGGTCGGGGCCACGGCGCGCGCGCGCAGGGGTTCAGCCATGAGACGCCGCCTTGGGTGTCATATGCTGAAATCCGGCACCTGCGCGGCCTCGCTCGCGATCTTCGCGCTGCGCGCCCGGTTGCACAGCTCTTCGATGGTGAGCGCGTCGAAGCGCGCCATCAGCTGGTCCTGCATCTCGGTCCAGATCGGGCGCACCACCTTGATCCCGATCTCCGAGCCGTTGGCGTCGTTCGCCGGGTCGTCGGCGCCCTCCAGCTCGCGCACCACGCGGACGATCTCGCCGAGGGTGATGCGTCGGCGTTCCCGCGCCAGGCGGTAGCCGCCGCGCGGGCCCCGTTGGCCCGAAAGCACGCCCTTGCGCACCAGCTCCTGCAGCACCTGCTCCAGATAGCGCCGCGGGATGCCCTGGCGCCGCGAGATGTCGGTCGAGCGCACCGGCCCGGGGCCGGCGTGGTAGGCGATGTCGACCACCGCCTCGATCGCGAACAGCAGCTTCTTGGACAGGCGCAGCATGGCCGTCACGCCCCCCCGGCCGTGCCGGTCGAGCCGAAGCCGCCGGCGCCCCGCGCGCTGTCGTCCAGGACCTCGACCACCCGCCAGCGCGCCTGGGCGCAGGACGCGATCACCAACTGGGCGATGCGGTCGCCGCGCCGGATGGTGAACGGCTCCTGGCCCAGGTTGATCAGGATCACCCCGACCTCGCCGCGGTAGTCGGCGTCGATCGTGCCCGGCGCGTTGAGCACCGTGATCCCGTGCTCGAGCGCGAGGCCCGAGCGCGGCCGCACCTGGGCCTCGAGGCCGGCGGGTAGTGCTATGGCGATGCCGCTGGGGATCAGCCGGCGCGCGCCGGGCGCCAGCACCACCTCGGCCTCGACCGCCGCCAGCAGGTCCATGCCCGCGCTGAGTGCGGTGGCATAGCCCGGCAGCGCCAGACCGGCGCCGTGGGGCAGGCGCTTGAGGGCAATCTCGCGGGCGCTCATGGCGCGCCGCCTCCGGCCGGCGCGCCCTCGGCGGCGAGATGATCGGCGATGCGCAGGGCGAGCCGCTCGGCCACCGCCTCCTTGGTCATGCGCGGCCAGGCGCTGACGCCGCCCGCCTCGATCAGGTGAACCTGGTTCTCCGCGCCGCCGAAGGTATCGGTTCCGGCGCCCACGTCGTTGGCCAGGATCCAGTCGCAGCCCTTCTTTTCCCGCTTGGCCTGGGCGTGGGCGACCAGGTTCTCGGTCTCGGCCGCGAAGCCGATCACCAGGCGCGGCCGGGCGTTGCCGGCGCCGGCCAGGCTGGCCAGGATGTCCGGGGTGGTGGCGAGTTCGAGACGCGGCGGCGCGCCGCCGTTCTTCTTGAGCTTTTGCTCGTTCGGGGTGGCGACCCGCCAGTCCGAGACCGCGGCGGCGCAGACCGCGACGTCGACCGGCAGCGCCGCCTGGCTGGCGGCCAGCATCTCTTCGGCGGTTTCGATGTGGACCACCGTGAGCCCCGCCGGATCGGCCAACCGGGTCGGCCCGGTCACCAGCGTGGTCTCGGCGCCGAGCCGCGCCAGGGCCTGGGCGATGGCGTGGCCCTGGCGGCCGGAGGAGCGGTTGGCGAGGTAGCGCACCGGGTCGATCGGCTCAAAGGTCGGGCCGCTGGTGACCAGGGCGCGGTGGCCGCTGAGCCGCGCCTCGGCCCCGAAGAAACCCTCGATGGCGGCCAGAATCTCCTCGGGCTCGGCCATCCGCCCGAAGCCGAATTCGCCGCAGGCCATGTCGCCCTCATTCGGCCCGACCATGCGTAACCCCCGCGCCGCCAAGGTCTCGATATTGGCCCGGGTCGCCGGATGCTCCCACATCCGTACGTTCATGGCCGGCGCGGCCAGCACCGGCTTGTCGGTCGCCAGCAGCACGGTGGTGGCCAGGTCGTCGGCGCGTCCCTGGGCCATCTTGGCCAGGATATCGGCGCTGGCCGGGGCGATCACCACGAGATCGGCCGCGCGCGACAGCTCGATGTGGCCCATCTCCGATTCTTCCGTGAGCGAGAACAGCGCGCGATGGACCGGGTTGCCGCTGAGCGCCGACAGCGAGAGCGGCGTCACGAACTGGGCGCCGCCCGCGGTCAGCACGCAGCGCACCTCGGCCGCCCGCTCGCGCAGGCGCCGGATCAAATCGAGGGTCTTGTAAGCCGCGATCCCACCCGAGACCACCAGCAGGACCCGTTTTCCCGCAAGCACTGTCATTTGGCCCTATTTCACGCCGCAATCATGTAGATAAAGTAAGCGTCCCGGCCCGGTCTGGCAAGCGTTGCCTCTGATCCGGGGGGCCGGGTCGGGAAATCCGGCTCAGGGGCGTGGCGCCGATGTCGGCATTAGCGTCAATACCAGTTGCAAATCCGCGCGTTTTGGTATTTCCGCGTGGTGCCAAGATAGAGATATTCCACAACCGTGAAAATCGCCGCTGTTAACACCTGTTTGTCGTTTAACAATTTCCTGACCGCCAAGGTTCAAACGGACGTTTTCGTGAATACACAATGCCTTTGTCCGCATCCAATATTACCCGATACTTATCTCTTAGCTTCTCGAAAAAAAGCACCCTTCGCTCATTCGGGTCCGTGTTGCTCTTTGCATAACCGGAAAATACAGCCAACAAGAAATCAGGCACAGAAAAACATAGATATTCAGATTTCCCACCAATGATCGTTTCAATTAATAATGGTCTTCGATTATTATTTCTTTCTAATGAACTTTGTGTATCTTTAATTGTATTGATAATTTTTGATTTTTTAATTTTGGAATTTTCTTCAACAATAATACGCACAACCGCCTGGTCGCATGCCATCAATCTGTGGGGCAGAATTTTTTTGATAAGCTCTATGTATAAATCTTCATAATTATCTGAAGATTTCAATTTACCGAAGACTAAATAAGCCCGAAAAGGCAGGATGGAAAGTTTGTCTATATATGATTTACGCAAATCTTCGTTAGAATCCGTGTAGTGGAGTTTCTTTTTTTCAAGAACCTTCTTGTGCCCCCCAGAAAACGGGTCTGCCATATGGCGGCGAAGAGCATACATTGTCGTGAATTCTATTTGTTTTGTGTCCTCCGTTTGCACAAATGACAAGGCAAGATAACAGCTTCCTTCATGATCTATTTCTGTCTCATCGACGAAAAAATCTATTTCTCTAGGCGAGTGATCCTCGATCGTCGTGTAGCTTATCTCCAAACCTTCCTTATTAAGGAGGTTACCCCAATCCGAGCGTAAATGAGGCAATGCCTCTTTTTCAATATGAGATACGTATCTAACAAAACCATCAATTCGATTAATACCTTTCTGAATAGTTTCGTCAATACCAATTCGGCTTAGATGATCTACAATTCCATATTTCCCACAATAGTATAGTTCCTGTCGCAGATTTTTCTTCATCACACGTGGAGCATGCGGAAGTTTTGGATCCGAAACACTTAGCCCGGTTACATAATGAGATTGACCAGGTTTCGTAATACGAAATTTGCGCTCAGATAGACAAAAACCCTCTTCGCTAAGTATATTTTTAATTATTTCCTTCTTTGGAACTGAGTTTCTTCCAGAAATTGTAATATCGTCGGCATATCGAGTGTAAAAACATCCACTTTCCATTGCGAGTTTGTCGAATTTATCATCCAAATCTAGGCAAATAATATTCGCTAGCATTGGACTTGGGTGCAAGCCAAGCGGCAAAGAACCATCAATCGTCACAAATTCGGTCAATAGACCTGCTATCTTCCCGTTGATGCCTAATTGCTCGAACATTACCTTCAGCCGGGCGCTGGATATTGAAGGAAAAAAGCCTGCAATATCAGCGTTCAAGATTAATGGAGCCCCACAGTGACCCATTGCGTTATCTATGGTGCTTCGTCCTCTTACGTATCCATATGCTGAAGCGTGCGGAAAACGAGATTCTACGGCACGTACAAAGAAATCAAATCTGCGCGCAAACGATTTGTATGCATCAGCCAAGAGAGGTTCAGCTTCCGAAACTATGCGATATTCACCCCTGCGGTGTTTCCCGCGCTTTTCAATGTAGTGTTTTGCGAAAAACGATTTTTTCTTGTCCGGCTGAATTGCCAGCGCTAAACGGCCCTCATCAATACCGATATGTTGGGCCAGCTCGGATTGATCGGCTGGTACGCGGAAATCTATCGCCATGAGTTCGGAAGAGGACACGAGACTGCCTTTTCGGCCGGTCGAAATCGTCTTCTACGTTTGTATTTAGGGTGGGGTGGCCGGATCAGAGAAGCTAGTAGTACCTTGTCGGCGGATACGACTCGTACCCTGAACCATGAATCCGGCCACCCCACTTAATCTTAACAAATAAAACAGAAAGCGTCATAACAAGTTACACGTTGCTTGATTTTTCGCTGAATTTATTTCGATGAAAAAAAGAGGCCGCTGGCGGGCGTGTACGTTCTCGATGGTACAGATGAATTAGGTAAACAGACGTGATTTCGGACACCGGAAGTATTTTTCATTTGGGTCAAACCGAGTAGTTCCCTACGTCCGTTGCGGCTGACCGCTGTGGAGCTGTGAGCGGAGATCGCCACTCGCAACCCCGGTAGCTAAACCGCCAGCAGGGCGACGGCGAGGGCGGCTAGGGCGATCCAGAAGGCCCAGCGGGCGTTGCGGCCGGCGTCCCCGCCCATGGCTTCCAGGCTGTCCGGGTGCAGGCGCAGGCCCCCGGCCACCGCGTCCGAGGCGAGCCGCTCGGCGTCGGCGACCAGCCTCGGCAGGCGTTCCAGCGTCCGTCCCAGGTCCTGGATCGCGCCCCGCGCCCGGGCTTCGGGGCCGCGGTTCTCGATCATCCAGGCCTCGATCAGGGGCTCGGCCAGGGTCCAGATGTTGAGTTCGGGATCGAGCCGGCGGCTGACCCCCTCGGCCATCATCATGTTCTTCTGCAGGACCAGCAGTTGCGGCTGGACCGGCATGTCGAAGGCTTCGGTCAGTTGCAGCATGCGCGCCAGCAGGCGGCCGAAGGAGATCTCGTTCAGCGGCAAATCGAAGATCGGCTCCGAGACCGAGCGCAGCGCCTGGGCGAAGATGTCGCGCGGCTGCCCGGCGGGCAGGAAGCCGGCTTCGAAGTGAATCTCCGCCAGGCGCCGGTAGTCGCGCGCCAACAGCGCCAGCAGCATATCGGCCAGGAAGGTCCGGGTCTTGCGGTCGAGCCGGCCCATGATGCCGAAGTCGACCGCCACGATGTTGCCGCCCGCGTCGACGAACATGTTGCCCGGGTGCTGGTCGCCGTGGAAGAAGCCGTCGCGGAATACCTGGTTGAAGAAGATCGCCGCCGCCTTGGTCAGCACCTCCGTGAGGTCGTGGCCGGCGGCGAGCAGGGCGGCCCGGTCGTCGAGCCGGATGCCGTCGACCCGGGCCATGGTCAGCACCCGGCGCGAGGTCCGCTGCCAGTCGATCCGGGGCACGCGGTAGCTCGGGTCCTCGGCGAAGTTCTCGGCCAGCTCGGCGGCGGCGGCGGCCTCCATGCGCAGGTCCATCTCGATGCGCACCGTCTGCTCGAACATGCGCACCGAATCGACCGGCCTGAAGCGGCGCAGCCGCGGCTGGGTGCGCTCGACCAGGCCGGCGACCCAGTAGAGCAGCTCCAGATCGCGCTCGAAGGCGCGCTCGATGCCCGGGCGCAGGACCTTGATCGCGACCTCCACGTCCGCCCCGCCGTCTTCTCCTGCGACCGTGGCGAAGTGAACCTGGGCGATCGAGGCGGCGGAGATCGGGGTGTCGTCGAAGCTCCGGAACAGCTCGTTCAACGGCTGGCCCAGCTCGCTTTCGATGGTGGCGCGCGCCGCCTGGCTCGGGAACGGCGGCAGGCGGTCCTGCAGGTCCGCAAGGTCGGCCGCCAGCTGCTCGCCCAGGAGGTCGGCGCGGGTCGAGAGGAACTGGCCCAGCTTGATGAAGCTCGGCCCCAGGTCGGTCAGCGCGCGCGCCAGCTTCTGCCCGGGCCGGCCCCCAGGGAGGCTCGCGGCGCGGCGCGGGTAGACGCGCCGCGCCAGCCACAGGACGGCAGGCGCGACGCGGAACTCCTCGAACGCGCCGAGCACGTCGTGACGGGCCAGCGTGCGCGCGATCACCACGAGGCGCAGCAGCGAGCGGAGGGTGCGCAGCATGGCCGGCCAGCAGTCCTAAATTCGCCAGCCGGAATGGAGCGCGGCGATGCCGCCCGACAGGTTGCGGTAGCGCACCTGGTCCAGCCCCGCCGCCGTCATGAGCGCGGCGAGCGCGTCCTGGGCCGGGAAGCGGCGGATGCTTTGGGCCAGATAGACGTAGGCCGCGCGGTCGCCGGTCACCAGCCCGCCGAGCGCCGGCAGGACGGAGAAGCAGTAGCGGTCGTAGAGCCCGGACAGCAGCGGCACCGCGACCCGGGAGAACTCCAGGCAGAGGAAGCGGCCGCCGGGCTTGAGCACCCGCCGCGCCTCGGCCAGGGCGCGCTCGATCCGGGTCACGTTGCGCAGGCCGAAGGCGATGGTATAGGCGTCCATGGAGCGGTCGGGCAGCGGCAGGCGCTCGGCATCGGCGCAGACCCAGTACGGCCCCCCCGGCGACTGGCCCGGGACCCGCCCCGGCAGCAGGCCGCGGTCGATCGCCCGGTCGCGGCCCTGGGCGATCATCTCGGGCGTCAGGTCGCAGACCAAGATGGGGCCGGCCCGCGCGACCCCGACCCGCTCGATCACCCGGAACGCGATGTCGCCGGTGCCGCCGGCCACGTCGACCAGGCGCTGGCCCGGCCGGGGGTTGAGCCAGTCGATCATCGCCGCCTTCCACAGCCGGTGCACGCCGCCCGACATCAAATCGTTCATCAAATCGTAGCGGCTGGCCACGCTCCCGAAGACGCCGCGCACGCGCGCGCCCTTCTCCGCCTCGGGCACCTCCTGGTCGCCGAAGTGCGTGGTTGCCCGGCTATCTTGCGATGCATTGCGGTTGGATTTCTCGGACATCGGGCGGGACCATAGCGCGGCCCCCGCCTTCGCGCTACTCTGGCCGCCCCATCGCCCCCAATTTGGAGCCCGGCCCCATCCATGCCTGAGCTGCCCGAAGTCGAGACCGTGGTCCGGGGTCTGCGCCCCTACCTGGAGGGACGCCGCCTGACCCGGGTCGAGCTGCGCCGCGCGGGCCTGCGGTTGCCGTTTCCCGAGAACTTCGCCCAGCGCCTCCAGGGCCGGCGGGTGACGCGTATCGGCCGCCGCGCCAAATACATCCTGATGCACCTGGACGACGGCCAGGTGCTGCTGTGCCACCTGGGCATGTCGGGGCGCATGACGGTCAGCGCCGCCGCGGGCGATGGGGCAGGCGATGGCGCGGGCGCGCCGCCGGGCAAACACGACCACGTAATTCTGACCACGGATGAGGGTTGCGAGGTGCGTTTCAACGACGCGCGCCGCTTCGGCCTCATGGACCTGGTGTCGGAAGCGGGGCTCGCCACCCACCCGCTGCTCGCCGGCCTCGGGCCCGAGCCGCTGGGCAACGACTTCAACGGCCCCGAACTGGCGCGCCGCCTGGCCGGCAAGCGCAGCCCGATCAAGGCGGCGCTGCTGGATCAGCGGGTGGTCGCGGGCCTGGGCAACATCTATGTCTGCGAGAGCCTGTTCTTCGCCGGCCTGTCGCCGCGGCGCAAGGCCTACACCGTTCAGGGCGGCCGCGCCGAGCGCCTGGTCCATGCGGTGCGCGATGTTTTGGGCCGCGCGATCGCGGCCGGCGGCTCGTCCCTGCGCGATTACGTCCAGGCCTCGGGCGAGCTCGGCTACTTCCAGCATTCCTGGGCGGTTTACGGCCGCGAGGGCGCGCGCTGTCCGGGCTGCGACTGCGATCCGGCGACCACCGGCGGCGTCCGCCGCATCGTCCAGTCGAACCGCTCGACTTTCTATTGTGCAGTGCGGCAACGCTAGGGTAGAGAAGGCTTCATGGGACAGCGGACCGCAGTCATTGTCGCCCAGGTCCTGGCGCTCGGGGTCCTGGCGCTCGGGGCCCTGGCGCTCGGGGTTTTGCCGGCCGATCGCGGGGCCCGGGCCGAGGGCCACGTGGCCTATCTGGCGGCGGTTTCGGACCTGCCGTTGATGCCGGGTCTGGCCGAGCTGCCGGGGGCCGGCCTGGTCTTCGACCAGCCCTCGGGGCGCATCGTCGAGGCCTACGCCCAGGGCGCGGTCAGCCGCGCCGCGGTGCGGGCGTTCTATCTCGATACGCTGCCGAACCTGGGTTGGCGCGCCAAGGCCGAGGCCCTGTTCCAGCGCGAGGGCGAAGAGCTTCGCCTCGACATTTCCGGCGACGACGGCGCGCTGCTCGTCCGCTTCACCCTGCAGCCGAAATAGCGGAAACGCGCCCCCGCGGCGCGCCCGGATACACCAGATCGGAGGACGAGGCCGATGGCCTACGAGCATGTAATTGTTGAAATAAAGAACCAGGTCGGCGTGATCACGCTGAACCGGCCGAAAGCGCTCAACGCACTCTGCGGCGCACTCATGGACGAGCTGGAGGTGGCGCTCGACGAACTCGAGGCCAACGACGACATCGGCTGCATCGTGGTGACCGGTTCGGAGAAGGCCTTCGCCGCGGGCGCGGACATCGCCGAGATGAAGGACCTGTCTTACATCGACGCCTACAAGGCCGACTTCATCACCCGCAACTGGGAACGCCTGGCGCGCACGCGCAAGCCGACCATCGCCGCGGTCGCGGGCTTCGCGCTCGGCGGCGGTTGCGAGATCGCCTTGATGTGCGACATCGTGATCGCCGCCGAGACCGCGAAGTTCGGCCAGCCGGAGATCACGCTCGGCATCCTGCCCGGCGCCGGCGGCACGCAACGCCTGGCGCGTTCCATCGGCAAGGCGAAGACCATGGACATGTGTTTGACCGGACGCATGATGGACGCGGAGGAAGCCGAGCGCGCCGGCCTGGTCGCGCGCGTCGTGCCCGCCGAGCGCCTGCTCGACGAGGCGCTGGCGGTCGCGGCCAAGATCGCCGCGCTGTCCCGGCCCGCCGCGATGATGGTCAAGGAGTCGGTCAACCGCGCCTATGAGACCACGCTCGCCGAGGGCGTCCGTTTCGAGCGCCGCCTGTTCCACGCCGCCTTCGCCACCGAGGACCAGAAGGAAGGCATGGCCGCGTTCCTCGAGAAGCGCGCCGCGGAGTGGAAAAATCGTTGAATAACAGGATGTTATGGAGACGTCGTTCGGGGCCTCCAGGGACCGCCGCGGATCGGATCGAGGGCCGCCCGCCCGGCTTGACGCCATCGCCCCCCGGGGCTATAAACCCCGCCTTCCACGGATTCATGAAACAGTAGGTTGAGCCGATGGCCCACCATGCCTCCGCCAAGAAGCGGATCCGCCGCAACGCGCGCCGCGCCGTGATCAATGGCGCGCGCGTGAGTCGCCTGCGCACCTTCGTCAAGAAGGTCGAACTCGCGATCGCGAGCGGCGACAAGTCTGCGGCACAGCGCGCGTTCAAGGACGCGCAACCGGAACTTCACCGCAGCGCCCGCATCGGCGTGGTGAACCGCAACACCGTCGCGCGTAAACTCTCGCGCCTGTCTTCGCGCATCAAGGCATTGGCGTAAGGCGTCCTCGCGCAAGGTCGCGCGGAGCGCGCGCGCGAACGACCTCGCCGATCGGCCGCACCCGTTCTTTCGCGGGTGCGGTTTTTCTTTTTTCGAATCAAGACGTCACACCTCGAAGGGTGCGGGGTTGCGCGGATCGGACCGCGTCGCTGGCGCCGCCGCAACGGATTCAATACATTGACGGCCATGTTCGGCACCCGCGTTTCGAGGCGCGCTCCCGGCATCGCGTGGTTCGCCGCGTCCCTGCGCGATCCGGCCTGGGAAAGCCGAGTCGGCGACAAAAAAAACTGGCGTTCCCTGTTCGGTCTGCTTGTCACGGAAACCTGCTGCGGGTACATTCAGATGAACGGGCCTTGGGCCGCTCGAACAAGTAGCTTCGAGTAAAAAACAAATAAAAGTGTTCCTTTTCGGCAGCTTTTTAATGGCTGTTTTAGAAGATGGGGACGGTAAACCGGGGGAAGATAGTAATCACAGGCGCTCTCTGCGGGTAGGTACGAAAGTTCCGTCCGCGAAAAGCAGTCTATCCGTCGGCTTCGGTTGGTGAGGGACCTGTCGTAGACCATGTTCGTTTCCCGCATCCTTGCAGCAATACTGGTATCGATTGGGAGATCGAAATTATTCCTTGCGCGCAGGCGCGCGGGCATTCGCGCGGGCATTACGGCGTTTCCCGACAGCGGAACGGCGGCCAAAAAACCGAACGTGTCGCGGCTGCGGCCCGGCGCTCGCGGCGGCAATGCGGTTCGATCCGCGGCGCGCCCAACGGCGGCGGGTTGGGGTTGGGGCGCCGGGGCAAAATGGGGGACATGAACATGCTCGGCGATGGTCGGGGAAACCTGGGCAGTGGCGAGGAGTGGGCGCGGGTGCGGGGGCGCCTGCGCGCCGAGGTCGGCGACGCGGCGTTCCGGAGTTGGCTGAAGCCTTTGACCATGGTCGGCGCCAAGGACGGCGTGGCGCGCATGTCCGTGCCCACGCGCTTCATGCGCGATTGGGTCGTGAGCCACTACGCCGAACGCATCCAAAGCCTGTGGCAGGACGAGGACGTTGGAATCGAGCGCGTCGAGATCGTGGTTCAGCCGCCGCCGCGCCCGGAGCCCAAGCCCGAATGCGCCCCCAAGGTGGCGGCCGGGCCCGCCCGCCCGCAACACACCGGCCCTGGGCACGCCGGCCAGCCTGCCGCCGCGCCCGTCGTTGCGCGTAGCGAACCCGAGGGTTCCTATCGGGACTTGAGCGCCCCCTTGGACACACGATTTACTTTCGAGAACTTCGTGGTCGGCAAGCCGAACGAGCTGGCCTACGCCGCCGCCCGGCGCGTCGCCGAGGCCCGCAGCGTGCCGTTCAATCCACTGTTCCTCTATGGCCCGGTGGGCCTGGGCAAGACCCACCTGATGCATGCCATCGCCTGGGAGATCGGCGCCCGCTACCCCACGCGCCGGATCATCTATCTCTCGGCCGAGAAGTTCATGTATCAGTTCGTGCGCGCGCTCAGGACCAAGGACACCATGGCCTTCAAGGACCAGTTCCGCTCGGTCGACGTGCTGATGATCGACGACGTCCAGTTCATCGGCGGGCGCGAGGCGACCCAGGAGGAATTCTTCCACACCTTCAACGCCCTGGTCGACCAGAACCGCCAGGTGGTGATCTCCGCCGACAAGAGCCCCTCGGACCTGGAGGGGGTCGAGGAGCGCATGCGCTCGCGGCTCGGCTGGGGCCTGGTCGCGGACATCCACCCGACCACCTACGAGTTGCGCCTGGGTATCCTGCAGACCAAGGCCGAGCGGACCGAACCGGACATCCCGGCCAAGGTGCTGGAGTTCCTGGCCCACAAGATCACCTCGAACGTCCGCGAGCTCGAGGGCGCGCTCAACCGGATCGTGGCCCACGCGACCCTGATCGGGCACCCGATCACGCTGGAATCGACCCAGGAACTGCTCCATGACCTGCTGCGCGCCAACGACCGCAGGGTCACCATCGAGGAGATCCAGAAGCGGGTTTCCGAGCACTTCAACGTGCGCGTGACGGACATGCATTCGGCCCGGCGCGCCCGCGCCGTGGCCCGCCCGCGCCAGGTCGCGATGTACCTGTCCAAGCAGCTCACCGCGCGCTCTTTGCCCGAAATCGGCCGCAGGTTCGGCGGCCGGGACCACACCACGGTGATGCACGCGGTGCGCAAGATCGAGGAGCTCAAGGCCACCGATCCCGGCTTCGCCGAGGACGTCGAGCTGCTGCGCCGCATGCTCGAGGCCTGATACTCGGTATAAAGCGCGCGGAATCTCTGCCCTAGCGCGGGAATCGGCCGGGGCGCCCGAGTTCAGCCCCGGCCGTCCCGGGGCCGCCCCGGGGGCGCCCTGGAGGCCCTTCGGCGAAGGTCCTGCATGGCCCTGGAAAACTTCGCGAATCCGCGCTTAAGGCTTACGTTCCGGGCGGTTCCCCGCTATACTGATGCACCGTATCCAGGGTGCCGGCACGTGGCCCCCGGAAAGCGGTCGCGGAGAGCGACCGACGGCCTTGACCCCGGGGCACCCAATGGGCCCCTCGGTCCGGAGCGTCAGGATCCTTCAACCACAGTCCCGAGACACCATGAAGCTGACCATCGAACGCGCTGCGCTGCTCAAGACATTGGCCCACGTACAAAGTGCCGTCGAGCGCCGCAACACCATCCCGATTCTCTCCAACGTTCTGATCGATGCCGGCGAGGGGCGGCTTTCGCTGACCGCGACCGACATGGATCTGACCGTCGTCGACTCGGTGCCGGCCGAGATCGGCGAGCCGGGCGCGACCACGGCGCCGGTGCACATGCTCTACGACATCGTCCGCAAGCTGCCCGAGGGCGCCCAGATCGAGCTGTCGAGCGTCGGCGATGGCGGTCAGATCAAGGTCGAGGCCGGGCGCTCGGTGTTCACGCTGGTGACCCTGCCGCGCGAGGACTTTCCCGCGACCGGGGAGGTCGATCTACCGCACGCCTTCACGCTGCAGCCGGGCGAGTTGCGCAATCTGATCGACCGCACGCGCTTCGCCATCTCCACCGAGGAGACCCGCTACTACCTCAACGGCATCTACCTGCATGCCGTCGAGTCCGGGGACATCGACGTGCTGCGCGCGGTGGCGACCGACGGCCACCGGCTGGCGCGCTTCGAAATGCCGCTGCCGGACGGCGCGGCGGGCATGCCCGGCGTGATCGTGCCGCGCAAAACGGTGAACGAATTGCGCAAGTTGATCGACGAGACCGACGAGGCGGTCGGCGTGTCGCTGTCGGACACCCGGATCCGGTTTTCCTTCGGCGCCACGCTGCTGACCTCCAAGCTGATCGACGGCACCTTCCCGGACTACGAGCGCGTGATCCCGTCCGGCAACGACAGGATCGTCCGGGTGCGCTGTCAGAGCTTCCGCGAAGCGGTCGACCGCGTCTCCACCATCTCCTCGGAGAAGAGCCGCGCGGTGAAGCTGAAAATCGCGGCCGGCGCCATCACGCTCTCGGCCAGCAGCGCGGAGAACGACACCGCCACCGAAGAGGTCGAGATCGATTACGACGGACCGGATATGGAGATCGGCTTCAATTCGCGATACCTGCTCGACATCACCCAGCAGATCGAGGGCGAGGACGCCAGAATCAGCCTTGCCGATTCCGCCTCGCCGACGGTGATGAGCGACGTTTCCGATTCGAGCGCGCTTTACGTGCTCATGCCCATGCGCGTGTGAGCAGCGTGGGAGACCGACCGGACCCTTGGCCAGCCAATTGACGAATAGGGCCGTTTCTGTCCAATCGCGCGCCGAAGAGGGCGCCGTTGAGGGCGCTCTCGCGGCGGTTCCGGCCGCGCGCCCCGCCGGGCCCCCTGCCGCGCTCCCCGGGCCGCGGCGGCTGTGGCTGTCCCGGCTTGCGGTCACCGACTTCCGCTGCTACGCGCACGCCGAGATCGAGGCCGACGGGCGCCCCGTGGTGCTCGCCGGGCCCAACGGCGCCGGCAAGACCAACCTATTGGAGGCGCTGTCGCTGCTGGTGCCGGGGCGCGGCCTCAGGCGCGCCCGCCTGGCCGACATGTCGCGCCGGCAGCCGCGCGGCGGCGGGCCCCGGAATTGGGCGGTGGCGGCCAAGCTCGGCGTCGGCGGCGAAGACCTCGAAATCGGCACCGGCTACCGGGCGGCC
>JACZVL010000065.1 GCA_022572685.1 Pseudomonadota bacterium
AGGTCCTGCTCCTCCTCGATGCAGATCCCATCGTCGGTCGCCACCTGATGCCGGACGGTGACGAAGGCGAGCGGGCCGCCACGGCCCTGCTTGAGGCTCACCTCGATAATCTCCGAGCGCCGGGTCGCCGCCGCGCCGACCGGCAGCGGCCGCGGGAAGGTGACCCGGCTGCCGGCCCACATGCGGCGCGGCAGGTCGATCGGCGGCAGGAAGCCGCCGCGCGCCGGGTGGCCGTCGGGGCCGAGTTCGGCTTCGGGCGCGACGGTCCAGAAATACAGCCAGTGCCAGAGCGGCGGCAGCGCATCGCCGGGGCCGAGCGGCGCCCCCGGATCGTCGAGCGCCGCCTGCATGGCCCGCGCGCGGCCGGGATCGATGGTATCCCGGCTCTCCTCGACGCGGCCGACCCAGGCGCGCCAGGCCTCCAGATCCGAACTCACGGCGCGAACTCCGCCCGGATCGCGGCGCCGTGCTGGTCGAGGCCGGGCACCGGGCCGTAGTCCCGCGCCTCGCCCAGGTGCCGGGCCGGCGGGGCGATCAGTTCGACCGGACCCGACGGGGTCTCGACCTCGATCCGGCGCAGCTGGGGATGGGCGGCGAGATCGGCGACCGAGTTGACCGCGCCAAAGGCGATGTCGGCGCGGCGCAGGCGTTCGATCATCCCCTCGCGGGTGAGCCCGCCGAAGGCGCCGCCGATCTCCCGGTCCAGCGCCGGCCGGTTGGCGACCCGCAATGGGTTGTCGGAGAAGCGCGCGTCGCCCGCCAGCTCCGGCCGCTCCAGCGCCTCGGCGCAGAACCGCAGCCACTCGCGCTGGTTCTGGATCGAGATCACCACCTCGCCGCCGTCGCCGGCCGCGTAGACCCCGTAGGGCGCGATCGAGGGGTGGGCGAGGCCGAGCCGCGCCGGCGCCCGGCCGCCGTGGACCTGATGCAGGAACGGCACGTTCATCCAGTCCGCCATGGCGTCGAACAGGGAGACCGCGATCGCGCGTCCCTTGCCGTCACGCTGGCGCGCGTAGAGCGCCTCCAGGATCGCCATGAAGGCGTACATGCCGGCGCCGAGGTCGCAGACCGAGACCCCGACCCGGCCCGGGCCCTCGGGCCGCCCGGTGACCGCGGCCAGGCCGGTCTCGGCCTGGACCAGCAGGTCGTAGGCCTTCATGCCGGCGTAGGGCCCGTCCTCGCCGTAGCCGCTGATCGAGCAGGTGACGAGCCTGGGGTCGCGGGCCCGGAGCTCGGCCGGGTCGAAGCCGGCGCGCGCCGCGGCGCCGGGCGCCAGGTTCTGGATGAAGACATCGGCGCGCCCGATCATGCGCCCGAGCAGCGCCCGGCCGCCCGGGTCCTTGATGTCGAGGGCGATCGATTCCTTGCCCCGGTTGAGCCACACGAAATAGGCGCTCTCGCCCGCCACCACCCGGTCGTAGCCGCGCGCGAAATCGCCCTCGGGGCGCTCGATCTTGATCACCCGGGCGCCGGCGTCGGCCAGGCGCGAGGTGCAATAGGGCGCCGCCACCGCCTGCTCCAGGCCGATCACGAGAAGGCCCTCAAGCGGTCGGGGCATTATCAGCGCTCCTTGGTATCAGTAGGGCTCGCCCTTCTTGTTGGTGTAGACGTGGCCGTCCGGGGTCGGCGCGAGATGCAGGTCGATGTCGGAGTAGCTGCAGACATCCTCGGCATTGCGGTCGCCGACTTCCAGGTAGGTCGCCGGTGCCGTGCCCTTGTTGACCAGGTGATGGCCGTCGGCGCGACCGGCGGGAAAGCCCGCGACCTGGCCGGCGGCCAGCAGCTGCTCGCCGTCCTCGGTAATCAGCGTCAGCTCGCCCTCGACCACGTAGACGAACTCGTCCTCGTGGCTGTGCCAATGGCGCTGGGCGGAGCCGGCGCCGGGCGGCAGGGTGACCAGATTGACCCCGAAGTTGCCGAGCCCCAGGGCGTCGCCCAGCACCCGCCTGGTCCGCGTCCGGCACAGCTCCTTGAACGGCTCCGGGTAGCTCGTGCCCTCGCGCGCCGGCACCTCGGCCGGATCCAGCGCCGGGGGTTTCAACTCGCCTGCCATGGTCTGCCTCGCTTGGTATCGTTTCAACGCCGGGACCCATAGAACCCGGCCGCGCGGGTGCGGGCAAGGGTGGACCACGGATGCGCAATTCGCATCATTCGGATCGTCTTTTCGCGAGTTCTCGATAAAGGGCTTCGGGGCTGACACCTATTTGTACCGCTATGCTCTTCCACTGGCCTTTTGAAGGCAGTTCGTTTCCCCGCCAGGCCAACCAGCCGTCCAGACGTTCGGCGACCGTCTTTCGCGTCAATATTTCACTCCGATACCGTGCGGACTGGACCTCCCTGGCCAAATGCGCCGCCCACAAGTCGGCGAACGCGACATCGTCCTGAAGATGTTTGAGGAACGCAGCTTTCGACCATGCGAAAACACTCGATGGAAATTCGACGACCGCATCGCAGTGGTAGGTCGCCGAATACACCGATGCCTCGGCAAGGACCGTTCGGCATGTGGCGCGTTGAACAACGATCGACGCGCCGTCTCGGTGGTGGCGGGTCAGCTCGACCAGCCCTTCTTCGATAACAAAGACAGAGCGCACCGGCGCGCCCTGGCGAAACAGATAGCTACCTTTGTCCAGACGCCGCCGCTTGTCGGCCTTTGCGATAAGTTGCTCGACGAAATCATCAGACATGATCTCGATCATGTGGAAATTGGGCGCCACATGGCAAGGTCTTGAAAACGGAAACCGGTTATCGAGAGAAATTTAAATGAACAAATTCCTGCTGGCCCTGCCGATGCTGATGCTTGGTTTTGCCGCTGAAGCGCGCGATACGCAGCTTTCCCAGGTTTCAAAATACGCGGGACAGGAGAAGCAGACGATCAAGGCTCTGTCGCCCGACGACATCGCTGAATTGAAGCGTGGTGGCGGCTGGGGGCTGGCCAAGGCAGCGGAGCTCAATGGCGTACCAGGACCGGCACATCTATTGGAAATGAAAGACGAAATTCCGCTTGACGAGGCGCAGGTTTCAGCCTTCGTCGAAATTTTCGACCGCATGAAAGCCCAGGCCATTCAACAGGGTGAGAGGTTCATAGCCCTTGAACGAGAACTCGAGAACCACTTTCGGAATCGCACCATCACCGATGCGAACCTTCGCGCGTCTCTGGATGCCATTGCCGAGGCAAGAAAGGAGTTGAGGTACATTCATCTGGCCACGCACCTGAAAACGCTTGAGATTCTTTCAGAGGATCAGATCGAGAAGTACGACGCACTGCGGGGGTACTCCAATCCGAATCCCTGCGCCGACATACCCGAAGGGCATAACGCGGAAATGTGGCGCAAACATAATGGATGCAAGTAATACCACGGATCCTTGGAACTACGCCGGGCGGCGGGAAGCTCTGCGTTCCCGAAGAATGATCGCCACCCCGGCGCCGACGATGAACAGCACCCCGGGGAAAATACGTTGCACCGGCCATTCGCCGAACACCATCCAGCCGATCGCCAGCGCCGACAGAACCCCGAAATACTCGAAGGGCGCGAGCAGCGAAGCGGGCGTGCGCCGATAGGCGAGGGTGAGAAAATAGACCCCGAAGCCCCCGAAACCGCCCAGCAGCAGCGCGAAACCCAGATCGATGAAAACCTCCGACGCGGAGCCATCGGGCATGACGGTGTCGGCGGTGGTGAGCAAGAGTATCAGGCTGCCCGCGATGGCGCCGGCCTGGGCGTAGAGGGTGATTGTCGCATGTGACACGCCCGCGTCGAATTTTCGCGTCGACACCAGGGCATTCGCATAGAAGAAGGCCGCCACCGCCGGCAGGATGCCGGACCACGTGAAGACCTCGGCGCCGGGGCCGATGACCAGCACCACCCCGGCAAAACCACCCAGCACCGCACCCCAGCGCCAGATGCCAACCCGCTCGCCCAGCCAGGGGATCGCCAGCATGGTGATGAACAAGGGTCCGGCGTAGCCAATGACGGCAACGGTGGCGAGTTCGAGGGTCCGGTACGAGCCGTAGAGCGCCAGCTGGGCCACCGCCACCATCAGCCCTCGGGCCAGTCCCAGCCGCCATTGCCTCAAGCGGATCGAGTTAAGGTCGATCCGCCCCCGTGCCTCCCACAGCAGAATCGCGAGGGTCGGCAGCAAGCCAAAGACATTGCGGGCCACTGAAATTTGCTGGGCCGGATACCGCTCGATCAGATGCTTGGCGATCGCGCCCATGCAGTCCAGCATGACGATTCCGGCCAGCAGCATGGCCACGCTCAGCAGAACCGCGCGCCAGTCGGCATCGGCATCGGTTCTGGTCACGAGGTGATCGTTTCGCGCGCCATGACCTGTTCCTCATCGGGCCGCTCTCGAGGGCACGGTCATTTGAAGACCCCGGCTATCGGAAGGTCAAGAACATCACCCGCGCCAAACGCTCGGGGATCGGTTAGATAGACCCTTGTATTATACCAATGATCCTTACTAAGGACCTTTGGTATCGCTGGTCCGGGACACCATCTTGGCGCGTCACCGCGACTTCCCGGACCCGCAGCGCCAGCGCGGTCAGGAGAAGTTCTGAAAACCCGCCGGGTCCCGCGCCTGGGCGGCGGTCAGCGGATCTCGAACCTGTTGAACAGGGCGTCGAGCTTTTTCTGAAGCTCCTTGTTGTAGATCTTGTTCACCTGTTCGGCGGGCCGGAACCGCCACGCCGCGGTCTCCGCCGCAAGCGCCTCGCCGAGCATCCACTTGTGGCCATAGCGCTGGCCCGCGATCCGCCGCAGCGCGCCGATCTGGGCCGGGGTGTACCAATCGGTGTCGAGGCCGTCCAGAAGGTCCGGATCGACGACCAGCCCGTGGCGCTCGGCGAACCGCAGAATGGTGTCGCGGGCCGCCCTATCCAATCCGATCTCGGCCTTGAGCCTCTCGCTCAGCCGCGGGGCCGATTCGAAGGTCTCGCCCTTCAGGCCTTCGAGGGCGCCGACGGCGACCCCTTCGCGCGCGAGTCGCTCCAGGACCGGATCGGAAATCTCGTAGGATATCGGCCGGTAGACCTCCTGATCGAACACGTTCTGCAGGACGAACAGGCCGATGAAGCAGAACAGGCCGGCGATGATCGGGGTCGCCAGCCAGCCGAGGCTGATGCCGCCCAGCACGCGCCAGCGGATCGCGCGGCCGCCCTTGACCAGGCCGATGCCGAGCACGGCGCCGACCACCGCCTGGGAGCTGGACACCGGGACCAGCGGAATGGTCGGCAGGCCGGCACCCGCGAGCAGGGATTCGAGCCCCTGCGAGGCGAACAGGAAGAGCACCACGGAATGCGCGACCACCGCGACCCAGGCGCCGACCGGCGACAGCGGCAGCAGCCGCCCGCCCACGGTCAACATGACCCGCTTGGAGTAGGTGATCACCCCGACCGCGATCGCCAGGGCGCCGAGCAGGAACAGCTGCTGGATCGAGGAGAAGGTGCCGAACCCGATGACCTCGAAGTCGGTGAACGGCGAAGACGGCACGAACACGCCCATGACGTTGGCGATGTTGTTGGCGCCCAGGCTATAGGCGCCGAAGGCGCCGGCCAGGATCAGCCCCACCCGGGTATAGGCGTCCTGGCGCAGCAGGTGCGGCCTGGTCACCCGGATGACATAGGTGGTCAGCTTGTACAGGGCCGCGGCGATGCCCGCGGCGAGCAGCGGACAGATGATCCAGGTGCTCAGGATGGTGATCAGGGTGGCGGTATCGGTGCGGGTCTCGGTGAACAGGTTCCAGCCGATGATGGCGCCGACGATGGCCTGGGTGGTGGAGACCGGCAGCCCGGCCCTGGTCATCAGGTAGACCGCCAGCGCCGCCGCGCCCGCGGCCGTGAAGGCGCCGCCGAGCGCATTGACCGCGCCCAGCTTGCCGAGGGTATGGGCCGCGCCGCCGCCGCTGATGACCGCGCCCAGGATCAGGAAGATGCTGCAGATCACCGCCGCGGTGCCGAAGCGCACCATGCGCGTGCCGACCGCGGTGCCGAAGACGTTGGCGGCGTCGTTGGCGCCCAGCGCCCAGCCGAGAAACAGCCCGCTGGACAGGAAAATGATGACCGCGACGTCCATGACGGATTATACCAAAGGTCCTTGGTATTATACGGTGCGCTTGATGGTGTAGATGGCGAGCCGGTCGGCCACGTCCTCGGAGCGGTCGGCGAGGTTGTCGATGTGCTCGACGAAGTTGCGCAGTTGGGCCTTGCGGGACAGCGATAGGTCCGAGCCGAAGATCGCGCGCTTGAGCTTGGTGCTGACCTTGTCGGCCTCTTTCTCGTAGAACATGACCTTGTGCATGTGGTCGCCGACCGCCTCGATGTTGCGGAAGAAGGCGCGCGAGGCGAGCACGATGGATTCCACCGCGAGCACCGATTGTTCGCAGAGTGTCGCGAAATCGCCTCTGAACTCGGGGGAGATGTCCGGCTGCTCGATGGAGAAGGCCCAGAGCGCGCCTTCGTGCATGTTGAGCACGGAGTCCAGGTTCTCCAGAAGCCCCAGCACGTCGCCGCGGGATTCCGGGATCAGGGTCTGGGTGTAGAGCTGGGTCTCGATGGAGCGGCGCAGCTTGTCGGCCTCGCTCTCCAGGCGGTTGACCGCCTGCAGCTTTTCGTCGAAGGCGTCCGAGGCGCCTTCGTCCAGATAGATCTGCACCGCCCGCTTGAACAGGAGCCCGGACTCGGAGAGCCGGTCGAGAAAGGCATCGATCTCGTTCTCCAACGCCTTGGTGCGCCGGAACGGCAACAGGCTGCCGCCCAGCATGGAGTTTCTCGCTGCCATCTCTTTAATCTCCGAAACCAGGGTGCCGTGGTGCCGCGGTGGCGCGGACGCATAAATCCATGCGCTCACGGCCGGCCAAGATACGCCCAGCCGCGCGGAAGTCATCCCTTTTGTTGGATTCGCCGGACATTGTGCCGCAAGAGGCCCGGTTTCGGCAAGCCGCGGCCGACCGCTCAGGAAAGCCTCGACATCGGCGATCATACTGTATATCGTACGCGGATCGTGCAGGGACACTATATTTGGGGAAAACCGCAACATATAGCGAACCTTGAGGGGGCTTCTACATGACCTGGACTGACGAACGCGTCGACGAACTCTCGAAGCTTTGGGCCTCGGGCTACTCCGCATCCGTCATCGGGCGCATGCTGGGTGTGTCCAAGAACGCCGTGGTGGGCAAGGCGCATCGCATGCGCCTGGAATCCCGGCCGTCGCCGATCCGCCGCGATCAGCGGACCCCGGCGCGGCGCCGGGTTCCCATGCCGGTGCAGACCTTGCCGCGGCGGCCGGTCGTCGCGCCGCCACCGCCACCGCCGCGTTGGACCGTTCAACGCAGGGCCGACGGGCCGAGCTGCCTGTGGCCGATCGGCGATCCCGCCGAGACGGATTTCCACTTCTGCGGCGCCCAGGCGGTCGAGGGCAAACCCTACTGTCCGGACCACTGCGCGCGCGCCTATATCACCCGGCACCGGAGCGAGACCGAGGCCGCCTAGCTTCGGGTTGGTTCTAGCTTCACGGCGACGAGGCACACCGGCCGCGGTTTCCTGCGGCGGGTGTGCTGGTTTTTTGCGCTCGGGAAGCGGTCGCGATCAAACCACCAGCGCCGTGCCGCCGCGGCGGGGGTCGCCGGCGGCCTCGAGCCGGCCCTGGGCGTCGCGCCGCACCGCGTGGACGCCGCCGAAGAACAGGTTGTGCCGCGGCCAGAACACCACCTGCCGCTCCGGGCCCTGGAGCGCCGGGTTCTGGAGTGCTGGGCCCAGGGCCTCGTCGAAACCGGCCTCCAGATTGACGACGCCGTTCTCGAAGTGCAGGCGCGGGGCCCCGACCGCCTCGGCGATCGGCTGCCCGAAGTCCAGGGTGTTGAGCAGCACCTGCAGGATCGCGGTGCGGATGCGGTTGGAGCCGCCGGAACCGAAGGCGGCGATCGAGCCGTCGGCGCCATAGGCCATGGTCGGCGCCATCATCGAGGACATGCGGCTGCCCTCGGGCCAGGCGTGGAAGCCGCGGGGGTTCAGGTCCTCCTCGCCCAGCATGTTGTTCATCATGATGCCGCTGCCCGGCACCATGTAGCCACAGCCCTCGCCGTTGGAGATCGAGAGCGCGGCGATGTTGCCCGCGGCGTCGACGACGCTGATGTGGGTCGTGCCCCGGTTGCTGGCGGGGTGGTCCGCGACCTCCGCTCCATAGCGCGCCAGCAGCTCCGGATCGAACAGGCGCCCGGCGGCGGCCTGTTCCTCGGTCGTACCTGCGGCGGTCCCTGGGGCGGCCCCTGGGGTGGCCCCTGGGGTGGCCTCGTGCAGGCGCGATTCGACCCGCGCCCTGTCGGTCAGGCCCATCACCCGGACGAGCAACTCCAGGTGGGCGGCGGTGCCGAAACCCAGCGGGCCCAGATCGGTGCGCGCCAGGAGTTCGAGCGCGAAGGCGATCAGGATGCCGCCCGCCGAGGGCGGCGGGTTGGTCAGGATCCGGGTGCCGCGGTGGCGGCGCTCCAGCGGTTGCCGCTTGATCGTGCGGTAGGCGGCGAGGTCCGCCATGGTGATCTGGCCGCCCTGGTCGCGGCAGTCGGCGGCCAGGCGTTGGCCGAGTTCGCCCTCGTGGAACAGGGCGGGGCCCTCCCGGGCCAACGCCTCCAGGGTGTCGGCCAGTTCCGGCTGGCGCAGCACGTCCGGGTGGGCCAGCAGCGCTCCTTCGGGCCGGGTGAACAGGGCGCGGCCCTCGGGACGGGCGATCAGGATCGGCCCGACCACCTTGAACAGGTAGGAATCGACGGGCCTCAGCGGCACGCCCTCGCGCGCGATGCGCGCGGCGGGCGCCACCAGGCGGGTCATCGGCAGGCTGCCCAGGTCGGCGTGGGCGTCGAACAGGCCCCGGATCGCCCCCGGCGTGGCGATCGCGCCAAGCCCGATGTGGAATTCCTGGGTCGCGGTGCCGAAGTCCGCCAGGATCGGATAGAAATCGATCTCGGCGGCGGGACGGCGCCTGAGCGGCGTCTCGACGAAGAAGTCGTAGAGCAGGGTCGTACCCTCGGCGCGCCGGGCCAGCAGGAAGCCGCCGCCGCCCAGCGAGCACAGCACCGGCTCGGCGACCGCCGCCGCGCAGAGCCCGGCCAAGGCGGCGTCGAAGGCGTTGCCGCCGTCCTCCAGGATCTCTTGCGCGGCCGCGGCGGTCGCCGGATGGCCGCAGGCGACCGCGCCCCTGGCGCCCCCTGGGGCGCCCCCTGGGGCGCTCACCGCAAGCTCCGGCGCGGGTCGCGGGATAGGGTTGGATTCATGGCGCCGCTTCTTGCCACGGGCCGGGACGCGGGTAAAGGCCGGGTCCGATCTGCTCTTGTCCCCGGTCCCGGTTTAGTTGGCGGAGCTGTCCGGGTTCGCTTGGGAGCGCTGGTGCACGAAGGGGTTCTCGACCGGCCGCTGCTTCTGCGGCGGCGGCGGTTGCGGGGCGGCGTAGAAAATTCGCTTGCGCTCGTCGTTCGACGACTCGAAGGGGTTGCGCATCTTGACCCGGGTGCCGCTGGCCTCGGCGCTGCGCCGGGCGCCGTGGAGCTGGCGGGCGGTCTTTTCGTCCCAGGGCAGCGTGTAGGCGCGCGGCTCCTCGACCCCCTCGATGCCGAGCCAGACGTAGATCGCCTGGCCTTCCACCATCTGAGAGCCGATCACCGTGGCTTCGGCCAGCTCGCGGCGCGCCCACTCGCTGCCGACCGGCTTGGGCCGGCTCAGCATCTCGGACAGGCTCATGTAGGTGGCGGGCAGGAATACCGCGGCGGTGGCCAGCGCGCCCATCTTGACGCGCAGCCCGCGCGGCGACCAGATGGCGATGTTCGCAAGAACGAACGCCAGGCCGCCGAGAATGGCGAAGGCTGCGGTCAGCTCGCTCATCCGGGCGCCTTCTTGGTCGTGCGCAGGGCCTTGGGCAGGTCGTGGACGCTGCCCGGCACCAGCCGGCCGTTCTCGGTCAGGCTGAAACGAAACGCGGTCAGCTCCTGGCCCTGGTGCTCGAGGTTGAGCCTGGTGGTGAGGATCCGCTTGGCGGCCTGGCTCGGCGAGGGCTTGACGCTGACCGAGACGCTGACCGGCAGCGGCAGGGGCGCGGACATGTTTCGGTACAGGTGGACGTTGACCGTGTACTCGCCGCTCGGCACGCCGCGGCTGTAGGAGACCTCGTAGTTGATCTCGGTCACGTCGGCCTGGCCGCCCAGGTCGTCGCGCAGCAGGTTGAAGATCAACCCGCCCTTGTTGGAATAGCCCACGGGCACGTCGCCGGGCGCCTGAACCCAGAGGTCGACGTCGGCGTCGGCCTTCTGGGGCCAGGAAATTTCGACGATGACGTTGCCGGGCGCCGGGGTTCCTTCATCGGCGGTCGCCGGCGGGTTGAGGTGCGGCAGCAGCAGCAGCACCATGGCCACGAATCCGGCGAGGGCGAGGAAGATGACGTCGCGGAAGACCGTGCTGCCGCCGTCGTCGCTGTCGAGGTGGTCAAGCTCGAGCATGCTCTTCCCCGAACTCGAACAGCGCGGTGATCAGCTTGACCGTACCGCCGGCCAGCACGTGGTAGTTGATCATCAGCCAGATGTTGAGCACCGAGCCGACCAGGGTGGTGTAGAGCGCGGTCGACATGCCCGAGATCAGGGTCGAGATCATCGGCGTGATCGCCGTGACGTCGGCCGCTCGTTCCGGCTCCACCCCGGACAGTGCGATGATGAAGCCGATTACGGTGCCGATCAGGCCGAGAATGACCAGGCTGCCGGCGACCTGGCGGACCACCGCGATACGCTGGGTGAGCTTGAGCCGCAGGGAGGACGCCAGGATGCCGCGGCTGTCGCCACTGCGTCCGCGCAGCCGCGCGATGTATTCGGCGGCCCGCGACGCGCTGAGCGGATCGAAGGCGCGCACGTAGTTGAGCTCCCGGCTGGTCTGCCAGATCTTGCGCGCACAGATTGCGGTTCCGCCCAGGAACACCAGGAAGATCAGCACCGAGAGATAGGTCTGGTCGGCGGCCAGCACCATCGCGAGCAGGCCCTGCAGGTAGGCCACGCCCAGGAGCGCGAAGCCGATCAGGTTGATCAGCACGAAGCGCAGCGTCAGCAGATAGCGGTAGGAGATCTCGCGAGCCTGGTCCGCCCTTGCGGTCAGCCAGGCGAGTTGTTCCTCGCCGCCCGGGTCGCTCCGCGCTCCGAGAACATCCTCGGGTCCGCAGGTCGCGCCGCCGAGGTTCGCGGTCGTCGTGGTAAAGGCCATACTGTCGTCCCCTCCGGGTCGAAACCGAAAGTCCCCGCGCCCGTTACCCGGTCAGGCGCCCTTGCGGTTTCGGTGGCTCGCCCGTGAATGCACAGCGCATTCGTTCGCGCTAGACGAGCTTCGTGTGCGAACGACCCATTCTCACCGAAACTTGGTTAACAGCGGATTAAACGAATTTACGAAAGGTTAACCACGATTCCCGGGGCGCGAGCGAATCCCGGAGCCCCGAGCAGGCCGTGAGCCTTCTCGCCGGCCGTGCGTGACCGGTGGTGCGCGGCAACCTATAATACCAACGAGGAGGATTCGGCAGGATCGTGGAAGCTCTGGCGCTACTCGCCGGTGTACTCGTCGGTGTCTATTTCCTGGTCGGACCGGCCATGGGGATCGTCGCCTACCTGGCGATCCGAAAGTCGCGCAACGAGGTTCGGCAACTGCGCGCTCGCCTGACCGCGGTAACCGACGGACTGGACGCACTGACTGCGGCCCAAGCCGCGCCGCTGGCGGAGTTGGGCCTGGCGCCGGCTCCGGACACCGAAACGCCCGCTGCCGAGCCGTCCAAAGCGCCCGCCGCCGAGTCGACCGAGACTTCCGAGCCGACCGAGGCGGAACGGACGCAGGCCGCGGCCCGCGAGGCCTTCGAGAGATCGCTGCGCGGCGAGGCCCCCGACGCTCCCGACGCCCCGACACCCCGCCCCCCGCGACCGGTTCGAGCTGGGCCCGGGGCGGCCTGGAGGAGAGCCTGACCTCGCGTTGGCTGGTCTGGCTCGGCGCGGTCACGATCGCGCTCGGAAGCATTTTCCTGGTCAAGTATTCCATCGAGCGTGGTTGGCTCGGCCCCGCGGTTCGGGTGGCGCTGGGCTTCGCCTTCGGCGTCGCGCTGCTGCTGGCGGGCGAGTGGCTGCGCCAGCGGCCGCTTCAGCGCGCCATCGCCGCCATCCGGCCGAACACTGTGCCCCCCGCCATCACCTCGGCCGGATTGTTCTCGGCCTTCGCCAGCGTCTATGCGGCGTTTCAGCTCTACCAGTTGATCGGGCCGGTGACCGCGTTCGTCGCCCTGGCCGCGCTGGCCGCGTTGGGGATCGCGCTGTCGATCCTGCACGGCGGCATGGTGGCGGTGCTTGGCCTGCTCGGCGGCTTCGTTACGCCGTGGCTGGTGCCGGCCGAGCAGCCTTCGGCATGGGGGCTGTTCGCCTATCTGCTGTTCATCGTCGCGGCGGCGCTGGGCGCGGTGCGCTACATGGCGTGGTGGTGGCTCGGCTGGGCGGCGCTGGCGGGTGCGGCCTTGTGGACGCTGCTGTGGTTTGCCGGCCTCTGGGCGCCGTCCGACGCCGACCCGATCGGCGTCTTCCTGATACTCCTCTACGGACTGTTCCTTCTGGTGCGCCATGGCCGCGGCGCCACCGTCGAGCTGGTCACCTGGCGCAGGGGATGGCTTGGGCTCCCGGCGCCCGAGGTCCTCGCCTGGGGTGCGGCGCTCGCGGTTGCCGTGCTCGTGTTCGTGCTGGTCAGGATGGACGCCTACGGCGCCACCTCGTGGCTGGTGCTGGCGGCCTTTGCGGTCTCGACCATGATCGTCGGCTATCGCGAGGCGGTCTTCGACGCCCTGGTCTTGATCGCCGCCCTGCTGGTGGTCGCGGTGATGGCGGTCTGGCACCTGCCGGCGATCATCGACGCCGGCGCGGCGCTCTACACCATCGCCGGGCGCCCCTTCGGCTACCTCCCGGGGCCGATCGTGCCGCCGGCGCTGGCGCCCTTCATAGGGGTTTCGCTGGCCGCGGCGGCGCTGTTCGGGCTGGGCGGGTTCGTGGCGTTGTGGGGCGCGCGGCGTCCGGGGCTGTGGGCGCTGGCGTCGGCGGCGGTGCCGCTGGCGCTGATCGCGGTCGCCTACTGGCGCGTCACCGCTTTTGCGGTCGACCTGAAATGGTCCGCCGCCGCCTTGGCGCTGGCCGGCGCCACTCTCGCCGCCGCCGCCTTCGTGCGCCGCCGCGACCGCGCCGGGCGCTTCGATCTGGTGCTCGGCACCTATGCCGCCGCGACCGTGGCGGCGACCAGTTTCGCGGCCACCATGGCCTTGGAGCAGGCTTGGCTCACCGTCGCCTTGGCGCTCCAGCTTCCGGCGCTGGCCTGGATCCACGGGCGTCTGGGGGTGCCACAGCTTCGACCCGTGGCGGCGCTGATCGCCGGCGTGGTCCTGGTGCGCCTGGTGTTCAACGTCGACATCCTGGACTACCCGATGGCTGGGCTGGCCGGGGCCAACTGGGTGCTGTACGGCTACGGCCTGCCGGCGGTGGCTTTCTTCTTTGCCGCGCGCGGCTTCCGGCGCCACGGCGATGACCTTCTGGTGACGGTCCTGGAGTGGGGCTGCCTGGTGTTCGCCACCTTGCTGATCTCTTTCGAGATTCGCACCCTGGTCGAGGGCCGGCTCGACAGCCCCGACTATGGCCTCCTGGAACAAAGCCTCAATAGCGTCGCCTGGCTTTCCATGGCCTATCTGGCTTGGATTTACGCGCGGCTCGATCCGCGTCCGGTGCTGGTGTTCGGCTGGCGCATCCTGGCTGGCCTGGGCGCGGCGCAGGTGGTGCTGTTGCAGCTCCTGGCCGCCAATCCGCTATGGTCCGGCGCGGCGGTCGGCGATCTCCCCGTGGTCAACCTGCTGTTCATCGCCTACGCGGTGCCGGCGCTGTTCGCCTACCGTTTTGCGGCAATCCTGCGGGCCGAGGGCCATCTCCGCCTGGCCCGTGCCGGCGGCATTCTGTGCCTGGTCCTGATCTGGACCTATCTGTCGCTCGAGGTGCGGCGCGCGTTTCAGGGTCCGGTCCTGATTCTGGGTACAATCGGCGACGCCGAACTCTACGTCTATTCGGCGGTCTGGCTCGGCCTCGCGCTCGCCCTGCTTGGAATCGGCATTCTCCGGCAGGTCGCCAGTCTGCGCTACGCCTCGCTGGCGCTGCTGATGGTGACCGTGGCCAAGGTCTTCCTGATCGATATGTCGGAGCTCACCGGACTGTACCGCGTGGCCTCGTTCATGGGGCTCGGGCTGATCCTGGTCGGTATCGGCTACCTCTATCAGCGTTTCGTGTTTCCCACGTCGAGCCAGCGTAGCGTCAGTGCGCCATGAACACTTTTTTGATGTTTCCCATTGCTGCAGAATCCCTAGCTTTTCTCGATACTTCATTGAAAACGCCCCTTATATTGCGGATTACAGCCTGTTTATGACCGTGTGCGATAGTTTGCTTGTGTTGGTGTAATGCCGGGCCTAAAAGTAACCTAATCACCCCTATGGAGGATTCGGTCATGCCAAATAAGCGCACATTTGTCTTCACGGATCGGGCCTTGCGGGGGCTACCGACACCGCCCAAACCTCAGCAAGTTGATTATTCGGACGCCAAGTCTCGCGGCCTCGGCATTCGCATTTCATACGGCGGCAAGCGGGTGTTCAACGTCGTCTACACAAACCGAGCCGGTAAGCGGCAGAGGGTGACCCTCGGAGAGTTTGGGCGCCTGGAAGACGGCAAGCTGCCCTTGGCCGAGGCCAGGACCAGGGCCCAGGCACTGCTGGGTGAAGTTGCCAGGAAGTACGATCCGGCGGCCGAATTGCGGGTACAACGCCGCGCACCAACCATGCGAATGCTGGCGACGGATTTTATTGCTATGCAGCACAAAAGGGGCAAGAAGTCGGCAGCACAACAGGAGGAAAGGCTAAATCGCGACGTGCTCCCGGTTCTTGGCGAGGTGCAGGCGCGAAAAGTAACCAGGGGAGACATCAAGTCCCTGTTGAGCGGCATCACGGACCGGCCTGCGCCAGTGTTGGCAAATCGGGTCCATGGACTCATTCGTACCATGTTCAATTATGCTATCGAGGAAGAAACATTCGGCTTGGAAACCAACCCGGCCGATCGCCTGGCCAAGCACATGAACCCGGAGCAGGGCAGGGACAGGTGGCTATCCCTGGACGAAATTCGACGCTACTGGATGGCGCTTGACGAGGAGCCGCTCGCCGCGGCCGCCGCCCTGCGATTGTGCCTATTGAGCGGGCAGCGACAGGCCAATATCCTCGGGATGAGCGTTGACCAGCTGGCCCTGGAGGACCGCCTGTGGATTATCCCGGCCGGCACGACCAAAACCAACAAGCCCTACAAGGTGCCATTGAGCGCGGCGGTGATAGGTATCGTCCAGGCCCGTATTTCCGAGCTTGA
>JACZVL010000066.1 GCA_022572685.1 Pseudomonadota bacterium
TTTGTTGGCCATTGGAAAAATTCGGTTTGAAATCGGCTCAGAATATGCTGGACTATGTGGGGCCTCGTCAAGTCCAACGCGCGTCCAACGCGCGCGGAGGGGGGCTTCGGAGGCGAGCGGCGGAGGCCGGCGAAACAAGGGGCCGTTGGAACAAGGGGCCGTTGGAACAGGGGGACAGTGAGGAATGACCGAATTAGAAGCACATGTATCGGCTCCGGGCCGGGACGGGCTGGTCGAGGAGGTGCGGAAGAAAATCGACGAACTGGGCATCACCTACATCTACTACCAGTTCATTTCGGTCACCGGGCGCATCGTCGGCAAGGGCATCCCGGCCGACCATTGGGAAGCCATGGCGGAACGCGGCTTCCAGCTCGTTTACGGTTCCACCGCGAATTTGTTCGTCGACCGCCACGGCCAGTACATCGGCTACGGTCCCGAGTCCTCCGAGCTGGTCGGCATTCCCGATCCCGAGACCTTCTGCCAACTGCCCTGGGACAAGCGGGTGGCGCGGGTGTTCTGCACCTGCTTCCGCAATCGCGAGGAACAGGTCGATCCCGGTGGCCATCTGAGCTCGGACTGCCGCGGCAACCTGCGCATCATCCACGACGCGTTCAAGAGCAAGTACGACGGCCTGCACCTGCGCATCGGCACCGAGCCCGAGATGATGTGGCTGAAGAAGGGCGAGGACGGCCTGCCGGACGGTGGCTTCTCCAAACCCAACTGCTATCACATCGATCAGTTCGAATCGCTCAGGCCGGTGTTCATGAGAGTCATCGAGTACAGCCAGGCCATGGGCCTCGACATGATTCAGGGCGACCACGAGGACGCCCCCGGCCAGCTCGAGCTCAACTGGACCTACGATGATCCGCTCCGCAACAGCGACCGGCTGGCCACCTACCGCCAGATCTGCGCCCAGGTGGCGCGCGAGAACAACCTCATCGCCTGCTTCATGTGCAAGCCCTTCATGGGCGTCTCGGCCAACGGCTGCCACCACAACATGTCCCTGTGGCGCGGTGGCGAGGAGGTGTTGGTGAACACCGCCCACGCCGACCAGCGGCCCGGCGTCGACGGCGTCTATATGCACCTCAAGGGCGGCGAGAACACCTTCTTGCCGGTGCCCGAGCTGGACAAGCGCAAACCGGGCCCCCTCGGCCTGCAGTGCATCGGCGGCGTCATGGAGCATGTCGGCGCGCTGACCGCGTTGGGGTCGTCGACGGTGAATTCCTACCGCCGCCTGTGGGACACCGGCTTCTGGGCGCCGGTGTTCGCCGACTGGGGGTACCAGAACCGCACCTGCGCGCTGCGCATCTCGGCGCCCGGCCGCTTCGAGTACCGCTCGGTCGATTCCATGGTCAACCCCTATCTCATGGCGGCCGGGCTGTTGAAGGTGTTCGACGACGGCATCACCCGCGACCTCGATCCGGGCGAGCCCGAGGAACGCAACATCTACGAGGCCATGGAGGCCGGCAAGCAGGTCACCAAGCTGCCCATGTCGCTGGGCGAGGCGCTCGACCGGCTGGACGCCGACGAGGTGGTCAAGGCCGCGCTGCCCGACGAGATGTACCGGGTGTTCACCCACTACAAGCGCGACGAGTGGGAGAGGTACAACGCCACGGTCACCGAGTGGGACCTGCAGACCTATTGGGATTGCCTGCCGTAAGGCGCCCCGAAAGACCAGAGGAGTAAGCGTTCATGTGCGGAATTGCCGGGCTGATCCATCGGGGCCGCAGCGGCGACATCGGCCGGGAGATGACCTCGATGCTTCAGGCGCTGAAGCATCGGGGGCCCGACTCGGCCGGTTTCGCGCTCTATGGGAAACCCGACCCCGACCGCCAGATCATGCGCTTCAAGGTCGCCGAGCAGGAGGATCTGGCCAAGGGCTTCAAGATCCACCAGCAGATGCGCGATCGCAAGGCCACGGTCGACGCGCGCCTGGCCGAGCTCGGCGCCACCGTCGAGCAGGAGGACCAGGCCACCGAATACGCCTACCGCTACATCTTCAAGTTCGACGGCGATCTCAAGCGCCTGGCCGACTATCTTGAGGACATCGAGGACGTCGAGATTCTCTCGCTCGGCCACGCGCTCGAGCTGGTCAAGGACCTGGGCGATGCCGGCCGGGTCTCGGAGCAGTACGGCCTCGGCGCCTTCCAGGGCACCCACGGCATCGGCCACACCCGGATGGCGACCGAATCCGACGTCGACATCCGCTCGGCCCATCCCTACTGGGCCTATCCCTTCAACGACGTAGCCGTGGTCCACAACGGCCAGCTCACCAACTACTGGGGCTCCCGGCGGGCGCTGGAGCGGCGCGGCCACCGCTTCATGTCGGACTGCGATTCCGAGCTGATCGCGGTCTACGTCGCCGACCGCATCGCGCGCGGCGACGATCTGGAAGCGGCCATGAAGCGCTCGATCCATGAGTTCGACGGGGTGTTTACCTACCTGGTCGCGACCTCGGACAGCCTGGGCATGGCCAAGGACGTGATGGCGGCCAAGCCGATGGTGCTCTACGAGAGCGACGAGATCATCGCGCTGGCGTCGGAGGAGGTGGCGATCCGCTCTGTGTTCCCGCACGAGATCGACACCTTCGATCCCTACGAGGGAGAGGTCCGGGTATGGCAGAGCTGAGCCGGGAGCAGGAATCCCACCGCATGGGGATGCACACCGAGCAGCTCGCCGGGCGCAGCCAGCAGATATTCTTCGCGCCGGAGGAGGCGGAGAACTTCGCCTCCCCGGACGCCTTCGACGTCGACTTCAACAAGCGCGGCGAATTCGACGTCACCGAGATGACCCAGAACCAGATCAACCTGAAGATCCGCGAGTTGATGTCCCAGGGCTACGGCACCATCGTGGTGCAAAACCCGGGCGCCAAGCATTCCCTCGGCGTCGGCATCCTGAACCGGCTGCAGCTCTATTTCGAGGGCAGCCTGGGCTACTTCGGCTGCGGCCTGATCGACGGGCCCAACGTCCGCATCTCCGGCCGGGTCGGCTGGTCCTGCGCCGAGAACATGCTCTCGGGCACCGTGGTGATCGAGAAGAACGCCGGCTCGACCTTCGGCGCCGCGATCCGCGGCGGCGATTTGGTGTGCAAGGGCGACGTCGGCTCGCGCACCGGCATCGACATGAAGGGCGGGAGCATCATCGTCGGCGGCCGCACCGGGGCCTTCTCGGGCTTCATGATGCAGCGCGGCCGGATGGTGATCCTGGGCGACGCCGGCAAGAATTTGGGCGATTCCATGTACGACGGCACGATCTACGTCGGCGGCAAGATCGCGAACCTGGGCGTCGATGCGGTCGAGGGCGAGATCACCGACCTCGATGTCCGCTGGCTCGAACGCAAGCTCGCGATCTACGGCCTGGAGGCGCCCGACGGCGCCCGGAACATGACCAAGATCGTGTCCGGCAAGAAACTCTGGAACTACGACAACCTCGAGCCCATGGAAAAGAAGATGGTGCTCTAGGGGTAGGGAGAAAAAGGTGACGCAGCCATGACCGCCGAACGCGCCGAATCGCGAGAGGATGCCGTGCCCGAGGCCCGCAAGCCCAAGCGCAACACCCACCTCCTGGGCCGGAGCTTCATGTTCCCGCCCGAGGTGATCGACGACATCCACATCAAGGCCGAGCTCGGCCGCTACCGCATGCGCGGCTTCTCGATCTTCAAGAAGATTCCGACCTGGGACGATTTGACCTTCCTGCCCGGCACCCTGACCCGCTTCGTGATCGAGGGCTACCGGGAGAAGTGCGAGACCAAGACCGTGATCGGTCCCAAGGCCAAGCGGCCGCTGGAGCTCGACATCCCAATCTATGTCACCGGCATGAGCTTCGGCGCGCTCAGCTACGAGGCCAAGATCGCGCTCGCCCGCGGCGCCACCATGGCCGGCACCGCGACCTGCTCGGGCGAGGGCGGCATGATCCCGGACGAACGGCGCTATTCCTCCAAGTGGCTGTACCAGTGCATCCAGTCGCGCTACGGCTTCAACCCGCACCACCTGCGGCTCGCCGATGCCTGCGAGTTCTTCATCGGCCAGGGCTGCAAGGTCGGCCTCGGTGGTCACCTGATGGGCCAGAAGGTCACCGACCAGGTCGCCGAGATGCGCTCGCTGCCCGCCGGCATCGACCAGCGCTCGCCGGCGCGCCACCCGGACTGGCTCGGCCCCGACGATCTCGCGCTCAAGATCGAGGAGATCCGCGAGGCGACCAACGGCGAGATTCCGATCCAGCTCAAGCTGGGCGCGGCGCGGGTCTACGACGACGTGCGCATGGCGGCCAAGACCAACCCCGACAGCATCTACATGGACGGCATGGAGGGCGGCACCGGCGCCGGCCCGCACCTGGCCACCGAGGAGACCGGCGTGCCCGGCATCGCCGCCATCCGCCAGGCCCGCAAGGCGCTCGACGACGTCGGCAAGACCGGCGAGATCTCGCTGGTCTACGCCGGCGGCATCCGCAACGGCGGCGACGTGGCCAAGGCTTTGGCGCTGGGCGCCGACGCGGTCGCCATCGGCCACTCGGTGATGATGGCGCTCAACTGCAACAAGGACATCCCCGAGGCCGACTACCAGGCCGAGGTCGGCGTCGAGGCCGGCTACTGCTACCACTGCCATACCGGGCGCTGCCCGGTCGGGGTGGCGACCCAGGACCCGCGCTTGCGCAAGCGCCTCGATCCGGACGAGGCCGCCGAGCGGGTCTACAACTTCCTGCACACCCTCACCATCGAGTGCCAGATGCTGGCGCGCGCCTGCGGCAAGACCAACGTGCATTCGCTCGAGCCCGAAGACCTGGCGGCGCTGACCATGGAGGCCTCGGCCTTGGCCATGGTGCCGCTCGCCGGCACCCAGCACACCGTCGGCCAGCCCGACATGACGCGCTACTAGGGGGCGATCATGGCCGAGGAAAAGGACGTCGATCGCTTTCTCAAGGGCGACGGGCTCGACAGCGACCGCGAGAAGGAGATCGGCCAGCACATCGGCTACCGCTACGACGTCAACCTGGTGCCCGACGACAGACCGCCGACGCCGTTCCTCGCGAAGTACATCGAGTTCATGGGCTGGGACGACCTCAACTGGCTCGAGGACGTGCACATGGGCTACGAGGAGGGCCAGCCGGCGGTCTTCGACCGCAACATCAACGGCTGGGTCTCGGTGCCCGAGGGCCTGGAGCTGCCCGACAACCAGCAGGACCGGGACATGATCGCGCGCGAGTTGCTGATCAAGTTCCAGATGTCCGAGCGCCACCCCCTGATCCAGCTCAACAAGGCCTACCGGAAGTTCTAGAAATTTCCCAAAGTGTTGATTCTGCCCACGCCCGCCAGGCTATGATGGCGGGATGTGGAAACCGCTCTTGCTGGTCTCGCTGCTGCTGCCGGTTGCCGCGCTGCCGATGGCTTGGCGCGTCGAGCGGGAGCCGGGCGATGGGACGTCCGGGCGGGCTTGCGCGGTGGTCTCGCTCGGCGGCGAGCTGCGGGCGCGCCTGTCCGAGCCGGAGCCGGGCGGCCCAGGCGAGTCCACGGCCGCCTGGGCGGTCGGCGTGGGCGTCGGCAACCAGCCCGGCTCGCTGCGCTACCTGCGCGTGGGAAAACGCATCTTCCAGACCGCCGAGGCGCGCTTCGAAGGCGCCGAGGCCGCCGAGATCGTGGCGCGGCTCAAACTCCCGGAGGTGTTCGTGCTGGAGTGGGCCGCCGGCCCCGACGGCGCCAAGCGCGGCGGCCTCTACAAAACCGGCAATTTCGCCGAACGCGCCCGAGCCTGCGAGACCTGGATGACGGGCCGGCGGATTTAGGCGCGCGCCGACACGCAGTAGGCGGCGTTGTCCAGCCGCACCGCTCCCTCCGGCGTCTCGAACGCTCTCGTCGCCTCGGTCAGCGCGGCCCAGGCCGCCTCCCGCCGCGCCAACGGAAACCCGGCGATGCGATCGATGAGCGGCTTGGAGCGCTCGCGCCGGAACCGGGTCGACTGTTCGGCGCTCTCGAAGGTGAAGGGCACGGTGAACCATTCGCCGCGCACGTCCTCGAAGCCGGCGGCCGCGACGCGGCGTTCGAAGGCGGCGGTGTCGGAGCAGGCGAAGGGCGTGCCCGCGCCCTCGTCCGGCGGCGCCAGGCCGAGGTGGGCGTGCACCACCCGCGCGCCCAGGCCGACGCCGGGCGCCCGCTCGGCCGGCCCCCAGACCGCGGCGACCAGGCGTCCACCGGGCTTCAGGCAGCGGCGGAAACCGGCCAGCGCGGCGTCCAGATCGGGCAGAAACATCACGCCCCAGCGGCACAGCACCGCATCGAAGGCGGCCTCGGGCACCTCCAGTTCCTGGGCGTCCATGCGCCGGAATTCGATATTGTCCAGGCCCAGCTTCTCGGCGCGTTTCCGCCCGTAGCCGAGCATATCCTCGGAGAGGTCGGTGGCCAGGACATGGCCCGAGGGTCCGGCGCGCCGGGCCGCGGCGACGGCGGGCTCGCCCAGGCCGCTGGCGACGTCGAGCACCCGGGCGCCGGGGCCGATGGCGGCCAACTCGACCATACGGTCGCTCAGGCCTTGGGCGCCGCCCTCGATGATGTGAAACCACTTGTCCCAGGCCGCGGCGCTGGTCTCGTCCCAGCGTCGCGGCGCCGGTTGGCCTGTCTGTTCGTTCACGCTTGGCTCCTCCGCCCCACCTGCGACCCGTTGAACCACAGGTGCGGCGCGGCGGTCAAACGGGCGGTCAAACGGGCCGGGCGACGATCAGCTTGATGATATCCTTGTAGAGGAAGCGGGTTTCGACGGTTTGGAGGCCGGCTTCGGCCAGATAGCCCTCGGTCGCGCGGTCGAAAGCGGCGCCGTAGGCCCAGCGCACCCAGGGCGCCCAGAGCCGCATGATGAAGCGCCGCAAGGGATGTTCCGAGTAGGCGTATTCCAGGATGCGGACCCGCCCCCCGGGCTTGCAGACGCGCGCCAGCTCGCGCAGCGCCGGGGCCTGCTGTTCGGGCGTCAGGACGCAGAACAGGAAGCTCGCGACCACGGCATCGAAGGCATGGTCGGGAAACGAGGTGCGCAGGACGTCCATCTCCTCGAGGTCCACATCGAGCCCGAGGCGGTCGCGCCGCCGCCTGGCGCGGGCCAGCATGGCCGGGCTCAGGTCGATGCCCACGACCTTTGCTCCTTGCGGATAGAACGGCATGTTGCGGCCGGTGCCGACGCCCGCGTCCAGGATGGTCCCGGACAGGCCCGCGAACAGGATGGGCCGCAGCGCCCGGTAGCGGCCAATCTCGAACGGCAGGTCGAGCAGGTCGTAAAACGCGGCGATGCGGTGATAGGCCATGCTTCGTTCCGATCGGCTATAGACTATGCGCTGCCGGGACGGTTTACTTTGACACAAATCAACCAAGCCGACCCGCCACCGGGCCAAGGGGGGCCAGCAACATGACCGCCGCCGCGCCGGAGCTGCCGGAGGGCTTGGCCGAGTTCGTTCAGGACGGCCGCCTGTTCCACCGCGCCGAGGCGGCGGCGCAGCGGGTCCAGCTCGCGCTCTACCGTCTGATCGCGGCGGGCCTGCCGGTGGACCCCGACGGCCTGGCCCTGGCGGTCGGGCGCGACCCGGTCGAGGTCGCGGAGATCCTGGCGGCGATCCCGGCCTCCAACTTCCTCACCGACAGCGGCGGGCAGATCGTCGGCTTCCGCGGACTGGGCCAGGTGCCGACCCGGCATCATCTGGGTTTCGCCGGCAAAAGACTGTTCGCCTGGTGCGCTTTCGATTGCCTGTTCCTCCCGGCCCTGTTGGGCGGCGCCCTCGAGGTCGCCTCGGCCTGTCCGGCCAGCGGCGCCGAGATCCGGCTCACCGTGACCCCCGAGGGCGTGGCCGCGGCCGGGCCCGAGTCCACGGTGCTGTCCTTCGTCACTCCCGAGGCCGCGGGCCTGCGTGCCGAGTTGCGCGAGGTGTTCTGCGCCAAGATCCATTTCTTCGCCGGCCCGGAACCGGCCGAGGCCTGGCGCGCGAACCATCCCGACGCGGCGATCCTCACCCTCGACCAGGGCTTCGAGCTGGCCCGCCTGCGCAACGCGGCCGGCTTCGGCGCGGTGCTTTAGGGTAGGGCGGCGAGGCGGGCTTGGTGCGGGGGCCGGCGCCCGGCGAGCGGCGCGGCGTCGATCTCGCGCAGCAGCTTGCGGGTCATGGCCGCGGCGAAGTCGGCGTAATCCCGCGCCACCATCACGAAGGAACCCGCGCCGCCGATCAGGTAGTTGCGGAAATAGCGGTCCAGCTGGGGCAGCTCGTTGAGGATCGCCAGGCCGTTGACGGTGACGCCGCGATCCAGCGCCCGGTCTCTGGCCGCGTGCAGCGGCACGCCGTCGTTGGCGCGCCCGTCGCCCGAGACGTCGATGACCCGGCGCAGGCCGGCGAAGCGGTTGGTCTCGAGCGCCGCCAGGGCGAAATCGAGCGCGCTGCCGAGCGCGGTGTGACCGCGCTGGTCGAGGCGCGGCATGGCCTCGATCCGCGCCGCCAGGCGAAACGCGTCCGCATCGCCGCGCAGGAGGGTCCAGTCGACCGAGGTCCGCTGGTTCGCGTGGTTGGCCCACTGAATGACGCTGACCGCGACGCCCCGGCGCGCCAGGCGGCGTAGCGCGTCACGCACCGCCGGCGCCCGAAACGCGGCGGCCAGGCCGTCGGCCTGCAGGCGGAACTCCTGGTCGTTGACGCTGGAGGAGACGTCGACCAGGAGCGCCAGTTCCAGATCGACGGCCCGGCGTTCCTGCGCGCCCGCGGGCGCCGCCACAGCGAGCGCCCATAGGATTAATACCAAGAGGACCGGAGCTTCGCTGCGCATCGCGGCATTACGTGGGCGGCACCGGCGCCGGCGGGTCCGCCTCGGCTCGGGCCCAGTCGGGCTGGAAGCCGAGCACCCGGACGCCGCCGGGCAGGGCCGGATTGAACAGGGCGTTGTGCCAGTAGGTCGCCTGATAGGCCGGGTCGTCCTCGGCCAGCGCGCGCACCGTACACGGCAGGGTGTAGCTCTGGCTGTATTGTTCGAAGGCGAGCCGGCAGCGCCCGGCGGCGAGCAATTGCCCGGCGATCTCCGAGCCCGGGCCGAACAGCGCGGTCAACTGGTCCGAGAACTCCCGGGGCCGCTGGTAGTAGGCGGCGGCCAGCATCTGGAGCGCGGCGTCGTAGCGCTCCGCCGGGTCTTGGGTCTTGCGCACCATGTGGCGGAACTGGGCGGTCGCCTCGGCGGGCGCGCGGCGCAGGATCAGCGTGGTGATGGCGCCGAGCGGCGGCCCCTCCGCACCCAGGCGCAGCTCGGGCCGCATGCCCGAGGTCGGCCGCCCGCCGGCCTCGCGCACCGCCAGTTGCCGCAGCCGGCACTGCCAGCCGAGAAAGTGGTCGCGCAGCGCCGCCTGGGCCGCCTCCAGGCGCACCACCTGTCCGATTTCCTCCTGGCCCCGAGTCTCGCTCATGGGCGCCACTCTACGGACGGCGCCGGGCGGCATCAACCACGCGGCGAGGCTTTCGCGCGCACCTCCCGGCCCTGTAGGGTGGCCGGGGGAAAAAGCACGGGCAGGGGGGCGAACGCCAATGAATCCGGCGCTTTGGGGGCTGGCCACCGCGCTGAGCTGGGGCAGCGCCGATTTCATCGCGCGCTTCACCGGCCGCGCGCTCGGCCCTCAGACCGCGCTCCTGGGCATGCTCGGGGTCAGCGCGGTGATCCTCAGCCTGATCCTCTGGTACAGTCCGGTGCCGTTCGTCCGCGACCCTTCCGGCTGGTGGCTGATCCTGCTCACCGGCCTCGGCATCATGACCGCGACGCTGTTGCTCTACTGGGGCCTGGTGCGCGGGCCGGTCACCGTGGTGGCGCCGATCGCCGGCAGCTACCCGGCGCTCAACGTGGCCCTCGCCGTGGCGCTGGGCGCGCGCCCGAGCGCGCTCGACTGGGCCGCCATGGCGGCGGTGATGGCCGGCGTGATCGTGGTCGCGCGCGCCGCCCGCAGCTTCGAGGGCCCGACCGGCTACACCCGGGCCCAGCTGCGCTTCACCATCGGGCTCGCGCTCGGCGCCGCGCTCACCTTCTCGGTCACCATCGCCGTCGCCCAGCAGGCCTCCTACCTCTACGGCGAGCTGCAGACCGTGGCGCTGTCGCGTTGGGTCTCCTTACTGGCCTGTGTGCTGCTGTTCCTGGTCCGGCGCCAGGCGCCCCCCCGGGTGCCGCTCCGCTGGTGGCCCTGGATCGGCTTGCAGGGCCTGCTCGACGGTGGCGCCTACGTCGCGCTGCTGGCCGGCAGCCAGGGTCCCGGCGCCGAGATCGCGGTGGTGGTCGGCTCCGGCTTCGGCGCGGTCACGGTGCTGCTTGCGCGGCTGGTGCTGCGCGAGGCCATGACCTGGGCCCAGTGGGCGGGCATCGCGGCGATCCTCTCCGGTGTCGCGATCCTCTCCGGATTACACTGAGTTTCAGGTTCCGCTGACTCGGAACCGGCCCGCACCCGCGCCCGGCCACGGGTTCGGGGTTGGCTTGGCCGGCCGAACCAACCCCAAGCCTCAGTATCCCATGGGTGGCCGGGCGCGGGTGCGGGCCGGCGCGGCTCTGGTGCAACCGCCTATGCTGAGGCGGCGCGCGCGGCTTTTTCCGTCTCGTCCGCTTCCGGCCCTTCGAAGGCGCGGTCGTGGTTTAGCGCCGGGATCATGGCGCGCGCTTTCTCGACCTCGGCCAGGTCGATCTTCGCGGTGATGAAACCGGTTTCCTCGCCACCCTCGGCCAGCACCCGGCCCCAGGGATCGACGATGAGGGAATGGCCGTAGGTCTCGCGCCCGCCGCCGTGGTCGCCGCACTGGCAGGGCGCCAGCACGAAGCAGCCGGTCTCGATGGCGCGCGCCCGCAGCAGCACGTGCCAGTGCGCCTGGCCGCTAGTTTTGGTGAAGGCGGCGGGCACGGTCAGCACCTGGGCCCCGGCCTGGGCGAGGCTCCGGTACAGTTGCGCGAAACGCAGATCGTAGCAGACCGTGAGCCCGAGCGTGGCCCAGGGTGTCGCGGCCAGCACCGCCGCGCCGCCGGGCTCGATCAGCGCCGATTCCCGGTAGCTCTCGCCGTCCGCGAGATCGACGTCGAACAGATGCAGCTTGTCGTAGTGCGCGGCGATGGCGCCTTGGGCGGTCACCAGGTAGGAGCGGTTGAAGATCTTGCCCGGCCCGGCGGTGATCGCCAGCGAGCCGAGCAGCAGCCAGGCGCCCAGCTCCTCGGCGAGGGCCCGGAAGTGGGCCAGCGCCGGATGGGCCGGCTCGGCATGGGGCCCGACCACGACCTCGGTTGCCGCCGCCTTGTAGCAGGCGAAGTACTCCGGCAGGCAGATCAACTCGGCGCCCTCCCCGCGCGCCGCCCGCACCAGCTCGGTCGCGGCCGCGACGCTGGCGTCCATATCGGCCAAGCCCTCGTTCTGGATACAGGCGGCGGTGAAAGTGGCGGTCATGAGTTCCTCGCGAGGTCGAAGGTTGAGACTCTAGAGGATAACGCCAAAGCCCGAACGAATAAAAGGCGTTGTGATCGGCACTTAGGCTTAATTTCCGATGACCACTAGTGACCCTGAGCGGACGTTAGGCCCGAGCGATGGACTTGATCTTGGCGCGGCGCTCGCCGGATCGCTGGGCGATTTCGTTGTCCTGGTCCTCGATGGCAGTGCGAGCCAAGTCCTGGAGGGATTCACCGAAGGACTGGTCGAGCAGCTCGCTCGACACCCGCCGGTTCGAGGTCACCATGCCGTCTTCATAGGCGACGTTGAACATCGTATATCCAGCAGCCTTACCTTTGGTTCTTTTACGAGCCATCGCTCTGTTTCCGTTTATGGCTGGGTAAGGGTCAGGCCACTTGAATGTGGGCGGCGTCGCCGTAGCGTCCGGCGATGAGTGACTTCGCGTGGCTGATCAACTTCTGACTTTCTATGCCGCGAATGGTGAAGATGTGCTTTCCTTCGCTTTGGGCATGGGTCACGAAATTGTGCAGGCCATAGGTGACTAAAAAGTTTTGTTCGTTGCTCATGGTGTTTCCTTGGTGTTTTCAGCTTCAACAACAGGCGCTTCTAGGCATTGCCGAGCGCGTCATTGGCTGTGGTTATATTTGCCGAGAAGCCGGGTCAGCTTTGGAGCTGGGGGCTCAGTCTTCGGGCGACGGCACTAAAGCGCGGTCACTCGGCAGTGGGTGATAACGGGTTTTGGCCGTCGCTTTGCGCGGACGGTTGGGATTGCCTGGATTTTTTCTCCCGGGCTTCCTTCTTTTCAGCGGCGCGCTTGGCCTTCTTTTCTGCTTTCATCCGTTCTCGCTCTCTGCGTTCGAAATTATAATTGGGTTTTCTAGCCGTCGTCTTCCTTGTCTGCCGCCTCTTTGGTCAGGCGGAGGGCCCGCAACCTCGCCGTGTGTTCCATTCTCTGCTGCCAGGCGTTTTCCTTTTCGTTTAGGGCCTGCTTGTCCTCCTTCTGGGTTGCGGCGAACAGTTCCTCGGCCTTCGATTTCACTGTATTCAACATTTCAAAATTCCTCTGCTCCGGTCCGTCGGGCGATCGTTGGTGGTCGCGTCGCCGACGGCGAGCCGCGGTCGCCCCCAACGGGAGTTGGAGGCGGTGCGTTGCGTGGCTATTAGATGACGGACAGGTTCTCAGCGGAAGATTTGCCGTTCTGTCCGGGCTGAAGCTCATAGGAGACCTTCTGCCCTTCGCTAAGCGAACTTAGCCCGGCGCGCTCGACGGCAGAAATGTGGACGAAAGCGTCTTTGGAGCCATCTTCCGGTTCGATGAACCCGAAACCCTTGGCCGCGTTGAACCATTTTACAGTACCAGTAGCCATAGTTGTTTCCTCTAACAGGAGAGTTGATTCCGCGCCACACACCACGTGTCGGCGCGGTCGGTTTAACGCTCACATTGTCAGGGGATAACTAAGTTAATCGGCGTACCGGTCATTCAGGTAGCACCAAACGAATGCAATACGTATGGGTGAGAAATGGGAGATATCCCCGAGAATTCAATGACCCGCGGGGCCCAGCAGGTATATTCCGAGCTTGCGCAGTTCGGGAAACCCCGGGGTCTCAATCTTTCCTTATGTCGACGGCTCTCGCCACTGGCATCGCGGTATGCCTATTTGCAATGTCATCTGACGGTCGCGAATGCCCGAAGTCTGATGAGGTGGTCGGCTCCCACCGCCGGCATTGCAAGTTGCCAAATTTCGGTGTCGATCAACGAACCCCCAATGTCTCATATTGGCTACAAGCGGCCATCTGCAGACCGCGCTTGAGCCCGCTTTATGAATAAATACCCTCGTGCTTCGGCCCAGGACCGCCGGCCAGGCTGGCGTGGTCGCGCTGTCCTCACTTGTTCACGTCGACCACCAGCCGGCCGCGCACCTGGCCTTTGAGGATCTGCTTGGCGAGGCCGGGGAGATCGCCTAACACCGCCTCCGAAGTCATGGCGTCGAGCTTGTCCATGGGGAGTTCCTCGGCGAGCCGGGCCCAGGCCTGGCGGCGGCGTGGGGTGGGGCAGGTCGCCGAGTCGATGCCGAGGAGGTTGAACTGCCACTGGCGCTCTTCAACGACGCCGCTGTCGATGTTCTCCAGGTTGCGGAACTGAACCGAGAAATCGAAGCGCCTGATCCAGTCGATGGTGGGGCGCGGCCTCCAAGCGATGCGCGGTTCGATGCGGCGGAAGGCGTTTCGTGTAACGAAGCCTATGGCCGGGTCATAGTCGTCGCCGAATTCCCGATATGAGAGGTGCCCCGACCAAACATCGTTCGGGAAGTTCAGCCGGAAGCCCCTGGCGCTGAGATCCGAGAACGAGAGGTCCGAATCCCGGTCCGGGTTCGAGTTCCACGCGAGGAAGGCCTCGAGTTGGAGGTTGTTGTCCCCTAGGAACCGCGACGTGAACAGGTCCAGGTCCACCCCGGCGGTGTGGCGATCCTTGGGAGCGAGCGCGCCTTCTTCCGCGGGATCCACTCCCGTCGCACGCCGTGTATAGATCACACCGATCGAGGACTGCTCGAAGATCGTCGCTTTCACGCGTGCGGCCGTGAAGTCTTCGCCTGCGAAGATGCCGCCCTCCGCGGATTCGACCTCGGCGGTCGATACGTGGATGAAGCCGAGCTCGTACCGCCCCGCCTGGCCGCCGAGCCTCGTCGCATAGTCGACCGGGATCTGCTCGCCTTCGAGCAGTCCGATACGTCGGCTGAAGTAGGGCTGCACACCGTTCCGGGGCGCGAAAGAGAAGACGCCCGAACCCTCCAGGAAAAAATCGCGGCGTTCTTGGAAGCGGAGCGGAAAGCGGGTGAGGTTGATGCGCCGGTCGTCGACCTCGGCCTCCGCGAAGTCCGTGTTCACGCTCAGCCCGGCCCTCATGCTCGGCGTGATGTTGTAGTTGATGTCGATCCCGATGTCGCTGGGATAGGTCGTCTCGTCCGCATCGTCTGGGATGTTCCTCCAGTTGGTGACGGCGTACGGGGTCGCCTCGAGTCCGAGCCCCTGGGAGATGCCATGGAGGCCCGTGAGGCGTCCCGCGTGGATGGGGCGGCGCAAGCCCTGGTTCCGGCGGTAGCCACGCCAGAGGATCTCTTCGTTCCGGCGGCGGATAGTGCGCTGGAAGTTGATGCCCCAGCTGTCTGCGGTGGGATCGAAATTCAGTGTACGGAAGGGAATCTGGATCTCAGCCGACCAGCCGTCGGCCCGAATTTGGGTGCGGACGTTCCAGATGCCGTCCCACGCCCGGCTCGTGCCGCCACCCCCGAAACCTCCTCTGCCTCCACCTCCGAATCCACCGCCACCGCTCCCAGTGAGGAGGGCGTCGCCCAACATGCCGGCAGCGTTGACCTCGAAGAAGTAGCCGGTGCGTCCGTTGCTGAACGTATCCAGGATCCACTGGAATCGGTCGTCGGTGCCGAGGAAGGCAGCCCGGCCCTTCTGGTAGGCGAGGATTCCATTCGGATCGTCGTAGAGGATCGCGCTGATGTAGAGGTTGTTTTCGTCGTAGACGATGCGGACCTCGGTGCGCTCGGAAGGCTCACCACCCTCCACCGGCTCCTGTTGAGTAAAGTCGGTGATCGGGGTGGCGCGACCCCAGACGGCTTCGTCAATATGCCCGTCCAGGTCGATCTCATCCGAGGCGTTCATGCGGAGGGCGACGAGATCGACCTGGTCGTCGGACCCCTCGCCGTTGGCGGTGGTCTGGGCCGCGAGGTCGATGACGGACGCCGAAAGGCCGAGCAAGACGGCGAGGAGTCCGGTGATGCCCCGCATATGCTTTCGCACCATCTAGGTCGATCCCTGAATCGAGGCTGAACCGGCGACGCACGCACCACTCTTCCCCAAAGGAGACACCGCAAGGGGAGGGAGCGTTGGAGCCGAGGGACGAAGTGCTTGCTCCACGTGACGTCCT
>JACZVL010000067.1 GCA_022572685.1 Pseudomonadota bacterium
TCGAGTGCCTGGCCGAGGCCGGGGCCGCCGCCGGGCTGCCGGCGGAGCTGGCCATGCGCCTGGCGCGGGTCACCGTGGCCGGCGCCGGCGAGCTGGTACACCGGGCCGAGGCGCCGGCCGCCACCCTGCGCGAGAACGTGACCAGCCCCGGCGGCACCACGCTCGAGGCGCTCAAGGTGCTGATGGCGCCCGACGGCCTGCAGCCGCTGATGACCCGGGCCATCGCCGAGGCCACGCGGCGCAGCCGCGAACTGGCCTCCTGACGCCCCGGGACCTGGTGGCGCCGACCGGCGGCCGGGTCGCCGAGATCGAGCAGGCGCGATCCCGCAAACGTGATTTTGCGGGCCGGTAATATTGCGGGCCGATCGCCCCGATCGGTGCTAGACTGGCGCCAGCGAGGCGGTCATGCCCAAGAAAAAGCCGGACATTCCCAACCAGGTGATCGACGCGGCGCTGGCGCTGGCGGCCGAGCGCGGCTGGCGCGGGCTGAACCTGGCCGATATCGCCGCGGCGGCCAAGCTGCCGCTGTCCAAGGTCTATCCGGCCTATTCCTCGAAGGCGGCGATCCTGCGCGGCTTCACCCGCCGCATCGACGCCGAGGTGCTGGCCGGCGAGGAGCCGGACGCCGGCGAGGGCAACGCCCGGGACCGGCTGTTCGACGTGCTCATGCGCCGCTTCGACGCGCTCAAGCCCCATCGCGAGGCGCTCGGCAACATCGTCTGCGACCAGGCCCGGGACCCGGTCTCGGCGCTCTGCGGCCTGGGCCGTTTGGAGCGCTCCATGGCGGCCATGCTGGAGGCGGCCCGGCTGTCCGCGGGCGGCCTGCGCGGGCTGCTCCGGGCCAAGGCCCTGGGCGTGACCTATCTGGCCACGCTGCGGGTGTTCCTGCGCGACGACAGCGCCGACCTGGCGGCCACCATGGCCGCGCTCGACCGCAACCTGAGCCGCCTCGACTGCCTGGCGCGCGGCTGTTCGCGCACGCGGTATCGGACCGTCGCCGCCACCGCCGAATAGCCTCCGCGACCCCCGGGAAGCGCCCTAAAATCGCCTAAATCCCTCAGAATTACCCGGTTCTGGTTCTTGGTTAATTTTTTGTTGCAGTGCACAAAAAACGCTTGACCCCAGCCTGCGCCTGGGCCATATTGCAGTCAGATATTGCACTGCAACATAAGCCACGAACATAACCCACGCCCGCGCCCCCCGAGGCCGGCGGAACCAGGAGATTTGAGACCATGGCGAAAGCAAAGGCGAAGACCGGCAACCCGTTCCTGGACGCCGATCTGGGCAACATCATGGATTTCGGCAAGTTCGCCGGGCAGTTCAAGTTTCCGGTCGAGCTTCCGGGCGTCGACACCACGGCGCTGATCGAGAGCCAGCGGCGCAACATCGAGGCGATCACCACGGCCAACCAGGTCGCCTTCGCGGGGGCCCAGGCGATCGTGCAGCGCCAGGCCGAGATCCTGAGCGAGACCCTGGACGGGACCACCAAGGCGGTGCAGGCCTTCTCCAAGACCGGCAAGCCCGAGGACATCTGGGCCCAGCAGGCCGATCTGGTCAAGGAGGCCTACGCCCACGGCCTGTCCAACCTGCGCGAGCTGACCGAGCTGAGCGCCAAGGCCGGCGCCCAGGCGGCCGAGCTTCTGAGCCACCGGGTCACCGATGGCCTGGACGAGCTCAAGGGCGCCTTCAAGCCCGTGAACGGCGGCGCCGAGAAGGCCGCCCAGTAACCGCCGGCGGCAACGAATTCCCTCCCTAGAATCACCTCGATTCATTCGAGCGGGCTGCCCCAAAAAGGCGGCCCTTTCTTTTTGCCCGGCCGCCGGGCCGGTGCTAGCGTCGATGAACTTGGGGCGCGCGTGGGGGGGCTGGCATGAGCGGCGCGGGCGGGACGATCGGCTTCGACGACTTTCTCAAGCTCGATATCCGGGTCGGCACCGTGGTCAAGGCCGAGCCCTATCCCGAGGCGCGGCGGCCGGCCTACAAGGTCTGGGTCGACTTCGGCGCCGGGATCGGGGTCAAGAAGACCTCGGCCCAGGCGACCGCGCACTATACGCTCGAGGACCTGATCGGCCGCCAGGTCGCCGCCGTGGTCAACTTCCCGCCCAAGCAGATCGGCAGGTTCATGTCCGAGGTGTTGATCCTTGGCTTCCCCGACGAAGCCGGAGACGTGGTGCTGATCGGCCCGGAGCGCCAAGTGCCGAACGGCGGGCGGCTGTACTGATTCTTGGCATGAGCGGGCCCGGCGCCCGGTTTTCGCCCTTGCCGGGCCGGAGAGCGGTCCCTATATAGTGCCGCGTGACGGTCGCATGTTTCCGTCGGCAGACCTCGAGTAGCCGCCCCGAGTCCCAGAGGCCCCGCGTCTTATTAGAGTATCTCCCCCCGAATTTGTGCGTCTTCGCCCCGACCAGGCACAGTGCCGGGCCGGGAACCTTACGTAGGAATACCCAAAACATGACCATCGGTACGGTAAAGTTTTTCAACACCACCAAGGGCTTCGGCTTCATCCAGCCGGACGACGGCACCAAGGACGTCTTCGTCCACATCACCGCCGTCGAGCAGTCGGGCCTGGGCCATCTGAGCGAGGGCCAGAAGGTCAACTTCGAGGTCCAGCAGGACCAGCGCGGCCCCAAGGCGGTCAACCTCCAGGCCACCTGAGCCGGGCGCGAGCGAAGCTCGCGAAAGATACGGAAGGGCCGTCCGCTTCCCGCGGGCGGCCTTTTTCACTTCTCACCTTATACCAAGGGATCAGACCGGTAGCCAGAGCCGGGCGCGCAGACCGCCGCCGGGGGCGTCCTCCAGCACCAAATCGCCACCGTGGTTGCGCGCCACGTCGCGGGCGATGGTGAGGCCCAGGCCGACCCCGCCGGTTTCCGGATTGCGCGAGGCCTCGATCCGGAAGAACGGTTTGAACGCCTCCTCGCGCAACTCCGGCGCAATTCCAGGGCCGTCGTCGTCGATGGTGATCTCGATCACCTTGTCGCGCGGACCGGCGCGCACCGAGACATGCTCGCCGTGGCGCTGGGCGTTGCCGATCAGGTTGCTCAGGCAGCGCCGCATGGTCTCGGGCCGCAGCGGCACGATCATGGCCTCCTCGACGTGCAGGTCGACGACCCCGCCGTCGCGGCGCATCTGGCCGACCACGTCGCGCAGCAGGCCCGAAATCTCGACCGGCCGCGGCTGCTCCGCGCCCTCGCCGCGGGCGAAGGCGAGGTAGCCCTCGACCATGCGCTCCATGGCCGCGACATCGGTCTCCAGGTTGGCCGCCTCGGGGGTCTTGTCGAGCATGGCGAGCTGCAGCTTCATCCGGGTCAGCGGCGTGCGCAGGTCGTGGCTGACCCCGGCCAGGATCTCGGTGCGCTGCTCGATCTGGCGCTTGATGCGGTCGCGCATCTGGATGAAGGCGGCCCCGGCCTGGCGCACCTCGGTCGCGCCCTCGGGCTTGAAGTCGGCGACGTCGCGGCCCTTGCCGAAGCTGTCGGCGGCCAGCGCCAGGCGCCGGATCGGCCGCACCTGGTTGCGCATGAACAGGAGCGCGACCACGAACAGCACGATCGAGCTGCCGACCATCCACATGATGAAGATGTAGGTGGTCGAGGAGAACAGCCGGTCGCGCGGGGCCAAGACCCGCAGCACCCCGTCGGCCATCTGGATTTGAATCTCGATCTGGTCCCCGAGGGTGCTGGTGTCCATCAGGAAGGGGCGCTCGACCTGCGCCTTGAGCGCCTTGCTCAGGCGGCGGTCCAGGGTGGCCGCGAAGGGGCCGAAGGATTCCGCCGGGGTGACGTCGGGCAGGCGCGCGCCTTCCTCGAAGCTCAGCGTCAGGCTCATGGTGCGCAGGCCCAGGCGGAAGGTCTGCAGGCGTTCGACCGCACCCGGGTTGCGGACCATCATCTGAATGACGGCGCCGATATCGCCGGCCACGCCCTGGGCCAGGCGCTTGGTCACGGTGCTGTAGTGACGGTCGTAGAACACCCAGGTGGAGATCACCTGAAGCAAAATCAACGGGATCACGATGATCAGCACCGCGCGCCCGAACAGCGAGCGCGGCAGGATCCGCTTGATCAGGGACGGCCTGGGAGGTGCGGGTGTCGCGGTGGTCGCGGTGGTCGTGGTGGTCGCCATGGCGGTCTCCGTCGCGGTCCTCGGTATCAATCAGCGATCAGGACGTAGCCGACCCCGCGCACCGCCTGGAGATGGCGCGGGAAGCGCGGATTCTCCTCGATCTTGCGGCGCAGGCGGGTGACCTGGACGTCGATGGCGCGGGTGTTGCCGATCGACGGGTTCTCGGCGCTCAAGGTCTCGCGGCTGACCGGCACGCCGGGCTGGCGCGCCAGGGTGGTGAGCAGCGAGGCCTCGGCCGCGGTCAGGCGCACGAACTCCTTGCCCCTGTGCAGTTCCTCGCGGGCCAGGTCGAAGCTGTACTCGCCGAAGCAGATCTGGCCGTCGGGCGCCGGCGCCTGGGTGCGGCGCAGGATCGCGTTGATGCGCAGCACCAGCTCGCGCGGTTCGAAGGGCTTGGTCAGGTAGTCGTCGGCGCCGCTCTCCAGGCCCGCGATCCGGTCCTCGATCTCACCCATGGCGGTCAGCAGCAGCACCGGCACCTGGCTCGCCTCGCGCAGCCCCCGGGTCAGTTCCAGCCCGGACTCGCCGGGCATCATGATGTCGAGCACGATCAGGTCGAAGTCGAAGGATACCAGCTTGGCGCGGGCGTCGGCCGCGTCCTTGGCGGCGGTGATCCGGAACCCCTGCTCGGTGAGGTACTTGTGCAGCAACTCGCGCAGGCGCGTGTCGTCGTCGACCACCAGGATGTGCGGCGCGTCCAGGCTCATGGCCGCCGATTATAGGGCCGCGCACGGCAATGCGAAAAGCCCATAGCGGGGGTCCTTTGGGTCGCGGGGGCCCTGGTATCGCGGGGGCCGGGAAAGGGCGTTCAGGGCCCGGCGGCACGGCGCGCCGGGCGCGCCCGCCCGGGCCCCTCCTCGCGCCGTTCGAAGCGGCCGCGGTTGCGCTCGTCGATGATGTTGAACAGCACCCGGTGGAAGCCCTCGACCGCCTCCGGCCCGGCTTCGCGGAAGGCGCGGGCGAAGCGCTTGCGCTGGTTCTCGGTCAGGCGCCGCTCCAGCTCACGGCCGGTCCCGGTGAGGTCGAGCAGGCGCTGACGCCGGTCGCGCTCGCCGGGCCGCTGGGCGACGAAGCCCTCCTCGACCAGCTGGCCGAGCACCCGCGACAGGCTCTGCTTGGTGATCGCCAGGATCGCGAGGAGTTCGCTGACCGTGATCCCGGGGTGGCGGCCGATGAAGTAGATGACCCGGTGGTGGGCCCGGCCGAAGCCGTACTGGGCCAGGATCTGATCCGGCTCCGCGGTGAAGTCGCGGTAGGCGAAGAACAGCATCTCGATCGCCTGGCGCAGCTCCTCCTCGCGCAGGAACAGCGGATTGGGGCCTGTTTTTATGTCAGTCATGTTGACATATATGAACAACAATGTTACAGCATGCAAGCCTCATTCGACCGAAAGTAACAAATTATGGTCGATATGGGGCGTTTTGAGCGGGATCCGGACGGGCTCCGCCGGATGGCGGGCCCGGGGAGATCACACCGGCGGCACGCGCGAGAGTATGCCCCTTTGCGCGCGCCGGCGGCCGAAATAGCGAGGCGGGTACGGCGATGTCCATGCTTCCCTTCGATGACCGTGACGGGGTCATCTGGTTCAACGGCGAGCTTCTGCCCTGGCGCGAGGCCAAGCTGCACGTGCTCAGCCATGGGCTGCACTACGCCAGTTGCGTGTTCGAGGGTGAGCGCTCCTACGGCGGCGCCATCTTCAAGATGCGCGCGCACCACGAGCGCCTGCACAACTCGGCGAACATCCTGGGTTTCGAAATTCCCTACAGCGTCGAGGAGATCGACGCCGCCGCGCTCGCGGTGATGAAGGCCAACGGCATCGTCGACGGCTATTTCCGCCCGTTCGCCTGGCGCGGCAGCGAGATGATGGGCGTCTCGGCGCAAGCGACCCGGATCAACCTGGCGATCGCGGCCTGGGACTGGCCGTCCTACTTCTCGCCCGAGGCGCGGCTCGAGGGCATTCGCCTCGTGACTTCGCCGTGGCGGCGCCCGGCGCCCGACACCGCGCCGGTGCACGCCAAGGCGGCCGGCCTCTACATGATCTGCACGCTGTCCAAGCACGCCGCCGAGGCCCAGGGCTGTGCCGACGCCCTGATGCTCGACTATCGCGGCCAGATCGCGGAGGCGACCGGCGCCAACATCTTCCTGCTCCAGGACGGCGTTCTCCACACGCCCACCCCCGACTGCTTCCTCGACGGGCTGACCCGGCAGGCGGTGATCGGCCTCGCCCGCGATCGCGGCATCGAGGTCATCGAGCGCGCGATCCTGCCCGAGGAGCTGGCCAGGACCCAGGAGATCTTCATCACCGGCACCGCCGCCGAGGTGACGCCGGTGGGCGAGATCGACGGCCAGGCCTTTACCGTCGGCGAGGTCACCCAGGAGTTGATGACCGCCTACGGCGACCTGGTGCGCAACCACCAAAAGGCCAGCGCCAGCGCGGCATGAGGGCGCGGCGCGCCGCGGAAACACCACTTGTGCGCGTATAAAACTGTATCTTAGATCGCGATCCATGATAGCTATCGAGGATAGGGCGCGCGGGATCTGAGGTGCGCAGCTTCGAGCCGGCGTTGCACGGGGCCGCGGGGCCGGCACCCAGGTGTTCGGCGATGGTGCCGAACGTCGCACCCGGGGGTTTGTTATGCGCGCGATCGCAAGATGTGCCGCGAGTGCGTTGCTGGCGCTGTCGTGCGTTGCGCCGGCAGGGGCCGGGGAGTCCCTTGGCACCTTCGCGGCGCAGTGGGACAACGACTCTTTCCTCAGCGCCGACGACCTTCACTATACCAACGGCCTCGGCCTCGCCTGGCTCTGGGCGCCGGACCGGGAGCCGGCGGCGTTCGCGCGCCTGGCCGAGGCGCTGCCGTGGGTCGTCGCCGGTGCCCAGCGTCGGGTCGGGTTGGCCGTCGGCCAGAGCATGTTCACGCCCGAGAATCTCAGGAGCAGCGACCTCATCCTCGACGACCAGCCCTACGCTGGTTGGCTCTATGTTGGGCTCGCCGCGCTGTCGTACCGCGAGCGGGCGCAGGGGCCGGTCGCCGGCGATCTCGAGAGCTTCGAGATCATCCTCGGCGTCGTCGGTCCCGCCGCCTTTGCCGGGGACGTGCAGACGGCGGTGCACGAGTTTAAGGAAATCACGCGCCCTCGCGGCTGGGACCACCAGCTCGACAACGAGCCGGGGCTGATGCTGGCCTACAACAGGCAGTGGCGCTTTTGCGCCGGTCTCGGCGAGGTCGATTGCCGGACCGACGAGAGTGGCGCGGCAAGCATCGATTGGATCCCGTACCTCGGCGGGACGTTGGGCAACGTGTACACCTATCTGGCCGCCGGCGCCACGTTGCGCCTGGGCGAAGGCTTGCGTCGCGACTTCAACCACGCGCGAATCCGTCCGGGCTTGCCGGTCTGGTCGTGGGGCACGCCGGCGGACGGCTTCAACTGGCACGTCTTCGCCAGCGCCGAGGGGCGTCTCGTGGGTCGCAACATCTTTCTCGACGGCAATACCTTCCGCAACAGCCACAGCGTGTCCAAAAGGTCCCTGGTCGGCGACTTCGAGATCGGCTTCACGGTGTCCTGGGATTTTATCCTGCCCATCAGCGTGACCTATCGGCACCTGGTACGGACGCCCGAGTTCTACGGCCAGCGGGGCATCGACAACATCGACTCGCTCAGCATCGCGGTGAGTTTCTGAGGCCGGCGGGCCTTGGGCGACGCCCGCCCCCTTTACTCCGCGGCGTCAGGATCGCGCTTCTTCCAGCGTTCGGCGGCTTGGTCGTCGCCGGCGCGGGCTTCGACCCACCTGGGGCCGCTCTCGGTCTCTTCCAGCTTCCAGAACGGCGCCTTGGTCTTGAGCCAGTCGATCAGGAACTGGCAGGCCTCGAAGGCCGCCTGGCGGTGCCGGCTGGCGGCGGCGACGAGGACGATCCGCTCGCCCGGCTCCAGGCGCCCGGTCCGGTGCACGATCAGGCTCGCCTCCAGCGGCCAGCGTTGCTTCGCCTCGGCCTCGATGCGCTCCAGCATCTTCTCGGTCATGCCCGGATAGTGCTCCAGCGTCATGGCGCCGAGCGCCTGCTCGCCGACCACGTCGCGGACCAGGCCGACGAACACCGCGAGCCCGCCGATCTTGTGGTTGCCCGCGGTCAGCGCCGCCAGCTCGGCGCCCAGGTCGAAGTCCTCGCGCTGCACCCGGATCATCGGCGCCTAGCCCCCGGTCACCGGCGGGAACAGGGCGACCTCGTCGTCGGGCCCGACCGGGTCCTCGGGGCGCGCGTATTCCTGGTTGACCGCGACCCCGAGTGCGTTGCGGTCGGCCAGCGCCTCGGCATGGCCGCCGCCGCGCGCCGCCAGCCAGTCGAGCAGCGCCGCCACGGTATCGACCTCCGGCGGCGGGTTGAGCTCTTCCTCGGCGGTGCCGATCTTGGTCTTGAGCCAGGCGAAATAGAGCAGCTTCATGAGCCGACCTCGCTGAACGGCAGAAAATCGACCATGGTGCCGGGCTCGATCGAGGTGATCTCCTCGGGTAGCGCGACCAGGCCCTCGGACTCCACCATGGACGACAGGATGCCGGCGCCCTGGCGCGGGTACTTGACCGCGCGCCAGCCCGCCGCCGAGTCGCGGACCAGGCGCGCCCGCAGCCACTCGCGCCGGTCCTTCTTCTTCTTGTGGGAGAAGTCGGCGGCCACCCGGAAGTGGTGCGGGGTCAGGCCGGTGCCGCCCATCAGGCGCAGGATCATCGGGCGCACGATGGTCAGGAAGGTGACCATCACCGCGACCGGGTTGCCGGGCAGGCCGACGAAGGCCGCCGCCCCGATCTGGCCGAGCGCGATCGGCCGCCCGGGCTTGATCGCCAGGCGCCAGAGGTGGAGGGAGCCGAGCGCCTCGACCGCGGCGCGCACGTGGTCCTCCTCGCCGACCGAGACCCCGCCGGAGGTGACCACCAGGTCGTGGCCGTGGGCCGCGGTCTCGAGCGCGGCGCGCAGACTCAAAGCCTCGTCCTTCAGGATGCCCAGATCGGTGATCGCGCAGCCCATGCCGGCGAGCAGGCCGTGGATGATGGTGCGGTTGGAATCGTAGATGCAGCCCGGCTCCAGCGGCGCACCCGGCTCGCGCAGCTCGTCGCCGGTCGAGAACAGCGCCACCCGGAGCGATTTCGAGGTCAGCAGCTCGCGGCGGCCGACGGCGGCGGCCTGGCCCAGGTCCTGGGGCCGCAGCCGCGCGCCCGCGTGCAGCACGGTGTGCCCGGCGGCGACGTCTTCGGCGCGCGCGCGCCGGTTGGCGCCGCGCTTGAGCCCGGGGCGCAGCACCACCCGCTCGCCGTCCAGTTCGTTGGCGAGCTTGCAGTCCTCCTGCATCATCACGCAGTCCGGGCCCTCGGGCATCGGGGCGCCGGTGAAGATGCGGATCGCCTCGCCGCGTTTCGCCGCGCGCCCGAGCGGATGGCCGGCGGCGGCGCGCCCGGTCACCGGCAGCACGGTGTCATGTTTCGGGTCGAGGTCGTCGAAGAACACCGCGTAGCCGTCGACCGCCGAGTTGTCGTGGGACGGCACGTCGCGCGGCGCGACCACGTCCTCGGCCAGGATCCGCCCGAGCGCGGCATCGAGCGGCACGGCCTCGGATTCGGTGACCCGGACCACGCGGCGGCCGAGCAGCTCGAGCGCCTCGTCCGCGCGCATCAGCTTGCCGCCCTGGGCGAAGCAGTCGTCGCTTAGCTGCGCCATGACTTTGCCGCTCCCGTTCGCTCAGGCCGCGCCGCGGACGCGGTCGCCCAGGCCGCAGTGGGCGATCACGAAGTCGGCGATCGCGTTCGCGTCGTTGAGATCGAGGCGCGGCGGCGTGATACCGTCCAGCGGGGCCGGACTGGCGACCGCGACCACGCGCGGATCCTCGGTGCACAGCAGGGGCTTGCCGAGTTCCGGCCGGTGGACCTCGATCTTGTCGTGGTGCTCCTGCTTGAAGCCCTCGATCAAAATCAGGTCGACCGGCGCCATCAGTGCGATCAACGCCTCGGTGGTCGGCTCGGCGGCGCCGCGCAACTCGTGCATCAGGGCCCAGCGCTCGGCCGAGGCGACCAGCACCTCGGTGGCGCCGGCGGCGCGATGCTCGTAGGAGTCCTTGCCCGGGGTGTCGACGTCGAAGCCATGGTGGGCGTGCTTCAGGGTCGAGACGCTGAGCCCGCGCCCGGTCAGCGCCGGGATCAGCGCGCGCATCAGCGTCGTCTTGCCGCTGCCGCTCCAGCCGGCCAGGCCGAACACCCGGCCGGCCAGTTGCCTATCGCTGCCTGGTTTCGCCATGTCTCGCGGCATTCTCCCGGGCCCGGGCGCGGCCGGGCGTTTGCAGGGTTCACAAACTTAAAAAGGGCACAGGGGCGCCGAATGTCAACCGTCCGGCGCGGGTCAGGCGGGGCCGCCGGAACCGGGGTCCTCTTCGGGCCGGGAATCGGCGCTGGCCGGCGCTTCGTGGTTCACGTGTTCGAGGCCGTGGACCAGGTAGTCGTAGCCGGTGACCAGGGTCAGGACGGCGGCGACCCACAGCCCGGTGTTGCCGATCGCGTCGACCGGCCAGCCGGCCGGCCCGGCGCTGTCGCCGACGATCAGGAAGCCGAGCGCGATCATCTGCAGCACGGTCTTCCACTTGGCCAGGCGGCTGACCGGCAAGGGCACCTGGATCTCGGCCAGGTATTCGCGCAGGCCCGAGACCAGAATCTCGCGGCACAGGATCACGATCGCCGGGATCACGATCAGCCCCTCGAGCTGGTCGATGGCGATCAGCATCACGATCACGCTGGCGACCAGCAGCTTGTCGGCGATGGGGTCGAGGAAGCGGCCGAAGGCGGAGACCTCGCCGCGGTGCCGGGCCAGGTAGCCGTCCAGATAGTCGGTCAGCCCGGCGAAGGAGAACAGGACCAGCGCGACCCAGCGGTTCAGCGGGTTGGGAAAATACAACAGACCGAGCAGGACCGGGATCACGCAGATCCGGGACAGGGTCAGCAGATTGGGCAGGCTGGTTATCATGATCGCGCGATCCCCCACAGGGTATTGGCCCTGGCCTCCGGTCTTTTTAACACAGGCGCCGGGCCTGTCACCTGGACTTCTTGTCCTGGGCCGCGGTCCTTGGGGGTCTCAGGAATCGGCGTGAAAGTGGTCGTAGATGTTCCGCGCGACGCCGGAGCTGATGCCCGCGACGGCTTCCAGGTCGGCCAGGCCGGCGCGCGCCACTGCCCGGGCCGAACCGAAACGCAGCAGCAGCGCCTTCTTGCGCTTGGCGCCGACCCCAGGTACCTCGTCGAGCGCCGAGCGCAGCCGCGCCTTGCTCCGGCCGCTGCGGTGGCTGCCGATGGCGAAGCGGTGCGCCTCGTCGCGCAGGCGCTGCAGGAAGTAGAGCACCGGGTCGCGCGGCTCGAGCAGCAGCGGCGCGCGCCCGGGCAGGAAGATGCGCTCGCGCCCGGCGTTGCGCTCCGGCCCCTTGGCGATGGCCGCCACCGCCAGGTCGCTCAGGCCCAAATCGGCGAGCACCTCGCGGACGCTGGAGAGCTGACCACGGCCGCCGTCGAGCAGGATCAGGTCCGGCCATTGGCCGCTCTCGCGCTCCGGGTCCTCCTTGAGGGCGCGGGAGAAGCGGCGGGTCAGCACCTCGCGCATCATGGCGTAGTCGTCGCCCGGCGCGAAGCCGCCGGCCCCGTCCGTGGCGTCGTCTTTGGCGCCCTTGATGCGGAACTTGCGGTAGGCGCTCTTGACCGGGCCCTGGGGCCCGGTGACGACCATGACGCCATAGGGATTGCCGCCGCGGAAGTGGCTGTTGTCGTAGATCTCGATGCGTTCGGGCGCGGCCTCCAGGCCGAGGCATTCGGCCAGACCCTCGAGCAGGGCGCGCTGGGCGCTGCTCTCGGCCAGGCGCCGCACCAGGGCATCGCGGGCGTTGGCGCGGGCGTGGGCGACCAGCTTGTGCTTGGCGCCCCGCTTGGGCGTCAGGACCTCGACCTTGTGGCCGGCATGGTAGGCGAGCGCGTCGGCGATGAGCGCGGCGTTCTCGGGCTGGTGGCTGACCAGGATCGAGCCGGGCACCGGCTTGTTCTCGTAGAACTGGACGATGAAGGCGGCGAGCACGGTCTCGGGGCCGAGTTCCTTGTCGTGCGAGGGATAGTAGGCGCGGTTGCCGTAGTTGCGCCCGGCACGGAAGAAGAACACCTGGATGCAGGTCTGGCCGGCCTGGCGGTGGGCGGCGATGACGTCGGCGTCGCCCAGGTCGCTCAGGTTGATGTCCTGGCGCGACTGGATGTGCGCCAGCGCCCGGATGCGGTCGCGGTAGACCGCCGCGGTCTCGAAATCGAGCCGCTCGGAGGCGCCCTCCATGCTCGCCGCCAGGCGCTGCTGGATGTCGTGGGAGCGGCCGGTCAGGAAGTCGCGCGCCTGATCCACCAGCTCGCCGTAGCCCGCTTTCGAGACGCGCCCGACGCAGGGCGCCGCGCAGCGCTTGATCTGGTGCATCAGGCAGGGCCGGGTCCGGCTCGCGAACACCGAATCCGAGCAGGAGCGTAGCAGGAAGGCCTTCTCCAGGGCGGTGATCGTGCGGTTGACCGCGCCCGCCGAGGCGAAGGGGCCGTAGTAGTCCCCGGGGCGGTTCCGGGCGCCGCGATGCTTGGCGATCTGCGGATAGTCGTGGTCGCCGGCGATCCGGATGTAGGGGAACGACTTGTCGTCGCGCAGCAGCACGTTGTAGCGCGGCAGGAAGCGCTTGATCAGGTTGCTCTCGAGCAGCAGCGCCTCGACCTCGGTATGGGTGGTGATGACCTCGAGCGCGACCGTGGCGGCGACCATGCGTTGCAGGCGGCGTGGCAGCCTGTCGGGCTGGGCGTAGGTCGCGACGCGCTTCTTGAGGTTCTTGGCCTTGCCGACGTAGAGCGCCGCGCCCTTGCGGTCGAGCATGCGGTAGACGCCCGGCGCGCCGGGCAGGGTCTTGACCGCGGCCGCGATCGCCGCCACGCCCTGGGCCAGCCCGCCGGCGGCCTCCGGGACCCGGTCGCCCGGATCCTTCTCCGGCGCCATGGCGGAGCGCTTGCCACCCGCGGAGGCGTCGTCCGATCGGCGGTTCCGTTCGGTCTTGGTCATGACTCACTCAAACAACTGGCCGCGGTTCCGTCAACGGCGCCCCGGCCGGTGCCCGGCCCGCCCCACAGGCCGCCGGCCGGAAAGCAACGGCGACAGCGGCGCGATCACGGGGTCGTCATTCTATCCACGATTCATGTGGATAACTCTGTGGGTACAAAGGGTTCCGCAAGCCATGTCCTCAAGGAAACCAAGCCTTTCCTTGAGTCGCCTATTTTTTAGGCAAAAATACTAACTGATTGATTTATTGCATGAAATCAGAAGTCAAGTGTAAAGAAACATTTAACTTCGGAAAAATCGCGATCTCGCCGCCCCGGCGCCCCGGCGCCGATCCGCCCTGTGCAAAACTTCCGCGCCGGGCCCCCTCGGAAACCCCTGTCTGGCAAGGGCTTAGCGGCCAGCTTTGAGTCCCGGTCCGATGGCGCCCTCGGCCCTTACGCGCCGTCCCGGCGATACTCGAACTCGCTGCCGATGCCGCCCACGTCGGGGTAGCGGTCGAGCTTTTCGATCCGCACCCGGGCCCCGATCACCCGTTGGTCCAGGAAACAGGCCTCGGCGATGCGCTCGGACAGACTCTCGAGCAGGCGGAACTCGACCTCCGCGCAGACGCCGCGGATGCGCGCGACCAGGCGGCCGTAGTCGACGACCTCGGTGATCCTGTCCTCCCGCGGCGGGTCCGGGCGAACCTCGAGCTGAAGGTTGAAGCGCAGGCGCTGGCGTTCGGCGCGCTCCTCCTCGGTGACCCCGATGCGGCACGGCAGGGTCAGGTCGGACAACAGGATGCGCTGGGCCGTGACCGCGATCGCCCCTGGGGCGGTGCTCTCGTTATCTGGCATGACCGTTCCCTCGCCTCCGCCCGCTCGCCCCGCCGCTCGCCCCGCCGCTCACTCTTCGCACCTGTCCTCGGCCGGCGGTTGGGCCCAGCCCAGATGCTGTCCGCCGTCGAGCGCGATCATCTGCCCGGTCATCGCCTTGGCCGCAAGGATGAACTGCACCGCGGCGCAGATTTCCTCCGGGCTGGTGCCGCGGCCGAGCGGCATCATGGCGCACTGACGCGCGAACTGCTCGGGCGTCTGGTGCGCGCTCGGCAGGGCCGGGCCCGGGCCGATGCCGTTGACCCGGACCCGCGGGGCGAGCGCCATGGCGAGGGTTTGGGTCAAGGTCCAGAGCCCGGCCTTGGACAGGGTGTAGCCGAGGAAGAACGGGGTCGGGTTCCAGACCCGCTGGTCGAGCAGGTTGATCACCGCGCCGCCCGCCGCCTCCGGCAGGGCGCGGGCGAAGGCCTGGGTCAGCACGAAGGGCGCCCGCAGGTTGGGTTCCATGTGGTGGTCCCAACTCGCCCGGTCGGCGGTCTCGACGCTGTCGTTCTCGAAGCTCGCGGCATTGTTGATCAGGCAGCCGAGCGGGCCCAGCGCCGCGGTGGCCTCCGGGACCAGCGCCGCGACCCGGGCCTCGTCCGAGAACTCGGCCTGGAGTGCGACCGCGCGTCCGCCGCCGGCCTCGATCTCGGCGGCGACTTCCTCGGCCGCCTGCGCGGAACTATTGTAGTGCACCGCCACCGCCCAGCCCGCGCGCGCCAGGTCGAGCGCGATGGCGCGGCCGATGCGCCGTCCGGCCCCGGTGACCAGGGCGGCGCGTGGATAGTCGTCGGGATGCGGCGGTTTCGCTGCGGCGCTCATGCCCGCCAGTCTGCCCAAGGCGGGGGCGGTCGCACAAGGGCGCGCGGGTGTCTCTTGTGGAGGTTCCGCTACCGCGGAACGCGCCGGTGCCGCGTCCGTAAGGCCGGCCACCCATGTTTTTTAGGCTCGCGCGTTGGCGCTCGCCCAGCAGCCCCACAGGGGAGCCTGAACAAAGAGCCGTGGGTGGCCGGGCGGGGGAGCGGGCCGCAGCCGGGGCCGCAGGCCCTCAAGGCGGTCCCTAACAGCCCGTTGACGAAGTCTTCCCTGGACGAATGCGGTCTGGTCTGATTCTCTTGTGTTCTGGCCTGCAGGGGGATTCGGCGATGGCGATGGGACAGCAGAAGGATCGTCAGGGGGACTTGATGGTGAGCTGGTCGGAGATGCCGCGCTCGCCGGGTCATGTGTTTTACGACCGCCTGCAGTCGGTGCTGATCGA
>JACZVL010000068.1 GCA_022572685.1 Pseudomonadota bacterium
GCTTGGGGGGCGGGCTCGTTCTCGTACCACTGCCGGGTCCGGGTCCGGTTGTGGCCGTAGGCCGCCTCGTCGAGCAGGTAGGCGGCCTCGCGCTCGGCGCGGTCCGAGCCCCGGACGTAGGGTCCGGCCGGCACCGCGACCAGTTCCGGTTCGAATGCTTGTCCCGGCGCGGCCGCCCCCGGTCCGGCGCAGGCGGCCAGCAGCACCGCCACCGCCCAGGCCGCGATGTGCGGGATGGCAAACGCAGGAAGCGGCCGATTTGCAGGCCGGTTCCCAAGGCCGCCCATCGGCGCCTCAATGCTCTGCGACCGCCGCCGCGGTCGCGGCGTCGACCGCTTCGCCGAGACGCTCGACAATGGTGTCCAGCTGGTCGTTCTCGACGATGTAGGGCGGGGCGAGCAGGACGTGATCGCCCTGTGTCCCGTCGATGGTGCCGCCGCCGGGATAGCACATCAGCCCGCGCGCCATGGCCTCGGCGCGGACCCGGGCGAAGACCCTGCGTGCCGGGTCGAAGGGCGCGCGGCTGGCGCGATCGGCGACCAGCTCGAGGCCGAGAAACAGGCCGCGGCCGCGGATGTCGCCGACGTGATGGTGGTTGCCGAAACGCGCCTCCAGGCGGGCACGCAGGGTCGCGCCCCGCGCGCGCACCCGGTCCAGCAGGCCCTCGCTCTCGATCGTGCGCTGCACCGCCAGCCCGGCCGCGCAGGCGGTCGGATGGCCGATATAGGTGAAGCCGTGCTGGAAGAACCCGCTGCCCGAGGCGATCGCCTCGAAGATGCGCGTCGCGACCAGGGTCGCGCCGATCGGCTGGTAGCCGGCGCCCAGGCCCTTGGCGCAGGTCAAGAGATCGGGCGCCACGCCGTCCTGCTCGCAGGCGAACAGCGTCCCGGTCCGGCCCATGCCGCACATGATTTCGTCGAGGATCAGCAGCACGCCGTATTGGTCGCAGATCTCGCGGATGCGCTTGAAATAGCCGGGCACGGGCGGCACCGCGCCCGAGGTCGCGCCGACCACGGGTTCGGCGATGAAGGCGGCCACGGTCTCGGGGCCGAGGCGCAGAATCTCGGTCTCCAGCTCGTCGGCGGCGCGCCGTCCGAAGGCCTGGTCGCTCTCGCCCGGCTGCTTGTAGCGATAGGCGTAGCACGGAACGATGTGGCTGACCTCCATGAGCATCGGCTCGAACATCTCGCGCCGCGCCGAGTTGCCGCCGACCGCAAGCGCGCCCAGCGTGTTGCCGTGGTAGCTCTGGCGCCGCGCGATGATGCGGTGGCGTTGCGGTTGCCCGGTCTCGACGAAGTACTGGCGCGCCAGCTTGAGCGCGGTCTCGTTGGCCTCCGAGCCGCCGGAGACGAAATAGACCTTGCCCAAGCCGGCCGGCGCGCGCGCGATCAGGTGCTCGGCCAGGGCCTCCGAGGGTTCGTTGGTGAAGAACGAGGTGTGGGCGTAGGGCAGGCGGTCGAGCTGGTCCTTGATCGCCTGGATCACCGCCGGATGGTCGTGGCCCAGGCAGGACACCGCGGCGCCGCCCGAGGCGTCGAGATAGCGCCGGCCCTCGCTGTCGGTGACGTAGCAGCCCTCGCCGCGCAGCGCCACCGGGTAGCTTTGCCGCGTGTGGCGGTGAAAGACGTGAGTCATGGGGGTCCGGGTCCGTTGCGCGGCGATGAAAGGGCCACGCCAGTTACACCCAAATCGCGCCACCGGCGCAAGCCCTCGCCCCGATGGCCCCCGCCCCGATGGCCCCCGCCCCGATGGCCCCCGCCCCGACGGCGCAGCCAGCCCTGGCCTGGTGTCGAACCTGGCCCCGTTGTCTCCCGCCGGGCCACTTTGTACACTCCTCGCGGCCGCCTCGATTTTTTCGGGCGCGCCGACACCCTCGGCCCCCGCAACCATCGCCCGACGGGACGCGACATGAACCTCAAGGACCACATCCGGACGATCCCGGATTTTCCCAAGCCGGGCATCCTGTTCTACGACATCTCGACCCTGTTGGCCCACGCCGAGGCTTGGCAGGTCACCATGGACCGCCTGGCCGAGGCGGTCGCCGTCCACAAGCCGGACATCCTGGCCGGGATCGAATCCCGCGGATTTCTGGTCGCGGCGCCCTTGGCGCTGAAGCTGGGCCTGGGCTTCATCATGGTGCGCAAAAAGGGCAAGCTTCCGGGCCCGACCCTGCCTTACAGCTACGACCTGGAGTACGGCACCGCCACCATCGAGATTCAGACCGACGCGATCGCGCCCGGCCAGCGCGTGGTGCTGCTCGACGATCTGCTGGCCACCGGCGGCACCCTGGCCGCCGCGGCCCGCCTGCTGAGCCAGTCCGGCGCCGACGTCCAGGGCGCCGCCTGTCTGATCGAACTGGCCTTCCTGGGCGGGCGCGCCAAGCTGGACATCCCGATCACCACGCTGGTCAGCTACGATTCCTAGCGGTGGGGTGTCGCCCAGGAGCCCCGCCGCACACAAATTTACCTCGCGTTTTCCTATGCTTAACCACAACTTAACCCGCTGTTTGCCATAGTAGGGGTGGGAGATGGACGAGCGCGGCCGGACCGGAAACGGACGGCCGGAGAGCCGCGGCAGGACGCCGAATCTGGTGCCCGCGACGGCCCCTCTCCCGGCGTGGCAGAGAGAGGAGCAGCCGGAGCGACGCGGCGCGACAGATGGTGCAAGAAGCTTCCCTCGATACCTTGGCGCTTGCGGGCGCCATGACCGCGGCCCTGTTCGCCGCGCTCACCTATATGCTCGGCCGACAGCGCCACACCACACCGGCCATGATGTGGTGGGCCGCCGCCTTCGCCGTCGAGGCCCTGCGCCTGGCATCGATTCCCCTAGCCGAGTTCCCCCACGGCGGCCAAGCCGGGGTGGTGGGTGCCGGCGGCCATGCTTTCGTCGCCATCGCCATCCTGATCGGCGTCCAGGCCTGGCTCGGCAGATCGCCCCGCCCTCAAGGTTGCTGGGCGCTTGCGGGCCTGGCCGCGACCCTCATGCTCGCCGGCCTGCTGGATCCGCGGATGACCGGGCCCGCGGCGGGCCTGCTCTACGCGCTCGCCGCCGGCTCGCTGTCGGTCGCGGTCTGGCTGTTCTGGCGGAACCATCGGAGCGACGGACGGCCCAGCGACCTCTTCGCGGCCGCCGGGCTGAGCCTGCTCATGGGGCACTTGGCGCTCCGCGCGCTCGTGGGCCTGGGCGTCGGCGCCGAGACCCAGGGCGCGGGCGAGTGGGACGCGCTCGCCCACCTCGGCCTGTCGTTCCTGGCCATGACCGGCCTGGTCTTCACGGCCCAGCATCGCGCCCTCCTGGCTGGGCACGAGGCCCAGGAGCGGCTGGCGGCATCGGAGCAAAGATTCCGCGACGTGGCCGAGGTCGCCGGCGACTGGATCTGGGAGACCGGGCCGGACCTGCGCTACACCTATTTCTCCGACCGGGTTCAGGAGTGCGTCGGCGTCGACCCCCGGCACCTCCTGGGCCGGACGCGGCGCGAACTGATGGGCGAGGGCCCGCGGGAGCCGCAGCAGCGCGCCCACCTGGAAGACCTGGAAGCCCGGCGCAGCTTTCGCGATTTCGAATACTCTCTCGACCCCGGTGACGGCGGCAAGCGCTATCTGCGGGTCAGCGGCAAGCCGATATACGATGCCCGGGGACAATTCCTAGGCTATCGCGGCACCGGGTCCGACGTTACCGAGGAGGTCGTCGCCAAACGGACCGCCGAGCATCTCGACCAACGCCTCAGGGATGCCTTCGAGGGCATGCCCCACGGCGTGGCCCTGTACGACGCCGATGACCGGCTGGTTCTGTACAGCAGCAAGCTCGCGACCATCTACCCGAACGTCGAAAACTTCATGGTTCCGGGCCGCCGGTTCGAGGAGAACCTGCGCGCCGCCGCCGCGCGCGAGCTGTTTCCGGTCGCGGGCGACGATCTGGCGCTATTCATCGAGGAGCGGCTCGAACAGCACCGGTCGGCCACCGCGATGCCATTCCAGCAGCCGCTGTCCGACGGACGTTGGGTGCAGATCACCGAATCCAGGACCGGCGACGGCGGCATCATCACCGCCTGGTCCGATATTACCTGGCTGAAGCGGCGCGAGGCGGCGCTCGCTCTCCTGTTGCAGAGCAATCCCGAAGATGAATCGTTCTTCGACGTGGCCGCCGAGGCCCTGAGCACCGGTCTTGACTGCCGCTGGGCCGGCATCGGCAAGCTCTCCGGCGAGCGGTTCGAGGTGCTGGGGACCCAGGGCACCGGCTGGCCGGACGACGTTCCCGACCGCGACCTCAAAGCCAGCCCAGGCGGCAAGGTGATCGAGGGCCGCGGCTATCTGGCCATCCCCGACCGGGTCTCCGAGCTGTTTCCCGAGGACCAGACGCTCACCGAGTTGGGCGCGGTCAGCTACCAGGGCCACGCCTTCCTGGACGGGGAGGGAAACGTCCTGGGGCACGTCTTCGCCATGAACGATCGGCCCGAAACGGCCAGTTCGCACGATCGAGAGCTGATCAGCCTGATCGCCCGCTGGGTCGGGGCGGAGTTCGAGCGCCGGCGCGCCAAGCAGGACCTGAGCGAAAGCGAACAGCGTTTCCGGGACTACGCCGAGACCAGCGCCGACTGGTTCTGGGAAACCGACATGGAGCAGCGCTTCACGAGCTGCACCGAAAACGACGTGACCTCCGCGGGCTCCAATATCATCGTCGGCAAGACGCGCGACGAGATCCAGAGGCTCATCAATGCCGAGCCGAACCTGGCCCCGATCGTCGCCGGCTACATGGCCAAGGGAGAGGCGTTTCGCGGGCTCGAGTACCGCTGCGACGATCCGGAACTGGGCGCCCGCTGGGTGCGTATCTCCGGCAGGCCCTTGCATGCGCCCGATGGAGAACTCGTGGGCTATCGCGGAACCGGGCGCGATGTGACCGACCAGGTGGCGGCGCACAACGAGCGCGAGGAAACCGCCAAGCTCCTCGAAGCCGTGTTCGAGAACATGGCGGAGGGGATCAGCGTGACCGATGCGGACCTGAATTTGGTCGCGTTCAATCACCGTTTCCTCGACCTGTTGGGCTTCCCCGAGGACCGGTTCGAGATCGGAGACCCCTTCGAGAAATTCATCCGCTACAACGCCGAACGCGGCGAATATGGCCCCGGGGATCCCGACCAACAGGTGCGCGAGCGCGTCGCCTTGGCCGGCAAAGGGGATCCCCATTACCTGGAGCGCACCCGGCCCGACGGCGTGGCCTTCGAGATTCGCGGGAACCCCATGCCCGGCGGCGGGTTCGTAACCACCTACACCGAGATTACGGAGCGCAAGGACGCGGAACTAGCGCTGCGCCGCAGCGAGGCCAGCCTGGCCAACGCGCAGCGCATCGCGCGGCTGGGCAACTGGGATTGGAACGTGGCGAGTGGTGAATTCACGTGGTCGGAAGAGGTCTACCGCATCTTCGACCGCGATCCCGACCGCTTCGAACCGAGCTACGAGGCGTTCCTGAACGCGGTCCATCCCGAAGACCGGGCGCTGGTTCAAAAGGCGATCTCCAACGCCCTGGCCGGCTATCCCTACAGTCTCGACCATCGCATCACCCTGCCGGACGGCGGCACGCGCATCATCCACGAACAAGGCGAGGTCGAGTTCGACGAGAACGGCAAGGCCGCCGTCATGCACGGCATCGTCCACGACGTGACGGAGTACCGGGAAGCGATCAACGCCGTGCGGGAGGGCGAGCGCCACATCCGCGCGATCATGGAGAACGTGGCCGACTCGTTGGTCACGATCGACGAGGCCGGCATCATCCGATCGGTCAACCCCGCCGTCGAACGAATGTTCGGCTACAAGGCCGCCGAGCTGATCGGCGAGAACGTCAAGGTTCTGATGCCGGATCCGCACCGGATCGAGCACGATAACTACCTGCGCCGCTATTTGGCCACCGGCAAGGCAAGCATCCTTGGCGTCAGCTCGCGCGAGGTCGTGGGGCGGCACAAGGACGGCTCGCCGATCGATGTCGAACTGACTTCGAGCGAGATGTGGTACGGCGGCGATCGCATGTTCATCGGCGTCCTGCGCGACATCACCGCACGCAAGCAGGCCGACGAAGCGCTGCGCCAGAAGACCGCCTTCATCGAGCTATCCAAGGTCATCGCCGCGGCCGCCAACGAGGCGTCGAGCGTGGAGGAGGCACTGGAAACCTGCATCGCCGAGGTGTGCCGGCACTTCGGCTGGCCGGCCGGACACGCCTACGTGCCCGCGCAGGACGGTTCCGGCGAGTTGTCGCCGTCGATGATCTGGCACCTGGCCGATCCGGAGAAGTTCCTGACCTTGCGCCAGGTCACCATGCGCACCCGTTTCGCGCCGGGCCAGGGCCTGCCCGGGCGGGTCTTGGCCACGCGCGAGCCGATTTGGATCATGGACGTGACCAAGGACCCCAATTTCCTGCGCGCGCATGTGGCCGAGAATGTCGGTATTACCTCCGCCATGGGCTTTCCCGTCCTGGTCGGCTCCGAGGTCGCGGCGGTGCTGGAGTTCTTTTCCGAAGACGCGATCGAACCGGACGAGGCGGCGCTGGACGCCATGGCCCATATCGGCAAGCAGATCGGCCGCGTGATCGAGCGCGCGCGGGCGGAGCGTGATTTGCTGACCGCCAAGGACGCGGCCGAGCGCGCCGACCGCACGAAGGGCGCGTTCCTGGCCACCATGAGCCACGAGCTGCGCACGCCCTTGAACGCGATCATCGGCTTCTCCGAGGTCATGGGGCAGGAACTCTACGGCCCGCTTGGCCACACCACCTACCGGGAATACGCCGACGACATCAGGACCAGCGGTACCCACCTGTTGAACATCATCAACGACATCCTCGATGTCTCCAAGGCCGAGGCCGGGATGATCAGGCTGGCCGACGATTCCGTCGATCTCGCGGAGATCATCGAGACCTCCGTGCGGTTGCTCAAGCCGCGGGCCTTGGAGAAGGGGATCGAGATCGAGATCGACCTGCCTGCGACGGTCACGCGGGTGCGCGGCGACCGGCAACGCCTCAAGCAGGTCCTGCTCAACCTGTTGTCGAACGCGGTCAAGTTCACCAACCAGGGCAGTATCACGGTGCGGCTCCGCTGTGACCCGGAGGACGGCGTGTTGCTGCGGATCATCGACACCGGGATCGGCATTCCGGAAGTCGACCTGCAGCGCATCATGGAGCCCTTCACCCAGGTCGACTCGACCCTCAGCCGGGCTCACGAGGGCACCGGCCTCGGCCTGCCGCTGAGCCGCGTGTTGGTCGAGGCCCACGACGGCCGGCTGACCATCGAAAGCGTGTTTGGAGAAGGTTCCACCGCGACGATGCACCTGCCCGCGTCCCGGCTGCTGAGCGCCGCCGACGCGGCTTGACGCGTTTTTGCGCCTGGTTCGCGCCGGCCCGCGCCGCCCGCCAACGACGATCTCCTCAGATCGTCGTTTTCTCGACCTCCGGGACGCCGGGCTCGGGGCGCGGCGTCCGGCGCTTGCGGCGGATGATGATGTCGCCGTTCTCCTGGATCTCGGGCAACTCGTACTGCGGGATCGAATCGATCATCAGCTCGAGCGCCCGCATCAGTTGCTCGATCGCCCCCCGCGCCATGTCCTCGGCCCGGCCGCGTTCGTCGTCCTCCGCCGCGCGCAGCGTCGTGGGCACGCCGGCGCCGGCCAGGAACGCCAAGAGAAAGATCACCGATATTAGTGCGTTACACCGTTTCATCTTCGCCTTTCCAGGATTGCACAACCCGCGCCGGGTTCTCCGGGCGCCATAGTAGGCCACCGAAAGGTGACCAAACTCGGGCAGACTTCATGTTCCCTCCCCTTCATGTTCCCTCCCCTTCATGTTCCCTCCCCTTCATGTCCCCTCCCCACCGTTGCGGCGCAGGGTGGCGAACAGCAGGAAGGCGACCAGCGCCAGTCCGACCACGAGCGGCAGGCCGTGGGGGCCCCAGAGATCCAGGGCCGCGCCGCCGAGCACCGGCCCGGCGGCCCCGCCCAGGTCGTAGGCCATGATAAAGGCGGCGTTGGCGACCGCCAGATCGCGGGTCGCGAAGCGCTGGCCGAGCATGGCCAGGGTGAGGGTATAGAAGCTGCCGATCAGCCCGCCCCAGAGAAACATCAAGACCCACAGTCCCGGCGTCCAGCCGATGACCAGGGGCAGGATCGCACAGCCCAGCGCCGTCGCCGCCACGCAGGCCAGGAACAGGCGCCGCCGGTCCACGCGGTCGGCCAGCGCGCCCAAGGGAATCTGGAAGGCAATGCTGCCGATCACGAAAACCGTCAGCATCCAGACCGCCGCCTCCTGGCCGATGCCGCTGCGCAGGCCGTAGAGCGGCAGCAGGCTGTACAGCGCGGCCTCGGTCAGCCCGGCGATGATCGCGCCGCCGACGATCAGCGGCGCGACCCTGACGACCTGGGTGACCCGCAGCTCCGGCGCCGCCGAGAACCGCGGCGCCAGTTCCGGCGCCAGGCGCTGCGCGGCGATCAGCGGCAGGGCGGCGAGCCCCAGGGCGCCGGCCGCGACCAGGAACGGGGCCCAGCCATCGATGCCGATCGCCTGCACCACCAGCGGCCCGCAGGCCAGTCCGGCGTAGAAGGCGGTCGCATAGAACCCCAACGCGCGCCCGCGGCCCTTTTCCGTCACCACGGTGTTGATCCAGGTCTCGCCGATCACCCAGGGCAGGCTGAGGCTGAGCCCGATTGCGAAGCGCAGCAGGAACCAAGCGGTCAGGTCGCGGAACAGCGGCATCAGCAGCACGCTGACAAGGGCCAGGGCGAGCCCACCGAGCAGCGCGCCGACCGTCGAGACGCGCCCGGCCAGGCGCGCGATCCAGGCGGCGAAGAGCAGCATGGCGAGCGCCGGCATGGCGGCGTTGAGGCCGATCAGGGTGGCGTCGACGCCGTCGCGCTCCAGGATCAGCGCCACCAGGGGCGTCAGGACCCCGAGGTTGACCCCGATCCCGAAGGTGCTGGCGATGATCGCCGCCAGGCTGGCGCGGCGCGCGCGCGGGCCCAACCCCGCTTCCTGTGAACGATCGAGATTCATGCCCCTAGCTGGCAGAGCGAATCGCGGCCTGTCAATCGCGCCAACGCCGCCGCTTCCGCCTCGACAAGCGTCTTCGGCCGTGCCAGGAATCAGCGAAATACGCCACCGGCAAGGCCCGGTCTGAAACGGGGGGCTCCCTCATGTCCGACGACATCGCGCTGCTTTCGGCCGCCGGGTTGATCGCCGGCTACCGCGACGGCAGCCTCTCGCCGGTCGCGGCGACCGAGGCCGCGCTGGCGCGCATCGAGGCCCATGATGGGAAGTTCAACGCCTTCCGCCTGGTCGATGCCGAGAACGCGCTTCAAGCGGCGCGGGAGTCGGAGGAGCGCTGGCGCATCAAGGCGCCGCGCGGCCGCGTCGACGGCGTGCCCACGGCTATCAAGGATCTGGTGCTGACCAAGGGCTGGTCGACCCTGCGCGGCTCCAAGACGACCCCCGAGGACCAGCCCTGGGACGAGGACGCGCCTTGCGTCGCGCGCCTGCGCGAACACGGCGCGGTGCTGCTCGGCAAGACCACGACGCCGGAGTTCGGCTGGAAGGGCGTGACCGACAGCCCGCTCACCGGGATCACCCGCAACCCCTGGAACCCGGAACGCACGCCCGGCGGCTCCAGCGGTGGCGCGGCGGTGGCGGTGGCCACCGGCATGGCGCCGCTGGCGATCGGCGGCGACGGCGGCGGCTCGATCCGCATCCCGGCCGGCTTCACCGGAATCTTCGGCCTCAAGCCGAGCGGCGGCCGGGTGCCGGCCTATCCCTTGAGCGCCCTCGGAACGCTGTCCCACACCGGGCCCATGACCCGCACGGTAACCGACGCGGCGATCCTGCTGAGCGTGATTTCCGAGCCCGACCCGCGCGACTGGTACGCCCTGCCGCCCCAGGGCGCGGGCACGGCGGCGGACTACACCGTCGGCCTGGACGACGGGGTCGCGGGCCTCCGGATCGGGTTCAGCCCGAGCCTCGGCGGCCACCCGGTGGACCCGGAGATCGCGACGCTCGTCGCCAAGGCGGCCGGACGCTTCGAAGACCTCGGCGCCACGGTCGAGGAGGCCGACCCGGGCCTCGGCGACTGCGCCCCCGCCTTCCGCACCCACTGGTACGCCGGCCTGGCCAGCCTGCTCGCCGCCTTCACCACGGAGCAAAAGGCGCTGATGGACCCGGGCCTGGTGGAGCTCGCCGCCGAGGGCGCCGGCTATTCCGCGCTCGACTACCTGGCGGCGGTGAAGCTGCGCGAGGCGATGGGGGTCGCCATGAACCTGTTCCACCAGCGCTACGACCTGTTGCTGACCCCGAGCCTGCCGATCCCGGCCTTCGAGGCCGGCCTGGAGGTGCCGAGGGACAGCGGCATGGAGCGCTGGCCCGAGTGGACGCCGTTCTCCTATCCCTTCAACCTGACCCGCCAGCCGGCCGCCAGCGTGCCCTGCGGCCTGACCTCCGAGGGCCTGCCGGCCGGCCTGCAGATCGTCGGCCCGTCCCACGCCGACGCCCTGGTGCTGCGCGCTTCGCGCGCCTACGAGCAGATCGAGCCCTTCAAGATGCCGGCGCTCTAGGGAATCCATCCGGTGGCGGCGGGCGAACGCAGAGCAACCAGCGAAATGTTTGCGTTCTCACGGTACTCCTCACAGAATAGTGCCATGAACCAAGAGGATGCCGTTAGGATATTGCGGAACCACGCAGAGGAGTTGCGGGCGCGCGGTGTGACGCGCCTCGACCTATACGGCTCTACGGTCCGGGGCGAGGCGCGGCCGGGCAGCGACATTGACGTCGTCGTGGACATCGAGCCCGGCCGGAAATTTTCGCTGATCGACCTGGCCAGCCTGCGCGTCTTCCTGTGCGACATGTTCGGCCGCGAGGCGGATGTCATCGTGCGCGAGGACTTACGGCCCCGGTTTCGCGAGGAAATCGAGCGCGAAGCCGTGCAGGTTCTCTGATGTCCGACCAGCGAATCCTCGACCGGCTGGACCAAATGCGCGAGGCGCTGAGCGCCATCGAGCGCCTGACCGCGCTGTGGGACACGACCTATTCTCTTCAATAGTATTCGCTGAGGCACGAGGAGCAGACGGAATCGAAGCCCGAACGTAGAGTCTTATAACATGGCAACCACGAAAGCCCAGCAACGAAGAAAGAGTGTTTCGCACGCACAAAAGCGCCAGAAAGCTTGGATTGAGTTCATGGCGTTCGTGGATCGTCACGCTCTTTCTTCGTGGGTATTTCGCGGAGCTGGTTCAGCCGAGCATGAGTTGATTCCAAGAATCGGCCGCCAAGAATACAGCGGGTACGATTCTGGCCGGGAGTAGGTGATCTTCAGGCACTTCAAGCGACGCGCGCGCCTTTACGTATCGCATTCCGACCTGACTGACTGGGAATGGCTGGCACTCGCCCAACACCACGGGTTACCCACGAGGCTCCTCGACTGGACGACCAACCCGCTTGCCGCGGCATACTTCGCCGTTTCCAGCGGGCCGATGGATAAGAGTGCCAAAGTTCAGGCCGCTCGTATCGGGGAAGTTGTTGATGAAAAACAGGACACCAATCCGTTTGCTATCCAAAATGTGAAGTTCCTAATCCCCACTGCGAGCGTTCCGCGCATCGTCGCGCAACGGGGGCTCTTTACAGTTCACCCGGAACCCGATAGTCCGTGGAGACCCAAGGAAGCAGCCCGTCATGTCTTTGAGATCAAACGCGCATTTAGAAATTTCTTCCAAAGAAAACTGTTTTACCTTGGGATCGACGCATCCCATATCATGGCGGACTTGGATGGCGTGGGCCGGACGCTGGACTGGCAATACCGACGCGGCATCGCCGTAGGCCGGGTCAACTACTGAGCGAAGGCGAGAGGAATGAGCAACATGGTTGCGAAACTTGGAACCGCAGGGGAAACCCATATAGAAGAGGCGCAGAAAGACCGCATTGCCGAGGCTGTCCGGGACGTCGATCTTACGGGCTTCGCATGCTGGAACGACTTGGATGTTCTGTCCTTACGCACCGTTCCGGAGGACATAGAAGTGCTGGACGACGCAATCGACATCAATGGCAAAATTTTTTCGGGCGTCCTGAACGTGTACGTCCTGTTGGAATACGGCAAAGGGGAGGAAGGCTTTACCTCATCGGATGGGTTTCCGGGAAAATTCAAAGGCCATTTTGACGAGAACGACCAACTTGTCATCGACGAGGTGACAGTGGATACATCTTCGTTTTATGCGTGAGCCGCCAGCCGGCCGCCAGCGTGCCCTGCGGCCTGACCTCCGAGGGCCTGCCGGCCGGCCTGCAGATCGTCGGCCCGTCCCACGCCGACGCCCTGGTGTTGCGCGCTTCGCGCGCCTACGAGCAGGCCGAGCCGTTCAAGATACCGGCGCTCTAGCAGCGTTTTGCCCAAGCCCCGCTTAACCTTTCCGTGATGAAATTCGGCTATTGGTAAACAATCTGTTACGGTCACGCCCTGGGCACGCCAAGCGGGCGCCCGATAAAGTCTTTCGCGAAAAGGTGACAGCCATGCAGACCTCCGTGGTGATCGCGGGTTACGCCCGTTCCCCGTTCCACTTCGCCAAGAAGGGCGAGTTGACCAAACTGCGCCCCGACGAGATGGCGGCCCAGGTGGTGCGCGGCCTGCTGGAGAAGACCGGCGTCGATGCGGCCGACATCGAGGACCTGATCGTCGGCTGCGCCTTTCCCGAGGGCGAGCAGGGCCTCAACGTGGCGCGCCTGATCGGCTTCCTCGCCGATTTGCCGCTGAGTGTCGCGGGCACCACGATCAACCGCTTCTGCGGCTCCTCCATGCAGGCGATCCACATGGCCGCCGGCGCGATCCAGATGGACGCCGGCCAGGCCTTCATCTGCGCCGGCGTCGAGTCCATGACCCGGGTGCCCCAGGGCGGGTTCAACCCGCTGCTCCACCCGGGCCTCGCCGACCGCTTTCCCCAGGCCTACATCTCGATGGGCGAGACCGCGGAGAACCTGGCCGACAAGTACCAGATTTCGCGCGCCCGCCAGGACGAGCTGGCGCTGACCAGCCACCAGCGCGCCGCGGCGGCGCGCGCGGCCGGCAAGTTCGACGGCGAGATCGTGCCGCTGCGCCTGGGCAACCACACGGTCGACGCCGATGGCTGCATCCGCCCGGACAGCAACAGCGCGGCGCTCGCCGGGCTCAAGCCCGCCTTCAAGGTCGAGGGCAGCGTCACCGCCGGGACCTCCTCGCCGCTGACCGACGGCGCCTCGGCGGTGCTGGTGACCACCGAGGACTACGCCAAGGCCCACGGCCTGGCGCCGCTGACCCGGCTGCGCTCGATCGCGGTCGCCGGCTGCGCGCCGGAGATCATGGGCATCGGCCCGGTCGAGGCCACCCGGAAGGCGCTGGCCCGCGCCGGGGTCGAACTCGGCGACATCGACGTGATCGAGCTCAACGAGGCCTTCGCCGCTCAGGCGCTGGCCTGCGTCGACGAGCTCGGCCTGGACCTCGACAAGACCAACATCGACGGCGGCGCACTCGCGCTCGGACATCCCCTGGGGGCGACCGGCGCCCGGATCACCGGCAAGGCGGCCGAGATCATGCAGCGGGAGGGCAAGGCTTTGGCGCTCGCCACCCAGTGCATCGGCGGCGGTCAGGGCATCGCCACGGTCCTGGAAGCGGCCTGAGACGAGGGGCGGTAAGATGGCCATCCACAAGGCGGCGGTGATCGGCGCCGGGGTCATGGGCTCCGGCATCGCGGCCCAGATCGCCAACGCCGGCGTGCCGGTGCTGCTGCTCGACGTGCCGACAACGAACGGGGACGACCGTAGCGCGCTGGCCAAAGGCGCGATCCAGCGCCTGCTCAAGACCGAGCCGGCGGCTTTCATGCACAAGGCCGCGGCCAAGCTGGTCGAGCCGGGCAACACCGAGGACGATCTCGCCCGCTTGGCCGAGGCCGACTGGATCATCGAGGTCGTGGTCGAGGACCTGGAGATCAAGCGCGCGCTCTACGCCCGCATCGAGGCGGTCCGCAAGGACGGCTCGATCGTCTCGTCGAACACCTCGACCCTGCCGCTATCCCTGCTGGTCGAGGGCCAGCCCGAACGCTTCGCGCGCGATTTCCTGATCACCCATTTCTTCAATCCGCCGCGCTACATGCGCCTGCTCGAGTTGGTCGCCGGCGACAAGACCCGGCCCGAGGCGCTGGCGGAGATCCAGGACTTCGCCGACCGGCGCCTGGGTAAAAGCTGCGTCCTATGCAACGACACGCCGGGCTTCGTGGCCAACCGGATCGGCAATTTCTGGATACAATGCGCGGTCAACGAGGCGCGCGACCACGCACTCAGCGTCGAGGAGGCGGACGCGGTCATGTCGCGGCCGCTCGGCATCCCCAAGACCGGCGTCTTCGGCCTGCTCGACCTGGTCGGCCTCGACCTGATCCCCAAGGTCGACGCCAACCTGGCCGCGGCGCTGCCCGAGGGCGACGCCTACCACGGCATCCGGCGCGACTGGGATCTGCTCGACCGCCTGATCGCCGAGGGCTACACCGGGCGCAAGGGCAAGGGCGGCTTCTACCGCCTCGACAAAAGCGATGGCAAGAAGGTCAAGCTGGCGCTGAACCTGGAGACCGGCGACTACGCCCCGGCCGCCAAACCGGTGCTGGAAAGCCTGAGCGCGAGCAAGGCCGGCGGCCTCAAGGCGCTGGTCGCCCACCCGGACCGCGGCGGGCGCTTCGCCTGGGCGGTGCTGTCCCAGACGCTGGCCTACGCCGCGACCCACGTACCCGAGACCACCGGCGCGATCCACGACGTCGACCGCGCGCTCAAGTTCGGCTACGCCTGGAAGTTCGGCCCTTTCGAGCTGATCGACAAGCTGGGCGCCGCGGACTTCGCCAAGCGCCTGACCGAAGAAGGCCGGGCGGTGCCGCCGCTGCTCGCCACGGCGGCCGAGGCCGGCGGCTTCTACCGCGTGGACGGCGGGCACCTTCAATACCTCGGCGTGGACGGCGCCTACCTCGACGTACCCCGCCCCGAGGGCGTGCTGCTGCTCGAGGACATCAAACGCGCCGGCGAACCGCTGGCCGGGAACGGCTCGGCCAGCCTCTGGGACATCGGCGACGGCGTCGCCTGCCTCGAAATCCATACCAAGCTCAATGCCATCGACCCGGACGTACTCACCCTCATCGAGAAGGCGGTCAAGATCGTGGCGGCCGACCACAAAGCGCTGGTGATCTACAACGAGGGGACCAACTTCTCCGCCGGGGCCAACGTCGGCCTGGCGCTGTTCGCCGCCAACACGGCGCTGTGGCCGATGATCGAGGGCCTGGTCGAGCAAGGCCAGAAGGCCTACCGCAAGCTCA
>JACZVL010000252.1 GCA_022572685.1 Pseudomonadota bacterium
AAGAACATGGAGCACTACGCCTGGACGCTGGCGCTGACGCGGATGATCAGCGCCGTGTTCCGGCGCGGCGGCGACGTCTCCTTCGTGGTCGAGGAACTCAAGGCGGTGTTCGACCCGCGCGGCGGCGCCTGGCTCGAGCGCAAGTACGTGCCCTCGCTGCTCGCCGCCATCGGCGGGGTGATCGAGCGGCACATGATCGACACCGGCTTCATGAAGCCGCCCGACACGGATCAGGCCGAGGCCGAGAAATCGGTCCGGGTCGCGGGCCTACCGGGGGACGGGCCGGGGGGCGAGTTGCTGCGTGGCGCCCTGCGCCTCTGCCCGAAGTGCGGCGCCGCCAGCCTGATCCATCAGGAGGGCTGCGACCTCTGCACCTCCTGCGGCCACTCCAAGTGCGTCTGACCCGCGGCCTCCCGGCGCGCGCGCACCAGGCGCAATAGGCGCTTCAAGGTCGGGTCGCTCAAGCCCAGCGCCTCCAGGTGGTGCACCGTGTTCTCCAGGTACTGCTGGCAGGAGCCGCGATCGCCGTCGCCCTGGACGATCATGTCGGCGACCCGGTCGGGCGGCAGGCGGCCGACGTACTGCTTGTGGCCGCGGTCGACCACGAAGGCGGCGGCGGTCACCGGTCCCTCGCGCGTGCGCAGGCGCAACCAGCGCGGATCGTAGACCTGGGTCGCCATCTCGCGCTCGTGCAGATAGGCCACCACGTCCTCGGACTCCGCCGCCGGAACCCGGTAGGCCAGACCGTGGCAGGAGCCGCCCCGGTCGAGGCCGAGCACCAGCCCGGGCCGCGCCTTGGTGCCCCGGTAGGTGTGGGAGAACACGCAGAAATGCCGGTGGTAGCCGTAGAGCTGGGCGGCGCGCACCTCCAGGTGCGGAAAACCCGGGTGCCACATCAGCGAGCCGTAGCCGAATACCCAGAAGTCCTCCCCCGGCGGCGGCCGCAGCAGCTTGGTATTCTTCGCCCGCGTGGCCATGGAATATCCTACCCGCCCGCGCCGCAAGCTCCAAGGCGCGGGACAGGCGGGGCTCACGGGAGGGGGGCGGTTGTCCCTCAAATGAAATCCCGTTAGATTTTGGCCTCCGAACAACAGACAAAGCGCAATCAGCCATCGCCATGAGAAAACCCGTCGTCGGCATCATCGCTAACTTCTTTATGATTAACGATCAGTACCCGGCACAAGCATCTGGCAATATGAATATCGAAGCCATTGCACAGGTCGCGGGCGCGGTGCCGATGATTATTCCGGCCTTGCCCGATTGCGTAGATATCGACGAGATCATGGGCGTCTGTGACGGCTTTCTGTTTACCGGCGGGCGGCCCAATGTGCACCCGGAAGAATACGGCCACGAGCCCACGGAAGCCCATGGCGCCTTCGACCGGGACAGGGATCGTATCGCGCTTCCTCTGATCCGCGCCTGCGTTGAAGCCGGGCAGCCGGTTCTAGGCCTGTGCCGGGGCTTTCAGGAATTCAACGTGGCCATGGGCGGCACATTGCATCCGGAAATCCGCGACCTGCCCGGGCGCATGAACCACCGTATGCCGCCGGATGGCACGCTCGAAGAAAAGTTCGCGCACTGCCACTTGGTGAAATTTTCGCCCGGCAGCCCGTTTACCCGGATATTTGGCTGCGGCGAGGTACGGGTCAATTCGCTGCATGGTCAGGGCATCGAGGAACCGGGCCGGCGGGTCATTGTCGAAGGCTACGCACCGGACGGAACCGCCGAAGCCATGACCATCAAAGACGCGCCCGGCTTCGCCATGGCCGTCCAATGGCACCCGGAATACAACGCCGCCGGCGACGTCGTCTCCAAGCCTCTTTTCGAGACCTTCGGCGACGCCCTCATGGCCTGGAAACAAGGTGCTGCCTCGGCGGCCAAGTGATGCCAAGGAGCGCTCCGGAGTTCTATGATCGCGGCGATGATGGGCCCCGCCTCAATGCGACGATCCGCAACGTGTTGCTGCGCCGCCTGACCCGCGCGGGGCTCGCCCTCGCCCTGCTCGCCTTGGGCGGGCTTGCGGCCTATTGGTTCTGGGCCGCCGATCGGGTCGAGGCGGCGATCGCCCTCTGGACCGAGGCGCAGCGCGCGCGCGGCTACCAGATCGACTATCGGGGCCCGGAGCTGAGCGGCTTCCCGTTCCGGCTGGCGGTCGGAATTTCCGAGCCCCGGGTCGCGGCGCCCCAGGGCTGGCGCTGGTCCGGCGCCGCGATTACCGGCCAGGCCGCGTTCTGGGAGCCGTGGACCCTGCGCCTCGAGCTGCCGCTCGAACAGACCCTGAGCGCCGAGTGGCGGGGCCACCGGCGCGAGCTGGCGCTGAGCGCCGCGGCGGCGCGCGCCCTGATTCACCTGGGCCGGGATGGCCGGCTCGAGGCCGCGACGCTGGAGATGGAACGCGTCGTGCTGAGCGAGGCGGGCGGCGGCGCCCTCCGCGCCGAGACCCTGCGCTATCAACTGACCCGGCACCCGCCGACGCTCGAAGGTAGCGGAGAGGGGACCCTGCTGCTGGCCGGCGAGATGCTCGGCATCGCCCTGCCGGAGGGCGTGATCAGCCCGCTCGGCGAAGAGGTCGAGCGGATCGCTTTCGATGCGACCGTGATCGGGCTCATCCCCAAGGGCGAGCCGGCCGCGGCTCTAGCGGTTTGGCGCGATTCGGGTGGCCTGCTCGAAGTCCACGACTTGGCGCTTACCTGGGGGCCGCTCGATCTCGATGCCGAGGGCACCGTGGCGCTGGATGAGATGCTCCGGCCCCAGGGCGCCTTCACGGCGCGGATCCGCGGGCTTCCGGAGGTCGTGGAGGCCCTGGTCGGGCAGGGGCTGATCGAGCCCGGGGTCGCGCTCGCGCTCAAGCTGACCGCGATGGCGCTGGCCACCCGCGACGGCGCGACGGCACGTCCCGAGGTCGAGCTGCCGATCACTCTCCAGGACGGTCTGTTTTATCTGGGTCCGGCGGCGTTATTCCGGCTTGCTCCGGTTCTCTAGCATCGAAGGTCCCGGCCTGCTGCGCGTCGATGACGCTCTGCCGGACCGCGCGGGTGCGGCGGAACAGGGCCTCCAGGGTCTCGCCTTCGCCCCAGCGAATGGCCCGCTGCAAGGCGGTCAGGTCCTCGGTGAAGCGCTGCAGCATCTCGAGCACGGCATCGCGGTTGTTGAGGAAGATGTCGCGCCACATGATCGGATTGGAGCCGGCGATCCGGGTGAAGTCGCGGAAGCCGCCGGCCGAGAACTTGGCGACCTCGGCGAGGGTGCCCTGCTCGATGTCGCTGGCCGTGCCGACGATGGTGTAGGCGATCAG
>JACZVL010000069.1 GCA_022572685.1 Pseudomonadota bacterium
CTCAAATCGATGTCGGCCGCGGTCGCCACCTTGGCCTCGATCGTGGTGGCCACGGGTGCCGCGGCCGATGAAATCTGGGTCGCCAATATGACGTCCGGGACCGTGACCGTGTTCGACGCGGATAGCCTCAAGGTGATCGCGACGATTCCGGCGGGCAAGGGCGCGCACAACGTGACCATAAGCCGCGACGGCAAGCTGGCGCTGGTGGCCAACGTGGGCGCCGGCACGGTGTCCGTGATCGACGCCGCCAGCAAAAAGGTGCTGGGCGAGGTCGCCGCCGAGACGAAAACCCATGACGTGTCCCTCTCGCCCGACGGCAAGCTGGCGCTCGCCAGCAACGTGGGCGCGGGGAGCATCACCTTCATCGACGTGGCGAAGCTCCAGGCGGTGCACAGCATGCCGCTGGGCAAGAAGACCATGATGTCGGTCTTTTCACCGGACGGCAGCCTGGCCTATGTCTCCATCGCCGGAGAATCCAAGATCCTGGTGCTCGACGTGGCCAAGCGAACCGTCGTCAAGACCCTGCCCGGCGGCGCCGGCACCATGGCGTTCGTGCCCACGCCCGACGGGAAAAGGGCCTGGATGACGGCGCCCGAGGACAACAAGGTGGTTCTGCTCGACCTCGAGAAGGCGGCCTTCATCGGGTCGATCGAGGTGCCCGACGAGCCCCACGGCATGGTTTTCAGCCCCGACGGAAAGCACGGCTACGTGGTGCGGCGGGCGGTCGACGAGGTCGCCGTGCTGGACACCGCGACGCGCAAGATGGTCAGGAGTGAATACATCGGCGAGCGGCCGGACATGCTGGCCATCAGCCCCGACGGCTCCAAGCTCTACGTGACCATCCGGGGCGAGGACAAGATGCTGGTGCTGTCCAGCGATGATTTAAGCACCCTCGCCGAGGTCGCGACCGGCGACGAACCCCACGGGGTGGCCTATCGCGCCCAATAGGCCGAAAGATATAGCAGCGTTTGTCGGCGCCGATCGAACCGCCATGAGCGGCGTGAACCGGGCTTGAGGCGCCGGCGCCCTCGGTGACTCCGGTTTCGGCCGGCCCTTGGCCCGCCGCGCGCCTTGCCGCCATACTCCTCCCGCGTGGGGCAAGAAAGCACGGGAGGCCAAGACATGGGCGGGCGGCTCGAGGACAGGACCGCGATCGTGGTCGGCGCGGGCTCGGTGGGGCCGGGCTGGGGCAACGGCAAGGCGACCGCGGTGACCTTCGCGCGCGAAGGCGCGCGGGTGCTCTGCGTCGACATCAACCAGGCCGCGGCCGAGGAGACCGCCACCATCATCGCCGGCGAGGGCGGCACCGCCGAGGCGCACCGCGCCGACGCGACCGACCCGGCCCAGGTCGAGGCCCTGGTCGCGCGCGCGGTCGATCTCTGGGGCGGGGTCGACGTGCTGCACAACAACGTCGGCATCGTCGAGACCGGCGGCCCGGTCGAGACCGAGGAGGCCGGCTGGGACCGGGTCATGGCGGTCAACCTCAAGTCCATGTACCTGACCTGCAAGGCGGCGCTGCCGGTGATGGAGGCGGCGGGCCGGGGCGCGATCGTCAACATCAGCTCGATCTCGGCCATCCGCTGGCTCGGCGTGCCCTACATCTCCTACGCGGCCAGCAAGGCGGCGATCCTGGGCTTCACCCGCGCCATCGCGCTGCAGTACGCGGCCAAGGGCATCCGCGCCAACGTCATCCTGCCCGGCCTGATGGACACCCCGATGATCGTCGAGCCGCTCAAGCAGGCCTACGCCGGCGGCGACATCGAGGAGATGCGCGCCTTGCGCCACGCCCAATGCCCGATGGGCCACATGGGCGACGCCTGGGATGTCGCCAAGGCGGCGCTGTTCCTGGCCTCCGACGAGGCCCGCTACATCACCGCCGCCGAGCTGGTGGTCGACGGCGGCCTGACCGCCAAGGTGTCGTGAGGGCGCGTGGCAAGATTCAGGCTGGGCTCAGGTCTGGCCGGCCTCGTCGAGCAGCCACTCGCGGAACGCCTTGATCTTGGGGCGCTCGGCGGTCGCGGGCGGGGACACCACGTAGCAGGCGTAGCTGGACGGCAGGGCCGGGCCGAAGGGCTGCACCAGCCGGCCGGCCTCGAGATCGAGGGCGACCAGGGTGCTGCGGCCCAGCGCCACCCCCTGGCCGTCGATGGCGGCTTGCAGCACCAGGCTGGAGTGGCTGTAGCGCGGGCCGCGATCCGTCCACGCCCCGGTGACGCCGGCCGCCGCCAGCCATTTCGGCCAGTCCGGCGCCTCGATGGTCCTGACGTCGTCGTGGAGCAGGCTGTGGCGGCGCAGGTCGCCGGGCTCGCGTAAGGGCAGCGGGCCGGCCAGCAGCGCCGGAGAGCACACCGGGAAGTTGGTGTCCTTCATCAGCGGGTCGACCCGCAGGCCGGGATAGCGGCCGAGGCCGTAGCGGATCGCCATGTCCACGTGGTCGCGGCCGAAGTCCACCAGCCGGTCGGCGGCCGAAATCTCGACCTCGATCTCCGGGTGGCGCTCGCGGAACCGGGGCAGGCGCGGCAGCAGCCACTTGGCGGCCAGCGAATTGGCGACGCTGACCACCAGCCGGCCGGCGTTTTCGTCGGCGCGCAGGCGCGTGGTCGCCGTATCGATGGCATCGAAGGCCCCGGTCAGGGCCGGCAGGTAGAGCTGGCCGGCGTCGGTCAGCATCAGGCGCCGGTTCAGGCGCCGGAACAGCTGCAGGTCGAGCGCCGCCTCCAGCGCCTTGACCTGATGGCTGATCGCGGCCTGGGTGACGAACAGCTCCTCGGCCGCCTTGGTGAACGACAGGTGCCGGGCGGCGGCCTCGAAGGCGCGCAGGGCGTTGAGCGGGGGCAGGCGGCGGGCCATCTCGTTTCGGATTAGTAAATCTTATTCGAAACGTGAAATAACATCGTTTGAGATAGGGCGCAAGTCGGCGTATCTACAGGGTGTCAGCCACTGAAAACGTGTGTTTTTCGTTTACGAACCTCAGTCGTTCGGGGTCCCGATCGGATAAGGAGATGTGAGATGACCAGCCTTCAGTTTCAGACCCTGCAACGGCGCCACATGGTGGTCCCCCGGGTTCTCGCCCCAGTGTTCGGCGGCATCGCCGCCGGGCTGTCGCGCCTGCCCCGGACGCTGGTCGAAACCCTGCTGACCTGGCAGCGGCGGGCGGACGAGCGGCAGCGTCTCGCGACCCTCGATCCGCGCCTGTTGAGCGACATGGGGATCTCCGAGGCCGCGGCCGCCCGCGAAGCCGCGATCCCGTTCTGGCGGCTCAAGTAGATCGTTCCGCAACGCCCTTTGGGCCGAATATCCGCATCGCGGAGTCGGCGCGGCGCAAAACGCCCGCTCAGGGCAGGAACTGTTCCTTGATGATGCGCTCCTCGAGCGCGTGCTCGGGATCGAACAGCAGGTGCAGCGAGGTCGCGGCGTCCTCGCGCACCTCGACCCGGACCACGTCGCGCACCTCGGTGAAGTCGGCGGTGGCGCTGACCGGGCGCTTGACCGGGTCGAGCACCTCGATGACCACCCGCGTGGTGTTGGGCAGCAGCGCCCCGCGCCAGCGCCGCGGCCGGAACGCGGAAATCGGGGTGAGCGCCAGGAGCGGCGCGCCGATCGGCACGATCGGGCCGTGGGCCGAGAGGTTGTAGGCGGTGCTGCCGGCCGGAGTCGCGACCAGCACGCCGTCGCAGATCAGCTCCTCCAGGCGCACCACGCCGTCGATCCGGAGCCGCAGCTTGGCCGCCTGGCGGCTCTGGCGCAGCAACGAGACCTCGTTGATGGCCAGCGCCTCCAGGGTTTCGCCGGCCAGGTTCTGGACGATCATGGCGAGCGGATGCAGGGTCACCTTCTCGGCGCGGCCGAGGCGCCGGGGCAGGTCCTCCTCGTCGTAGTGGTTCATCAGGAAGCCGACCGTGCCGCAGTTCATGCCATAGATCGGCGTGCCGCGCTCCGGGGCGTGGTGCAGGGTTTCCAGCACGAAGCCGTCGCCGCCGAGCGCCACCACCACATCGGCCGCTTCGGGCGCGACCGTCGGATAGCGTGCCTCCAGGCGGGCGCGCGCCTCGTGGGCCTCGCGGGTGTCGCTGGCCACGAAGGCGAAGCTCGGATCGCTCATGCCGTGCCGTCTCCCCAAGGACGCGCCCGCCGGGGACGGCGGGCGCGGGGAGTATAACCCGCCCGCGCCGGGCCGTCAGCCGCCGCGCGGCCGGTTGCCAAGGCGGCGGCGCCGGCGCAAGCTCGCGGTAACGGGGACCGCGAAAAGTGGGAGCGAGAGAATGCGAAGACGCATGGCCGCGGTGGTGCTTTGGCTCGGTTTGGGGGTTCTTCCGGCCCAGGCGGACGACCGCCACGCCGGCTACTATTATCCCGAGCCGGCCAGCCGGGAGGTCTACCAGGCGCGCTCCCGGACCCTGCCCGAGGCCGATCGGGCGGCCCGGATCGGCTTCGTGACCGGCATCGCCAAACACGTCTCCGAGCGGCCCTATCCGCCCCAGGCGGTGATGTTCGCCAAGGGTACCGAGGCCGAGAAGCTGATCATCGTGGCGCTGGTCGATGGGCGCATCGATACCATCTACCGGGCACGCGCGGTGCTCGCCAACATGACCGCGGCCGCGCGCTTGCTGCCGGCGTTCCAGGAGATGGGGGTGCAGGACACTTTCACCTTCCTGGATCTGGCCCACATGCTCGGCTTCAAGCAGATCACCATCACCAACGGCCGCGACTTCGCGCACCAGCTGATCATCGAGTAGGGGAAGGGCGCGCGCAAAAGCCGCGCGCTGGCCTCAGCCTCCGGTCACGCTCATGTGGCGGCCGACCGCGGGCAGGTTGTGGTTGCGGTCGATGATGAAGTCGTGGCCCTTGGGTTTGCGCGCGATCGCCTCGTGGATCGCCGCCTCGAGGGCTGCGTCGCTCTCGCTGGCGCGCACCGGCGTGCGCAGGTCGGCGGCGTCTTCCTGGCCCAGGCACATATAAAGCGTGCCGGTGCAGGTCAGGCGCACCCGGTTGCAGCCCTCGCAGAAATTGTGGGTCATGGGGGTGATGAAGCCGATCCGCCCGCCGGTCTCCTTGACCCGCACGTAGCGCGCCGGCCCGCCGGTCCGGTAGTCGATCTCTTCGAGGGTCCAGCGCTCCTGGATGCGGGCGCGCACCATCGACAGCGGCATGTACTGGTCGAGCCGCGCGCCCTCGCCGATCTCGCCCAGCGGCATGACCTCGATGAAGGTCAAATCGAAGCCCTCCGCGCCGGCCCAGGCGACGAGGTCGTCGAACTCGCCGTCGTTGACGCCCTTGAGCGCCACGGTGTTGATCTTGACCCCCAGGCCCGCCGCCTTGGCCGCCGCGAGCCCGGCCATGACCTTGTCGATCTTGCCCCAGCGGGTGATGGCGGCGAATTTATCCGGGTCCAGGGTGTCGAGGGAGACGTTGACCCTTTTGACTCCGAGATCGGCCAGCTCCGGGGCGAAGCGGTCCAACTGGCTGCCGTTGGTGGTCAGGGTCAATTCGTCGAGATCGCCCGATTCCAGGAGCCGCGAGAGGCCGCGAAACAGGCTCATGATGTTGCGCCGGACCAGCGGCTCGCCGCCGGTCAGGCGCAGCTTCCGGACGCCCAGGCGCACGAAGGCGCCGGCGACCCGCTCCAACTCCTCCAGGCTCAGAATCTCGGCCTTGGGCAGGAAGGTCATGTTCTCCGACATGCAGTAGACGCAGCGGAAGTCGCAGCGGTCCGTGACCGAGACCCGGAGATAGGTGACCGCACGGCCGAACGGATCGATGAGCTGCATCATGCAAGTTCTCCCTGGAAACCCTGGTTATTTCGGGGTTTTTCGTTCCCTTGTCCGGGCATCATAGCGCCAAGCCGCGGCCATTTCACCCCCAAGCTTGTTGCGGGTTTGCCGCCGCGCCTACGGTGCGCTTACAGCCCACTTGGGCCTCGTGCCGGGCGTTGGCAAGGGGGTGGGCGCTGGTCTAGCTTGGGCGGCGATGACCGGAGCCGAGACCAAGCCAAATAGCGTCGCGCGCCGCAGCGCCCTCGATGGGCCCGCGGCCCGGGTGGCGGCGCTTGCTGTGTTCCTGCTGGCCGCGGCCGCGCTGGGCTGGTTCCACCGCGACGACATCTTCCCGCCCGAGGCCGCCCTGGCCGACGATCCGGTTGCCCGCTGCATCGCCGGGCGTTGGGCCGGCATCGATACGATGGCCGCCGAGGGCACCATCGATGGGCCCCGCGCCAAGCTGTTCAAGGCCCGCGCCGAAGCCCTGTGCCGGACTCCAGCGGGCGCTAGCGGGAAGCTGTATTAGAGCCGCCGCACCGCGGTGACGCCGGTGCCGCCGCTCTCCTGCCTGACCCGGGCCTCGAGCTCGGCGAGCGGCTCGACCGAGACCATCATGGCGTGGGCGTTGGCGTTGACCACGCGCTCGGCGTCGAGTGCGATGGCGACGTGGCCGGGGAAGTAGATCAGATCGCCGCGCCGCGGTTCCGTCCGGCCCGGCTCCCAGGGCAGCGCCGCGCCCAGGCTGGTGGCCTGCAGGGCGGTGTCGCGCGGGCAGGGAATCCCGGCGCGGGCGAGCGCCACCTGCACCAGCCCCGAACAGTCGAGCCCGCCGCTCGCCTTGCCGCCCCAGAGGTAGGGCACGCCGAGGAATTGCAATGCGGTCGCGACGAAGTCGGGTTCGACCTCGCCCCCACCCTCGCCCCCACCCGCGCCCTGGGCCGCCAGATGCCGGCTGTAGACCCAGCCGCGTTGCGTCCCGAACGCCACCTCGCTGTAAGCGCCGTCCGCGCCGACCACCGCGACCCGGCCGGTCATGGTCAGCGCATCGAGGGGCGGGGCCTTCAGGTCGGGCTCGGGATAGAGGAACGTGCGCAGGACCTTCACGCTGTGCGTCGCCGCCCGCAGGTCGCGGCCGAGGGCCGCGCTCTCCACGTAACCGACGTAGCCGTCGGTCCGGTTCTGCACCCAGGCCCAGCCTTCGGCCTGGTCGTAGACCGTGACCTCTTCGCCGGACAGCAGCTGGCTGTCCTGGGGCGCCTCCGCCCCGGGCCGCCGCCTGAGCGCCGCCACGCCGCGCACCACCTGGGCCGGCCGCCCGGCGGTGAAGCGTTCGGCCGCGACCCGGCCTTTCAGCGACTCGGCGGCCAGGTCGGGACGGTAGGCGTTCAGACGGGGATCGAGGTCGGCCATGGGGTCCGGGGGCTATGGAGCGGTTCGTGGAACGCTTCGGGGACGCGCGGCCATCCTAACCCCGAAGCCTGACCGGACCCTAAATGGAATTCGCGAAGCGCGGGTCGGCGCCGATGCCTAGCCGCCGTCCTCGCCGTTGCTTTTTCCGGCGGCGCGGTCGGCGAGGACCTTGGCGCGGGCCTCCTCGATCTCGCGTTCGCGCAGATCGTCGTCGGTGGTCCGAGTCAGGGGCCGGTCCGGGCCCTTGAAGGGCGCGTCGCCGGCCTCGAACTGGACGATCACGCGGCAGTCGTCGCACATCTTGATGCGCTCGATCTGCTCCGGGGTGGAAAACATCGAATGCTTGCCGGCCAGCTGCTCGGCGATGCGCTCGATGCTGCTGCGCACGCCGAAGGGCTTGCCGCAGCGCACGCAGTCGAACGGCTCCTGCTCGTTCTTGGTGAGGGTCTCGCGCGCGTCCTCGGTGAAGTTGAGGCGCGGCTCCAGCGTGATCACCGATTCCGGGCAGGTGGTGCGGCATAGGCCGCACTGCACGCAGGCCTCCTCGTTGAAGCCGAGCCAGGGCCGGTCCGGGTTGTCCTTCAGCGCGCCGGTCGGGCAGGCGCCGACGCAGGCCAGGCAGAGCGTGCAGCCCTCGACTCCGACCGCGACGCCGCCGAAAGGCGCGCCCCGGGGCAGGGGCAGGATATCGACCGGGGTCGGCGCCTCGGCGTGCAGGTGGCGCAGCGCCAGCATGGTGCGGCTGCGCTTGCCGCCCATCGGCAGGAAGGTTCCGGCGGGCGGCGCTTCGCGGGCCGCGAGCCCGTAGAGCGCGGCTTCGACCGCGTCCGGGTCGCTCTCGCTCAACACCTGAATCCGGCCGCCGCCATAGCCCAGGCCCTCCAGGACGGTCTCGATCAGGCCGATCTGTTCGGCCAGGCCGCCCAGCTCCTCGGCCTTGGCCGGGTTGGCGAGCACCACGATCTGGGTCGCCCCATAGGCAAAAGCGGTGGCCAGGAAGTCGAGGCCGACCTGGGTCACCTCGTTGAGCGGGAACGGCAGCACCTGGGCCGGCAGGCCGCGCCCGGCGCGCGCCAGCGCCCCGATCAGGGCATCGCCGTGGCCGGTGTCGTACAGCAGCAGCACCGGCGCCACGCCGCCGGCCTTGTGGTAGCCGCCGAGCAACTCGCGCAGGCGCTGGAACAGGCTGTCGCCGGCCGGCAAATGATAGCTCGCCGCGCCGGTCGGGCAGACGCTGGCGCAGCCGCCGCAGCCGGCGCAGATGTATGGGTCGATCTCGACGCTGTCGCCGGCCGATGTGATCGCCGAGGTCGGGCAGACGTCGAGGCAGCGGGTGCAGCCGGTCTGGCGGTTGCGCGAATGGGCGCAGATATCGGCGTTGTAGTCGATGTAGCGCGGCTTTTGGTACTCGCCGACCATGTCGGTCAGCTCGAACAGCGCCTTCTGCACCGCCACCGGGTCGCCCGGGTCGGGGCGCAGGTAACCGTCGCGCTTCTCATGGGCCGGAAACAGCGGCGCGCCGCCGGTCAGATCGAGGATCAGGTCGCACTCGGTGAAGGCGGTCTCGCGCGGCGCCTCGAAACGAAGCGTCCCGCGCGAGGACGGCGTCGCCGCGGCGTAACCGCTGAGGTTGACGCCGAAGGCGCCCAGGTGCCCCTTGGCCTGGGTAATCGTGCCCCGGAAGATCGGCACGTCCATGACCCCCGGCGGGATGATCTCGCCGGGGCCGCCGGGGGGGCCGCCGGGGAGATCGTCGAGGGGGACGTCGAGCAGCAGGGTGACCTCGAGCCGGCCGGCCAGTTGCTTGGCCGCGTCCAGCGCGCGCGCGTCCTTGCCGTAGACCAGGCAGACGCCGCCCGACTTGAGTTCGACCGAGCGGCTCGGCTCGATGTCGAGCGCGGCCTCGGCGATCAGCGCCGCGATCTTGGGCGTGGCTTCGGCGCCCTGCTCGGACCAGCCGGCGCGTTCGCGGATATTGATGAAGCCGAGCGCGACCTCCGGGTTGTCCTCGGCGGCGAGTTCGGTGAACAGCGGCGCTTCCTGGGTGCAGGCGACCAGCACCGGCGCCTGGCCCAGGATCGCCTGCTGGAAGTTGCCGAGCTGGGCGCGGCACAGCTGGGTGTTGAGCTCGAATTCGCCTTCGCCGCCGATGGCCCGGCAGGCCTCGGTCAGCTTGGCGGCGTCGAGCGGCATGCTCGCCTCGCAGTCGCAGACCAGAATACGCTTGCCGCGCATCTCCATCGTCGTCGCGTCCTCCCCGATAGCCCGGCCAGTGGTATGACCAATTTCGGCGGCCGGATACTAGCGGCCGACCCCGGTCGTTGCGACCCCAAATTTCCTGCGGTCTTGGCTGAGTGCCCGGAAAAGAATTGGTTTGTTCGACGCTCCGCGAGCTTCTATCCCAGGAAACCGCGCCAGCAGAATCGGAGGCCGCCGCCGGTGTCGAACCGCGTCGTCAAATTCGTTGTCGCCATGACCGCCGCCAATATCCTCTCGGTGGCGGGCAGCATGGTATTTCCGGGCCTGTTGCCCATGCTTCAAAGTGAGTGGAGCCTGAGCAACACCGAGGCCGGCTGGATCAACGGCGCCTTTTCCGCCGGCTACGGCGTCACGGTGCCGGTCCTGGTCGGCCTGACCGACCGGGTCGATGCGCGCCGGATCTATCTTCTCTCGGCCGCGCTCGGCGCGCTCGCCATGCTCGGCTTCGCGGTGCTGGCGGAGGGCTTTTGGACCGCCATCCTCTTTCGCGTCCTGATCGGGGTCAGCTTCGCCGGCACCTACATGCCGGGATTGAAGCTTCTGGGCGCGCGCCTCTCGGGGTCGGGCCAAAGCCGGGCGATCTCGTTTTATTCCGGCGCGGTTGCGATCGGCATGGCGTTGTCGGTGTTCGTGACCGGCCTGGCGACCGACACTCTCGACTGGCGCTGGGCGGCGGCGCTGACCGGGCTGGGGCCGCTGGCCGCGATGGCGCTGGTGGCGCTGGTCATCGATGCCGCGCCGAAGGGCGCGGCCCGGGCGTCGATGGCGGCCACGGCGGCATCCACGGCGGCGCCGGTCCGGGTGCTCGATTTCCGCCCGGTGTTCCGGAACCGGGGCGCGCTCGGCTACATGCTCGGCTACGCCGTTCACTGCTGGGAGATGCTCGGCTTTTGGGGCTGGGTGGTGGCCTATCTCAGCTTCGCCCTGACGCTGCGCCCGGACCCGGACTTTCCGTTCTCGCCCCAGGAGGTCGCGGCGGTGGTGCTGTTGATCGGCTGGCCGGCGAGCATTCTCGGCAACGAGGGCGCCCTGCGCTGGGGCCGGCGCCGCGCGATCTCGGTCTACATGCTGGTCTCGGTGGCGGTCGGATTGATGCTCGGGTTCAGCGCCGGCCTGCCGTTCGCGATCGTCGCCCTGCTCGCGGTGATCTATGGCGCCCTGACCACCTCGGACAGCGGCTCGCTGACGGTCGGGCTCTACGAGGCGGCGCGCGCCGGGGAGCAGGGCCGGACCCTGGCGGTCTATTCGTCCCTCGGGTTCACCATGGCCTTCCTGGCGCCGCTCGCCTTCGGCGGCGTGCTCGATCTGGCCGGCGGCGGGGCCACGGCCTGGGGCCTGGCGTTCGGGGTGCTGGTGCTGCTGCCCCTGACCGGCCCGCTGTGGCTCTATCTTTTCGGGGGCCGTCCGGCGCCCGCCGCGACTCGGGAGCCTTGATCTATAGTCCTGGGTCGGACGCGGTGAACAGCCAGGGACGGGAGCGCATGTTCAGGGACCAGAACGATTTCGCCTTTGTCGATTCCAAGAGCCACGGCTCGGTCAACGAGCCGACCTACGGCGGTGCGCTCTCGTTCATGCGCCGCAAGTACACCCGCGATCTCGAGGGCGTCGATGTCGCGGTCAGCGGGGTGCCGCTGGACCTGGCGACCACCAACCGGCCCGGCGCCCGCTTCGGCCCGGCCGGGATACGCGCCGCCTCCGCCATGACCGCCTGGGCGCGGCCCGACGGCCTGGACTTCGATCCCCTCGACCGCCTGGCGGTGGTCGATTACGGCGACTGCCTGTTCGATTTCGGCCAGCCCGAGCAGGTGCCCGATTGCATCGAGGCCCACGCCAAGACCATCCTCGACACCGGGACCTCGATGCTGACGCTCGGCGGCGACCACTTCATCTCCTATCCCCTGCTCAAGGCCCACGCCGCGGTGCACGGGACCCTGTCGCTGCTCCACTTCGACGCCCATTCGGACACCTGGGCCGACGAGAGCGAGCGCATCGACCACGGCACCATGTTCTACCACGCCGCCAAGAACGGTCTGGTCGATCCGTCGCGCTCGGTGCAGGTCGGCTTGCGCACCTACAATAAGGACAGCCACGGCTTCAACATTCTCGACGCGCGCTGGGTGCACGCCCACGGCCCGGAGGCGACGGTCGCGGAAATCCGGCGCATCCTGGGTGGCCACAAGGTCTATCTCACCTTCGACATCGACTGTCTGGACCCGGCCTTCGCGCCAGGCACCGGGACGCCGGTCTGCGGCGGGCTGTCGACGGCCCAGGCGATCGCCATCTTCCGCGGCCTGGCCGGGATCGAGGTGATCGGCATGGACCTGGTCGAGGTCGCGCCGGTCTACGACGTCGGCCAGATCACCGCGCTCGCCGGGGCGACCCTGGCGGCGGAGTACCTCGGCCTGTTGGCCTATAATAAGAAGTAATGGCTGACGAGACCCACCTCGGCGAGGCGCGCGACTTCATGACCACCCGGGAGGTGGCCGACTACCTGCGCCTCAAGGAGCGGCGGGTCTACGAGCTGGTGCGCCGACAGGAGATCCCCTGCACCCGGGTGACCGGCAAATGGCTGTTCCCGCGCGCCCTGGTCGATCTCTGGCTGGCCGAGCACGCCGGCGGCGCGGCCAGGGTCCCGGCGCCGCCGGTGATCGCCGGCAGCCACGACCCGCTGCTCGACTGGGCGGTCAAGGAGTCCGGCTGCGGCCTGGCGCTGCTGCCCGGCGGCAGCCTCGACGGCCTCAAGCGTTTCGCCGAGGGCGGCGCCGTGGCCGCCGGGCTCCACCTGCTCGATGCCGAAAGCGGCGCCTTCAACCTGCCGGCGCTGACCGGCGGCCTGGGCGGGCCGGCGCTGGTGGGCGCCGGGGCAGGGGCCGGGGTGGTGCTGCTCGAATGGGCCTGGCGCCAGCAGGGCCTGGTGGTCGCGGCCGGCAATCCGCACGGCATCGCCACGCTCGGCGATCTCAAGGATAAGAGGCTCAAGGTCATGGGCCGCCAGGCCGAGGCCGGCAGTCATCTCTTGCTGGCCGAGTTGCTCGCGCGCGAAGGGCTGAGCTTCGACGACCTCGATATACTCGACGAGACCGCGCGCGGCGAGACCGATTTGGGCCTGGCGGTGCTCGAAGGCCGCGCCGACGCCGGGCTCGCCATCGAGGCGGTGGCGCGCAGCCTGAAGCTGGGCTTCGTGCCGCTGCTGCGCGAGCGCTACGATCTGCTGCTGCGCCGGCGCGACTACTTCGAGCCGCCGCTGGCGGCGCTGTTCGCCTTCGCCCGGACCGAGGCCTTCGTCGCGCGCGCCGCGCGGATGGGCGGCTACGACGTTTCCGGGCTGGGAACCACACGCTATAACGGGGCCTAGAAAGATGGCGCGAAGAATCCTTCGATTGTTTGGCTCGGGCCTGGCGGCCGCGTTCCTCCTCGCCCTGGCATTACCGGCCCAGGCCGACGTGGCGGCCGGCTGGGCGGCCTATCTGGGCGGCGACTACGTGACCGCGGTGACCGAGCTCGAGCCCGAGGCCGAGGCCGGCGATGCCGAGGCGCAGTACTACATGGGCACCCTGCGCCAGCACGGCGCCGGCGTGCCCAAGGACTACGGCGCGGCGCTCGAGTGGTACCGGCGCGCCGCGACCCAAGGCCATACCGGCGCCCAGTTCGCCATCGGCCTGCTCTATCACGACGGCGCCGGCGGCGGCGCCATCCCGCGCGATCCGGTGCAGGCGGCGGGCTGGCTGAAAAGCGCCGCGGAGGGCGGCAACGCCATGGCCCAGCACCTGCTCGGGCGCATGTACCGCCTCGGCCGCGGGGTTCCCAAGGACGAGGCCCTGGCGGTCAAGTGGTCGCTTAGCGCCGCCCAGCGCGGCGTGCCCGGGGCCCAGTTCGAGATCGGCTTGCTGATCACCAGCCGCAAGCACGACCGCGCCGAGGCGGTCGCGGCCTTTGCCTGGTTCCTGCTCGCCGACCGCGCCGGTCATCCGGGCGCGCTCACCAACCTCGACCTCCTGAGGCTCAGGATGCCCCAGGTCGACATCGATCAGGCAACCGCCATGGCCGATGCCTGGAAGCCGCCCCAGTAGGGCCGGGGAATCGCGACATGGATGCTCGGGTCAAGCCCGAGCATGACAATCTGGGTGGTCGTGACATCCCGCAAAATACTGTCATGCTCGGGCTTGACCCGAGCATCCAGGGGTCACTGGGTGATGGTATCGTAGAGATCGTCCCAGGTCGGGTTTGCTTTCTCGATCAGGTCGATCTTCCAGGCGCGCCGCCAGCGCTTGATGTTTTTCTCGCGTTGGATGGCCCGGGCGATGTCGTCGTGGGGCTCGAAATACACCAGGGCCTTGACGCCATACTTCTTGGTGAACCCATCGGCTTGACCTTCGCGGTGCTCGTAGACCCGTCGAACGAGGTCATTGGTCACGCCAACATAGAGCGTGCCGTTTCGCTTGCTGGCCATGATGTAGACGTAGTAGGTCACCGCACTTTCCGGAGGACAGCGATATGGATGCTCGGGTCAAGCCCGAGCATGACAGTATGACAGCAAACACCGGCGCTACTCCGCGTTGGGGAAGAACAGTTGGCGGCCGTCGAGGCGGTAGGCGGCGATGGCGGCCTGGCCGTCATCCGAGACCAGCCAGTCGATGAAGGCCTGGCCTTCGCGGGCGTGGACGTGGGGGTGGCGCGCCGGGTTCACGAGAATCACGCCGTAGGGATTGAACAGGCGTGGGTCGCCCTCGACCAGGACCTCGAGATCACCCTTGTTTTGGAACGCGAGCCAGGTGGCGCGGTCGCTCAGCGCATAAGCGCCCATGCCGGCGGCGGCGTTCAGCGTCGCGCCCATGCCCGAGCCGGTCTCCCGGTACCAGCCCCGGTCGGCGCTCGGGCCGGCGCTCGGGTCGAGGCCGGCCGCGGCCCAGAGGTCGCGTTCCTTCTTGTGGGTGCCGCTGTCGTCGCCGCGCGAGGCGAAGGGCGCGCGCGCGCCCGCGATTTGGGCGAGCGCAGCGGCCGCGTCGTCGAGGCCCCGCACCCCGGCCGGGTCGGCGCGCGGGCCGACCAGGACGAAGTCGTTGACCATGACGTCGTGACGCCGCACCCCGTAGCCCTCGGCCACGAAGGCCTCCTCCGAGGGGCGGTGGTGGACCAGCAGCACGTCGGCGTCGCCGTTGCGCGCCATGCGCAGGGCCTGGCCGGTGCCGACCGCGACCACCCGCACCGCGATCCCGGTCGCCGCGGTGAAGCGCGGCAGCAGGTGGTCGAACAGGCCCGAGTTCTCGGTCGAGGTGGTCGAGGCCAGGGTGATGGCGGGCGTTTCCGCGTGGAGTGGCCCAGGGGCCAGCGCCGAGAGCGCGAGCGCGAGGAACAGGCGTGTGGTCATAATACCAGGTCTCCCTTGATGAAGGCGGCGGCCTCGGGGGTGCGCGGCGCGGCGAAGAAGGCCTTCACCGGGCCCCGCTCGATCAGGCGGCCGTGGTGCAGGAACAGCACCTCCTCGGCCAGGCGCCGGGCCTGGCCGAGATCGTGGGTGGTCATCACGATCTTGGTGCCGGCCTGGTGGATTTGCAGGACCAGCTCCTCGACCGCGCGGGTCGCGGCCGGGTCGAGGCTGGCGGTCGGCTCGTCGAGGAACAGGATCTCGGGCTCGGCGACCCAGGCGCGGGCGAGCGCCAGGCGCTGCTGCTCGCCGCCCGACAGCACCCGCGCCGGGCGGCCGGCGAGGCTTTCCA
>JACZVL010000070.1 GCA_022572685.1 Pseudomonadota bacterium
ACTATGCCGACCAAGACGACCTGACCCGTCTGAACGGGGCGGAGGACCCGGACTACGCGGCGGCGGGCCTGCCCTGGGGCGCCAAGGACGCGCCGTTTGCGGCGGTCGAGGAGTTGCAGCAGGTTCTCGGAATGACGCCGCTGTTCTACCAGGCGGTGGCGCCCGCGCTCACCGTCCACAGCGGACTGAAGGGCATCGACGCCAGTGTCGCGCCGCGCGCCGTGCTGCTCGCGCTTCCGGGCACCGATACCGAGGCTGTCGAGAGCTATCTGAACGCGCGCGCCGGGGCGCCGGAGGGCGGGGGTCCGGCCTTCGTCCCGGCGGAGAGCTTCGGCGCCCGCTCGCGAAGCAGGGTCTTCACGCTACGCGCGGAGGCCCGGCTCGACGATGGCGCGATCTTCGTGCGGGAAGCCGTGGTGGCGCTGGGCGGCGGGCGACGGCAACCCTACCGGCTGCTGAGTTGGAAGCGCGGAAGGCTGCTCGCGACACCCCCTCCCCGGGTAGTGGAATAGCGCGGCGGTTACGCCGGCGCGCGGCCAAAACCAAAAAAGGCCGGCGTTTTCGCCGGCCTTCGCGGGCGGGCGTTTTCCGCCCCCGCCCCATCTCGTGGGATTCGCGCTTCGTGGGATTTACGCCGCCGAGGTGATGCGCGCGCCGCTGTGCTGGGGCGTCGACCAGAACTGCTGCAGGCGGCTCAGGGTGGCGTTGGCCGCTTCCAGGCCGGCCTTGTCGAACTGGCTCGCGCCGAGCTGGCTGGCGTGCTCGTCGAACAGCGCGCTCAGGTTGCGGTAGATCTCGACCCCCTTCTCGGCCGCGCGCACGTGGAACGAGCGGCGGTCGTGGGCCGAGCGCTCCTGGATCAGGTAGCCGTTCTCGACCATCTTCTTGACGTTGTAGGAGACGTTCGAGCCCAGGTAATAGCCGCGCTGGGTCAACTCGCCGACGGAGAACTCCTCCTCGCCGATGTTGAACAGGATCAGCGCCTGAACGTTGTTGAGGTCGCGGATGCCGTGGCGGTCGAGGTCGGCCTTGACCACCTCGAGGCACTGCCGGTGCAGGCGCTCGACCAGGGAAATCATCTCGAGATAAGCGTCTTTCACGGGACCCTCGCCTTTATAGCGCGTTGAAATCGTCGATAATTCGAGGCTCAGTTTATGGCGATGCGGTTAAAGATCGCTTAATCGCTTGATCCCCGAAAAACCGCGGAAATCCGTCGTTTTTCGGGACTCCTGCTAATCCCTACGGATGATCTGGATAAGGGCCGGGGGCGTCGGTCATGGATGTCGGCTTCGGGCGCCGGCTACATATTCCGCCGGTACTGGCCGCCGACCTCGAACAGGGCGTCGGTGATCTGGCCGAGCGAGCAGCCGCGCACCGCCTCCATCAGCGCGGCGAAGACGTTGCCGCCGCCGGCCGCGGTATCCTGCAGCCGCGCGAGCAGGACCGGCGCCTGGTCCGCGTGGCGCGCCTGGAAGTCGCGCAGGCGCGCGATCTGGCCCTGCTTTTCTGCGTTCGTCGAACGCCGCAGCTCGACCGGGCCCGCGTCCCCGGCGGCCTCGGGGTTGCGGAAGGTGTTGACCCCGATGATCGGCAGCCGGCCGTCGTGCTTGAGGGTCTCGTAGGTCAGCGACTCGTCCTGGATCTTGCCGCGTTGGTAGCCGGTCTCCATGGCGCCGAGCACGCCGCCGCGCTCGCTGATGCGGTCGAACTCCCGGAGCACCGCCGCCTCCACCAGCTCGGTCAGCTCCTCGATGATGAAGGCGCCCTGGCACGGGTTCTCGATCTTGCCCAGGCCCCATTCCCGATTGATGATCATCTGGATCGCCACGGCGCGGCGCACCGAATCCGCGGTCGGGGTGGTGTAGGCCTCGTCGTGTGAATTGGTGTGCAGGGAGTTGCAGTTGTCGTAGACCGCGATCAGCGCCTGCAAGGTGGTACGGATATCGTTGAAGTCCATCTCCTGGGCGTGCAGCGAGCGGCCCGAGGTCTGGATGTGGTACTTGAGCTTCTGGCTGCGCTCGTTCGCGCCGTACTTGTCGCGCAGGGCGACCGCCCAGATGCGCCGCGCGACCCGGCCGATCACCGAATACTCCGGGTCCATGCCGTTGGAGAAGAAGAACGACAGGTTGGGCGCGAAGTCGTCGATCTTCATGCCACGCGCCAGATAGGCCTCCACGTAAGTAAAGCCGTTGGCGAGCGTGAAGGCGAGCTGGGAGATCGGGTTGGCGCCGGCCTCGGCGATGTGATAGCCGGAGATCGAGACCGAGTAGAAGTTCCGCACCCGGTGTTCGACGAAATACTCCTGGATGTCGGCCATCATGGTGAGCGCGAATTCGGTCGAGAAGATGCAGGTGTTCTGGCCCTGGTCCTCCTTGAGGATGTCGGCCTGGACCGTGCCGCGCACCGTCTCCAGGGTCCGGGTCCGGATCTGGGCGGCCTCCTCCGGGTTCGGCGCGCGCCCCCGTTCGGCCTCGAAGGTTGCCAGCCGCTGGTCGATCGCGGTGTTGAAGAACATCGCCAGGATGGTCGGCGCCGGGCCGTTGATGGTCATCGACACCGAGGTCGCGGGCGCGCAGAGCTCGAAGCCGCCGTACAGCACCTTCATGTCGTCAAGGGTCGCGATCGAGACCCCGGAGGTGCCGACCTTGCCGTAGATGTCGGGCCGCTCGTCCGGGTCGAAGCCGTAGAGGGTCACCGAATCGAAGGCCGTGGAGAGCCGCTTGGCCTCGGAATCCCGGGACAGGACCTTGAACCGCTGGTTGGTCCGGAACGGGTCGCCCTCGCCGGCGAACATCCGCGTCGGGTCCTCGCTCGCGCGCCGGAACGGGTAGATGCCGGCGGCATAGGGGAAGCCGCCGGGCAGGTTCTCCTCGAGCAGCCAGCGCAGCAGATCGCCCTCGCTCTCATAGCGCGGCAGCGCCACCTTGGGCACCACGGTCCCCGACAGGGTGGTGACGGTGAGCGCGGTGCGGACCTCGCGGTCGCGCGGCCCGACCACGTAGTCCTCGGCGCCGTAGCGCGCCTTGACCTCGGGCCAGGTGTCGAGCAGCGCGGCGCAGCGTGGATCGAGCGCCGCCTCGGGCGCGGCGATCAGCGCGTCCAGATCGCCCGTGTCCTTGCCCGCCCGCGCCAGTAAGTCCCGGGCCTCGCGCAGGCTCTGGCGCGCCCGGGCGATGACCACCTGGTCCGCCACGAAGCCGTGATAGCCGCGCAGCGTCTCGGCGATCTCGGCCAGGTAGCGCACCCGCGCGCCCGGCACCATGGCGCCGCGGGAGGCCGGGGCCTTGCCCGCCGGCCTGGGCAGATCGCTCGACCACTGGCCCAGGCCGCGTGCGTTGAAGGCGTCCAGCAGGCCGTGATAGAGCGCGGTCACGCCGGCGTCGTTGAACTGGGCGGCGACGGTGCCATAAACCGGCATATCCTCGAGCGCCGCGTCGAACTTCTCGTGGCCGCGCTGGAGTTGCTTGCGCACGTCGCGCAGCGCATCGGCGGCGCCGCGCCGGTCGAACTTGTTGATCGCCACCAAATCGGCGAAGTCGAGCATGTCGATCTTCTCGAGCTGGCTGGGGGCGCCGAACTCCGGGGTCATGACATAGATCGAGCAGTCGACGTGGGCCACGATCCCGGCGTCGCCCTGGCCGATGCCCGGGGTCTCCACGATCACCAGGCCGTAGCCCGCGGCCTTGCAGGCGGTGATCATGTCGGGCACGTAGGCCGGCACTTCGTCGACCGAATCCCGGGTCGCCAGCGAGCGCATGAACACCCGCGCGCCGTCGAGCGCGTTCATGCGGATGCGGTCGCCCAGCAGCGCGCCGCCGCTCTTGCGCTTGGAGGGATCGATGGCGATCACCGCGATGCGCAGCTTCGGATCGTCGAGGCGGAAGCGCCGGATCACCTCGTCGGTGAGCGAGGACTTGCCGGCGCCGCCGGTCCCGGTGACGCCGAGCACCGGCACCGGCCCCGCCGCGGCCGCCATCTCCTCGAGGGCGGCCTTCAGTTCCGGCGCCAGCACGCCTTGCTCCAGCGCGGTCAGCAAGCGGGCCAGGACCCGGCCGCCCGGCGCCTCCAGGCCGTCCAGGCTGGCCGGCGGATCGTCGGAGAGGTCGAAGTCGGCGGCGGCCAGCATGTCGTCGATCATGCCCCGGAGACCCAGGCGCTGGCCGTCCTCGGGGGTGTAGATGCGGGCGATGCCGGCGTCGCGGAGCTCCCGAATCTCCTCGGGCGAGATCACCCCGCCGCCGCCGCCGAAGATTCGCACCCGCCCGGCGCCGCGCTCGCGCAGCAACGCGATCATGTATTTGAAGTACTCGAGGTGGCCGCCCTGGTAGGAGCTGACCGCGATGCCCTGGACGTCCTCCTGCACGGCGGCGGTCACCACCTCCTCGACCGAGCGGTTGTGGCCCAGGTGGATGACCTCGGCGCCGGCGCCCTGGAGGATGCGGCGGATGATGTTGATCGAGGCGTCGTGGCCGTCGAACAGGCTCGCCGCGGTCACGAAGCGGATCTTGTTTCGGGTGTTACCGGGGCCGGAACCGTCGCTGGTCAACTTGCGCGGGCTGTCGTCGGGCATGGTCCTCTCCCGGCGCCACGGCCGGCGCCGCCCAGTTTACAGGTAACGGGGCTCGCAGTGGTGAATTGATAGGGGCCGGGGCCCGGCGATGCAACGCTGGCGCGGAGCCGGCGGGAGGGTCGCGATTTGCGTATTGCGTCCGGGCCGGTAAAGCCCCAAATCTAGGGCGCGGCCCGGCGGTTCATCATGGATTGACTCGGCGGCACCGAGGTGTCCGCCTATAATGGATCAGAATTACAGGGCCTTAGGCCAAGTATTCACTACAGAGTCTTAAGATAGGAAAATCGCGCGTATGCCGATCAAGATACCCAACGACCTGCCGGCCCGGCGCATCCTCGCGGAGGAAGGCGTCGCGGTGATCAGCGAGTTCGACGCGGTCCGCCAGGACATCCGGCCCTTGCGCATCGCCCTGCTCAACCTGATGCCCGACAAGATCCGCACCGAGACCCAGATCGCCCGGGTCGTCGGCTCGACCCCGCTGCAGGTCGAGATGACCCTGCTCAATACCGGCTCCTACAAGTCCCGGAACGTGCCCGAGCGCCATCTGATCGATTTCTACCGCACCTGGGACGAGGTCCGGCACGAGAAGTTCGACGGCCTGATCGTGACCGGCGCGCCGATCGAGACCCTGCCCTTCGAAGAGGTCGACTACTGGGACGAGCTGACCGCCATCTTCGACTGGGCGCGGACCCACGTGTTCCGCGGCTTCCACCTGTGCTGGGGTGCGCAGGCCGCGCTGTACCACTACCACGGGGTGCCCAAGCACCAGCTCGAACACAAGATGTTCGGCATCTTCCGCCACCACATCGTGAACCACGGCTCGAGCCTGCTGCGCGGTTTCAACGACGAGTTCTCGATTCCGGTCTCGCGCCATACCGAGGTCCGGCGCGAGGACATCCCGGACAAGCCGGGCCTGCGCATCCTGGCCGAATCGCCGGAAGCCGGGCTCTGCCTCCTGGAGGACCTGGAGCACCGGGCGCTGTATATGTTCAACCACCTGGAATACGACGCCGATACCCTGAAGCGCGAGTACGAGCGCGATGTCGCCACCGGCGCCGACATCCAGATCCCGAAGAACTACTTCCCCGACGACGATCCGTCCCGGCAACCCGGCAACCAGTGGCGCGCCTACGCCCATCTGCTGTTCTGGAACTGGATCCACGAGATCTACGAGCACACCCCCTTCGACATCTCCAAGATCGGCGAACCCGGCGAGACGCCGCTCGATCGGACCGGCTCGTGATCCGCGCCGCCGTTAAGCGGTCCTTAACCGGCGAGCGGCGATAGCTTCACCTCGGCGTGGGGCGCTTGTTGCCACGCGCCGGGAAGTCTAGACTCCCAAGACGTGACAACGCTGGAGGGGGCCGCATTCGAACGGCCCGGGCGCCATGGCAAAACCCGAACCATCCAAGACCTTCCTGCGCGCCCTGCCCGGCGGCGAGCGGCCGGCGGCGCGCGCGCCCGGGACCCTCGGCGCCTTTCCGCAAGTCCGCATGCGGCGCAACCGGAGCGACGCCTGGACCCGGCGCCTGGTGGCCGAGAACCGGCTCTCGGTCGACGACCTGATCTGGCCGATCTTCGTCCAGGACGTGGACGGCGCCAGCGCGGTCGCCTCCATGCCCGGGGTCCGGCGCTTCGGCCTGGACGCCCTGATCGACGCGGTCGGCCCGGCGGCCGAGGCCGGGGTGCCCGCCGTCGCCCTGTTCCCCAACATCGACGATTCCCTGCGCACCCCCGACGCCGCCGAGGCGGTCAACCCGGACAACCTGGTGTGCCGCGCGGTGCGCGCGGTCAAGGCGGCCTACCCGGAGCTGGGCGTGATCTGCGATGTCGCGCTCGACCCCTTCAACAGCGACGGCCACGACGGCCTGCTGCGCGACGGCCGGATCCTCAACGACGAGACCGTCGAGGTGCTGTGCCGCCAGGCCGTGGTCCAGGCCGAGGCCGGCTGTGACGTGATCGCGCCGTCCGACATGATGGACGGGCGCATCGGCGCGATTCGCGGCGCCCTCGATGCGGCCGGCCTGGAAGGGGTCAAGATCCTCGCCTATTCGGCCAAGTACGCCAGCGCCTTCTACGGCCCGTTCCGCGACGCGGTCGGTTCGGGCGACCTGCTGGCCGGCGACAAGAAGACCTACCAGATGGACCCGGCCAACGCCGAGGAGGCGCTGCGCGAGGTCGCGCTCGACCTCGAGGAGGGCGCCGATATGGTCATGGTCAAGCCCGGCCTGCCCTATCTCGACGTGGTGCGTCGGGTCAAGGACACCTTCGGGGTGCCGACCATGGTCTATCAGGTGAGCGGCGAGTACGCGATGCTCAGGGCCGCCGCCGCCAATGGCTGGCTCGATTACGACAAGGCGGTCATGGAGAGCCTGCTGGCCTTCAAGCGAGCCGGCGCCGACGCCATCCTGACCTACGCCGCCCCGGAGGCGGCCGCGCGCCTCAAGGCCGGTTGAATCTCCCGGGTCGCGTTCGCGCGCCTAGATTTTACGAGCCGCTGCTTAACCGAGCGTTCACGCCCGCCTGCTACGCTGCCCAGACTTTGAGGGCAGAAACCATTGAAATACATGAAAAATATCCGAGTCCCGGGATCCTTGGGGGGGTCAAAGCCGCTGCGTCGGCTTAGGGCGTCGGCACAGAACAGCGGGTGACGGAATCATGGCGGCAAAAGGCAAGAAATCGAACGGCAGGGTGGACAAGAGGCTTCAGACCGAGGTCCTCAACCTGATCCAGTACATCCATCGCCTGCGCTCGGAGATCGCCGGCATCGCCCTGGAGAAGGACGACCAGACCACCTTCGACTCGATGGCCGACCGCCTCGACGCGATCGTCGAGTCGACGGCCCACGCGACCGATACCATCCTGGCCGCGATGGAAGCGGTGGACGGTTGCATCGAGAAACTCCGCGCCCACCCGGAGCCGGCCGAGATCGACAGCCTCTGCGACGCCATCACCGAACAGACCATCGCGGCCATGGAGGCCTGCAGCTTCCAGGACCTGACCGGCCAGCGCATCACCAAGGTGGTCGGCACCATGAAATTCGTCGAGGAGCGGGTCAACGCGATGGCCGAGCTCTGCGGCCGCGACGAGGTCAAGGCGCTGGCCGACGAATGGGACCTGCCCCAGCAGCTCGACGACGGCGTGGCGCTCGAGGGCCCGCAGCGGGCCGGCGAAGGCATCTGCCAGGACGACATCGACAAGCTGTTCGCCTGAACCACCCCCCGCGCCCGCGCCACCGGCTCCCCCTCACCGCCCCTTGAAATCCGCGCCTGCCGAGCCTTTACGCTCCTGCGAGCTTGATTTGCCGCGCCCGAACCGCGACCATGGCTCGAGGATCGGAATCGAGATGCCAAAATCCAGAACCAGAAAGAGATCCACCAAGGGCAAGCCCAAGTCGATCGACTGGGGCGCCGCTTCCGCCAAAGGCTCGGGGCGGATCAACCTGATACTCGGCGCCGTGGCGCTGGTCGCGGTGGTCGCCGGCGGCCTCTACCTCTGGCAACTGCAACAGGCGGGCAGCAGCTTCGAGGCGCTGGTCGCCGAGGGCCAGCCGGCGCTGGCCCGGGTCGAGACCCCCCCCGACCGCGGCGGCGGGCACCTGGGGCCGGGTCAGGGCCACAGCTACGACACCGCCTTCCCGACCTCGGGCATCCACGACCGGGTGCCGGTCAACGCCGGATTCTACACCGGGCCGCAGCGCGCCACCCAGCTGGTGCACGCCCTCGAACACGGCAACGTCGTGATCTACTACGACGACCCCGGCGCCGAAGCCCGCGCCACCATCGAGGCCTGGACCGCGCTGTTCGGCGGCCGTTGGGACGGCGTGGTCGCGGCCCCCTCGTCCGGGCTCGGCAAGGCGGTGACGCTGGCCGCCTGGCGCAAGATCCTCAAGCTCGACAGCTTCGAGCCCGCCGCCGCCGCCGCCTTCGTCGATGCCTTCCGCGGCCGCGGGCCCGAGAAGCGGGTGCGCTAATACCAAGGGCCGCCGGTCACGCCAACAGCCCGTCTCGCACCAGGGCGATCTCGGCGATCTCGGCGAGTTCGGCGCGTGGGCGTGGGGCGCTCACGCGGTCTGCGCCGGGGGCGCGTCGTCGACCTCGACGAAGGTCTCCGGATAGAAGCCGTTGAAGCGGGTGGCGAGGGCATAGGAGTAGGCGCCGACCTGGCCGATCTCGATCCAGTCGCCCTCGCGCACGTCCTCGGGCAACTCGAAGGTGCCCGGCAGCACGTCGAGCGAATCGCAGGTCGGGCCGTTGAGCACGAAGGCCCGGGCCGTCTCCGAGGCGCCGCCGCCGAGGCGGATCAGCCGCGCCGGCATGCGCAGGTCGACCTGGGCCATCTCCGAGAGGCTGCCGTAGATGCCGTCGTTGATGTACAACTGGTCGTCCTTGCGCAGCTGCACCTGGACCAGCAGCGAGCAGGCCTCGGCGACCAGTACGCGGCCGGGCTCGGCGAACACCTCGACCGTCGGCTTGAGCGCGATCTCCTTCAGTCCGGCGCGGATCTCGTCCATGTAGTCCTCGAGCGGCGGCACCTCCATGTTGGCGTAGGTGACCGGGAAGCCGCCGCCGACGTCGAGGCAGACCGGATCGGCCCCGGCGCGCGCGATCACCTCGCCGCAGAGCGCCAGCGCCTTGCGGTAGACCGAAGGGTCGCGGCACTGGGAGCCGACGTGGAACGCCAGACCGGTATCGCAGCCGCGCGCCTGGGCGGCGCGCAGAAGCTCGACCGCCTGGTCCGGCTGGGCGCCGAACTTGGCGGCCAGGTGATAGAGCGCCGCCTCGACCGGCGGGGTGTGCAGGCGCACGATGATCACCAGGTTCTCGCCGCCGGTTTCCTCCAGCACCTTGTCCAGCTCGCTCGCGTGGTCGACCACGTAATGGCGGATGCCGTAGACGGTATAGGCGTTTTTGATCACCGCCCGGCCCTTGACCGGATGCATGAAGTAGGCGTGGCCGCGCGGGTAGGCCTCGTGGACCTGGGCGATCTCGGGCAGCGAGGCGGTGTCGAAGTGGCGGATGCCGGCCCGGTAGAGCACGTCCAGCACCATGGGGTGCGGGTTGCACTTGACCGCGTAGAGCACGGTGCCCGGGAACAGGGTCATGAACCGTCGCGCCGCCGCCTCCAGCACCCGGGGCCGCAGACAGAACACCGGGTAGCTCGGTTCGATCGCCATCACCACCGAGCCCACGTCGGCGAAGCTGCGCGCGATCCTGGACTTGTCCGATTGGTGTGCCGGAGCGGTCTGCATGTGACGACTTCTATCCCCTCGCGGGCTCCTCGGCGCGTCGAAGCGGCCGGATTATTTCCGCCAACTTCGGGCCCAAGGACGCGCGTACCATCTTAAGATCGTATCGCGACTGAAGATTGATCCAAAACTCGGCGGTGGTGCCGAAATAAGCCCCGAAGCGCAGCGCGGTATCGGCGGTAATCCCCCGCTTGTTGTGCACCACCTCGTTGACCCGCGCGATCGACACGTCGATATCACGGGCGAGCTTGTTTTGCGAAACGCCCAGCGGCTTCATGAATTCCTCCAGGAGAATCTCTCCCGGCGGAATCGGTTCCAATCTCTTCACCATCGTTTCTCGCTTAGTGACAGTCCACGATTTCCACGTCCTCGGCACCCTCTTCGGACCAGACGAAACAAATCCGGTACTGGTCGTTGACTCGAATACCGTGCTGGCCTTTGCGTTCACCACGCAAGACCTCCAAGCGGTTGCCGGGAGGTACCCGAAGATCTTCCAGCTTCTCTACCGCTTCCAAGATCTCCAGCTTGCGCCGCGCCGCACGTTCGATGCCCTGAAAGCGCCGGACGAAACGGTCGTCGAACAGCGCTTCGGTATCCTTGCACTTAAAGCTTCGGATCATTCTCTAGAAAGTACTTCGGATACCGGGTTGTGTCAAGGGGTATACCTATATCGAACTGTTCGGTCTTACCAACTAGCAACCCCGCAAGCGGGCAGCCTGCTACCCCAGACCGAGGCGCTTGAGCGGGCCGTCGCCGGCCGCGCCGTCGCGGACCAGCGCCTTGACCTCGGCGCTCATGGCGATGCGGCCCTGGTTCATGTAGGCCTCGTGGTTCTTCTCCATCTCGCCGAGCAGGTAGCGGTAGTTGACCATCAGCCCGGCCGAGCGGGCGAGACCCTGGACCGAGGAATCGCCCAGCCAGTTGAGGTGTTCGAGCCGGGCGCCGTTCTTGAGGTGGAAGCGCGCGACCGCGTCGATCGGCTCGCCGCCCGCGCGGCGCTCCTGGAAGTAGCGCGCGCCTAGCTTGAGCAGCGGAGCCTCGAGCGCCTTGCGGACCACCGGGTCCTGCGGCCAGTCGGCGCGCGCCAGGATGGTGGCCAACGCGGCCTGGACATCGTCGCTGCCGCCGAGCGCCCGCACGCCGCCGCGCTCGGCCTCGCTGAACGCGCCCTCGACGGTCTCCTGGGGCGCGGAATCGAGCCAGGCGCGGAAGCCCGGGACCGGCGACAGCGTGGCGAAGGTCTTGATGCGCGGCAGCTCGGCGGAGAGGCGCTGGACCACGCGCTTGATCAGGAACTCGCCGAAGGAGATGCCGCGAAGCCCTTTTTGCGTGTTGCTGATGGAGTAGAAGATCGCGGTGTCGGCGGCCTCGGGATCGGTGTTCGGCGCCTCGTCGTCGAGCAGCGCCTGGACGTTGCGGGCGATACCCTTGACCAGGGCGACCTCGACGAAGGCCAGCGGCTCCTCGGGCATGCGCGGATGGAACAGCGCGTAGAGCCGGCGGTCGGACTCGACCCGGTGGCGCAGGTCGTCCCAGGAGCGGATCTCGTGCACCGCCTCGTAGGCGATCAGCTTCTCGAGCAGCGCCGCCGGCGAGTCCCAGGTGATGCGCGCCAGATCCAGGAACCCGGTGTCGAACCAGGAGGCCAGCAAATCGCGCAGGTCGGCATCGAGATCGTCGAGCGCCGGCGCCCGGTCCGACAATTCCAGCAGGTCGGCGCGAAGATCGACCAGGAACTTAACTCCTTCCGGTAGTGAGTTGAATTGGGTGAGTAATTTGATGCGAGGTGGCGTGCTTGCCTGGCGCAGGCGGCGCTCGGCGTTTCGCTTCACCTCCGGGACGTCGGCCTGTTGGTAGGCCTCGATGGCGGCATCGAGCGCGGCGGCGTCGAGCGCGAACTCGCCGGCCAGCACCTCCAGGAAGCGGCGCCGGCCCTCGCCGTCCAGCTCCAGGTAGGTCTCGCCGAGCTCGGCCGCGCGCATGCGCGCCGAGACCTCGCCGCCGCGCGCCTCCAGGCACTCGGTCATGAAGGCCTTGAGCGCTTCGGGCTCGGCGCCGGCGCGCGCGGCGTCCAGCTTGCCGCCGTTGCGGCCCACGGTCCGGGCCGCGCTCTGGGCGATGTCGCGCCAGGCGTTGGCCAGGTTGGACGCCAGGTTGGACAGGGTCCGCTCGATCAGGGTCTCGTTCTGCGCCATGGTTCGCGTGTCGGTCCAAGGGCCGAAAACCGGTGCCTCCGGGCCGCCAGGCCCGAATTCGCGCACCGGATTATGGCTAACATGTATTAACGAATCGCCCGTGACGCCAGGGGCGCCTAGGTCACGCCGCGTCCGCGCAGGGCCTCGAGTTCGGCCTGCTCCAGGCCGAGCAGCTCGGCTAGTACCTCGCCCGTGTGCTGGCCGAGGGTGGGTGGCGGGTGGCGGTAGGAAGCGGGCGTCGCCGATAACCGGATCGGGCTCGCGATCAGCGGCACCGGGTCGCCGCCGAGCGCCGGATGGGGCATCTCGATGCGCATGCCGCGGGCCTGGACCTGGGGGTCGGCGAAGACCTGGTCGATGGTGTTGATCGGGCCGCAGCTCACGTTGTGCGCCTCCAGGCCCTCGATCCAGTGGCGCGAGGGCTGGGCCGCCAGAATCGGCGCCAGCAACCCGACCAGCTCGGCGCGGTGGCGCACCCGCAGATGGTTGCTGCGGAAGCGTTCGTCCTGGGCCAGCTCGGGCACCCCGGCGAAGGCGCAGAAGCGTTGGAACTGGGCGTCGTTGCCGACCGCCAGGGTGACGTCGCCGTCGGCGGTGGCGAAGGTCTGGTAGGGCACGATGTTGGGATGGGCGTTGCCCAGGCGCGCCGGCGCCTGGCCGGTGGCCAGGTAGTTCAGGCCCTGGATGGTCAGCGTCGCGACCTGGGTATCGAGCATGCCGATGTCGATGTACTGGCCCGCGCCGGTGACCTCGCGGTGGCGCAGCGCCGCGTTAATCGCGACCGCGGCGTACATGCCGGCCATCAAATCGGCGATCGGAATTCCGGCCTTCTGGGGCGCGCCCTCGGGCTCGCCGGTGATCGACATGAACCCGCCCATGCCCTGGATCAGCACGTCGTAGCCGGGCTTCGACGCATAGGGCCCGGTCTGGCCGAAGCCGGTGATCGAACAGTACACCAGGCCCGGGTTGTCCGCCGCGAGATCGTCGTAGCCGAGGCCGTACTTGGCCAGGCCGCCGTGCTTGAAGTTCTCGACCAGGATGTCGCACTTGGCGATCAGGCGGCGCGCCAGGTCCTGGCCCTCGGCGGCGGTCAGATCGAGCGTGATCGAGCGCTTGTTGCGGTTCGAGCTGGCGAAGTAGGCGCTCTCCCCGGACTCTTTGCCGGCGCGGTCCTTGAGGAACGGCGGGGCGAAGCGGCGGGTGTCGTCGCCGGCGCCGGGCCGCTCGATCTTGATCACGTCGGCGCCGAGGTCGCCGAGGATCTGGGTACAGGTCGGCCCGGCCAGGATCCGGGTCAGGTCGAACACGCGCAGGCCATGGAGCGGACCGGTCATCGTCGGGTCTCGATCTCTCTTCTCGGTGGGGAAACCGGCCGAACATAGGCGACCCGCGGGGCGCGCGGCAAGCCGCATGGCGCCAGGGTAGTGGGTCAGTTCGAAAGTAACCGGGGTTGACAGATGGTGGCAACCGATCCGGCCATATGCCATATTCAGAGCATGACAGATAGGCAAAATCGGCCCCGCGACATCAGTCAGCGTGCCAAGCTGATCGTGGACATTGCTTCGGGCGAAGTTGTGGACAAGCCCGAAGATGAGGGTAAGAACCCTGCCGCCGTGGCGTTGGGCCGGAAGGGTGGATTAAAGGGCGGGAAGGCCCGATGGGCAAACTTGACGCTCGAACAACGCTCCGAAGCTGCAAGTTTGGCCGCTCAGGCTAGGTGGCGAAAGAAACGCTCCTAGGCGGCTTTGGCTGCTTCAATCTCTGCCAGATCCATGTTGAAATCAAATGAAATCTGCATCGGCTCTTCGCCCGAATGGGCATCGTTATAGCTATCCAGGTCGGTCTTTAGCTGGCGGCACTCTCCAACAATTTTCCGTCGGTGTTGCTGGAACGACATCTGCATGTGTGAACGGCTGGCCGTCCGTATGTCGTCCCATTCAGTGAATAGCTCACCTTGGCGCGTGACCCTTGCGGGGTGAAACAGCCGCACTCGCCGCCCCTTGGCATCGGTGAAGTATTCTTCGCGCATTGCCTGGGCCATATCCTCAGCGCACTGCTTCAATACTGCTGCCGGCTGCATGTACCACTTGCCATTCTGAATGGCCCATTCTGCCATATCCTTAGCTGTGGCAGGCCAAGGTTGGCCGGATTTACGGTACTCACGAACGATTCTTTGATGTTGTTTGATCAGACTCATTTAACGTCTCCTTAGATAGCAAACGGCAATTCTTTGCCGTATCCATCTGTTAGTGCGGTTTCAGTAATAATGTCGCGCACTCTCGCTTGGTATTTCTTGAATAACTCTGGACGGCCAATTTTATTCTGTAGTTGACCAGCAACTATCCCAGGGTGCCTTTTCATTAGCCTACTAAACCCGATGAAGTTGGTGGTCGAAAACATCGGGTTGTGGCGCAGAATAAAGTCATTCAGGCTTGCCTGATGAACGCAGAAATCTGCAGCGGCGGTGTTAGCGGCGATCTCGGCCTCATCTTCGGTATCGAATCCTCCCTCAAAGTCATCGATCACCACCCGCGTCTTACCGTCGCCGCGTAGTGCGTGTTCGATTTCATGCCGAAGGTTGAACCAAAAGCGATCTATGAAATCCCACTTTAGCGTAAGCCCAATGACGGGAGATTTGCCATCATTAATCCAGAAGCAGACCCCGTCAATTTTTGAGTTTGGTATGGGTTCGACAATAACCAAACGCACCCCACATTCCTCCAGCAGTCCGGGTACGTGCCTAATTTCCTCCGGCTCCGTTAGGAGTGTTTCCAAAATTTCAACGATATTCCGCAGCTTTTTCTCCGAGTACTTCGGCTCGTAGGTAGCCTTTGCCAGTTGTTTTAC
>JACZVL010000253.1 GCA_022572685.1 Pseudomonadota bacterium
CGCGCGCAACCCCCGCTCGTTGCCGGCGACGATCCCCTTGCCCTTGTCGGCGGTCTCCATGTTGGCGACCACCAGGAAGCGGTTGGCCAGCGCGCCCGACTCGTCGACCAGCGCCAGGTACTTCTGGTGCGCGCGCATGGCGGTGGTCAGCACCTCCGGCGGCAAGTCCATGAACTCGGGATCGATCCGGCCCATGAGCACCACCGGCCACTCGACCAGCCCGGTCACCTCGTCGAGCAGCGCCGGATCGTCCCGGAGCGTGAGCTTGGCGCGCGCCGCCTTCCGCTTGGCCTGCTTGACGATGACGGCGCGCCGCTCGGCCGGGTCGAGCATCACCTTGGCGGCCCTGAGCTTCTTCTTGTAGTCGGCGAAGCTGGTAACGGTGAATACTTTGGGCGCCAGGAAGCGATGGCCGCGCGTAGCATTTGAAAATGGTATGGCGTCGGGAACTTCCCAATCAGCTAAATGCGGCTCCACCTCTGGGAAAGTTATTGTACCAATCTTTATTTCTCCATTTATCCGTCTGCCATCAAAAATACACATGATCGAATGGATGGGGCGAACCCACTTGAATTGCGTCTTTGCCCAGCGCATCGACTTGGGCCAGGTGAGCGCCTGGATCGCCTCGACGAGGATTCCGGGCAGCACCTTGGCGGTCGCCTGCCCTTTGCGCTTGCGGACCAGGAAATAGAAGCTGCCCTTGGCGGTCTCGCGCACCTCGGCCTGGTCGATCGAGGCGAGGTTATGGCCCCTCAAGAACCCCTCGATCGCCTTCGCCGGCGCATCCAGGCGCGGGCCCTTCTTCTCCTCCTGGGTGTCGGACTGCTTGGCCGGCAGGCCGGTGACCACCAGGGTCAGGCGGCGCGGGGTGACGTAGGCGCGCGCCTCCTTGAAGGCGAGCCCGGCGCCGGTCAGCCGCTCGGTCACCAGACGGCGCAAGTCCTCGGCGGCGCGCGCCTGCATGCGCGCCGGAATCTCCTCGGACAGGAGCTCGAGCAGCAATTCGGGCATGTTATTTGGCCGCCTGGGCGAGCGGCGCCGCTGGCGAGGCCTGGCTCTCGACCCAGGCCTCGCAGCAGGCCTTGGCGAGCGCGCGCACGCGGCCGATGTAGGCCTGGCGCTCGGTCACCGAGATGACGCCGCGCGCGTCCAGCATGTTGAACAAGTGGCTCGCCTTCATGCACTGGTCGTAGGCCGGCAGCGGCAAGGACCTCTCCCCGCCCAGCAGCCGGCCGCATTCGGCCTCGGCGTCCTGGAAGTGGCGGGCCAGCGCGTCGGTGTCGGCCCGCTCGAAGTTGAAGGCCGAGAACTCGCGCTCGGCCTGGAGGAAGATATCGCCGTAAGTCTTACCGCCCTCATTCTTCGGCACGCCGTCCCAGTCCAGGTCGTAGACGTTCTCCACCCCCTGCACGTACATGGCCAGGCGCTCCAGGCCGTAGGTAAACTCGACCGAGACCGGGTTGCAGTCGATGCCGCCGAGCTGCTGGAAATAGGTGAACTGGGTCACCTCCATGCCGTCGCACCAGACCTCCCAGCCCAGGCCCCAGGCGCCCAGGGTCGGGCTCTCCCAGTCGTCCTCGACGAAGCGGATGTCGTGCTTCCTGGGGTCCAGGCCGATCGCCTCGAGCGAACCCAGGTAGAGCGCCTGGGCGTCGGGCGGCGAGGGCTTCAGCAGCACCTGGAACTGGTAGTAGTGCTGGAGCCGGTTCGGGTTCTCGCCGTAGCGCCCGTCGCTCGGCCGCCGCGAGGGCTGGACGTAGGCGCAGCGCCAGGGCTCGGGCCCGAGCGCGCGCAGCGTGGTCGCCGGATGGAACGTGCCCGCGCCCACTTCCAGGTCGTAGGGTTGCAGGATCACGCAACCCCGCGCCGCCCAGTAGTCCTGCAAGGTCAGGATCAACCGCTGGAAGCAGGTCTTCGGATCGGGTTTCGCCGGAGCGCCGGTCTTGGCCATGGAGAGGTTTTTTGCACCGCGGAAAGCGGGCGAAAGATTAGACCGCGCCACAGGGCAGATCAAGCCGGGCGCGCCGCGGGCTGCGGAACCCCCGGTGGGCGCGGAACCGGGGGCCGTTAACCACGTTCGGCAACCATTTTCGCAAACCATGTCTCGAAATTTACCTTTAAGAGCATCCTGCCATACTGACGACCATCGACAGGATGTTGATCGGGGAGGCGGACATGACGCAGGTAGCGGCACTGTGGCGCGGTCAGATTCCTCTGGCAAAAACCGCCTGGCTCTATGGGCTGACCGGGCTTTTGCTGCTGATCGTGCCGTTTACCCTGATTCCCATCCTGGGACTTGGGCCCTCGATGCGGGAGCTGATGCTCGCGCTCAGCGTGGCGATCCTGCTCTACGCCACCTTCATCGGGGTCGCGATCTGGCGCGCCGCCAGCAACTACCGGGGCCGGCTCGCCTGGCGCCTGCTGGCCAAGGGATCGGTGCTCTTCGTCGTCGTCCAGGTTGCGGCTAGCCTCGCCGTCGGCTGAGTCCGGCCCAGGATTTCAAATCGCGCCGCCACCCCTTTAACGCTTGTAGTTAATAATTATAGTTAATATTACTTAGCTATATTTTGCGATTCCAGCAAGTTCCTGATATATTACTTCCCAACACACGGCGGCTGATTGGGAATGAATTTGCCATGAGCGACATCGCGGACCTGCAGGAAGCAGTCGAGACCGCGCGCGCGGCCTACGCGCGCGCCAGCGAGCAGCACGCCCGCTCGCGCAAGCATGCCCTGAGCCTGATCCACATCGTCGAGGGGCAGTTGCGCGACAAGCGCATCGAACTATCCCAAAACGACATCCAGCGCGAGCGCATGGCCCGCGAGTGCGGCCAGTTGCGGCAGATGCTCCACGCGCTGGTCATGGCGGTGGAGGTCGGCGCGGCCGGAACCCCGGGCACCGGCCCGACGGCGATCGAGGTCCGGCCCAACGGGGTGACGCCGTTGGCGCCGGTGGCGGTGGGCGAACCGAAGGAGCCGGCGGCCGCTCGGGACCCCAAGCCCCGGCGCGAGCCCGCCCAGGCGGAAGCGGCGAAGGCCGGCGCCGGCGCGGAGGAGCTGCGCGCCGGCCTGAAGCGCATGCTCAAAAAAAAGCGGGTCCAGGCCGACGGAACCGAGGCGCCCGCCCCGGTCGAATAATACCAAGGTCCTTTGGTGGGAGGCCGGTCGCGCCCTAATACGGGCAGTCGGCGCGGTCGCAACGTGTCGCTCCGCGCGCCTG
>JACZVL010000254.1 GCA_022572685.1 Pseudomonadota bacterium
AGAGGTGATCGCCGGCGCAAGAGCTGGCTCGGCGCATCTCGATATGGCTTTCGATCAAGCCTATGAGCGCGCGGTTGGGGATGAACACCGCGCGCTCCCGGTTGCCCTTGCCGCGCACCCGGATCGAGCCATCGACGAGGCTCACGTCGCCGATTCGGATGTTGACGAGCTCGCCGACGCGCACCCCCGTGGCGGTCATCACAAGGATGGCGAGATAAGTGGTGCCCTTTGCACCGAGCGTATCCAGGCGGGCGGATTTGGCGTCGCCTCGAGCGGGCCCCTGGGCGGGCCCCCGGGCTGGCCCCTGGGCGGGCCAGTGCCGGTGCGCCGGACGCGCCGCGGCCGTTAGGCGTTGCAGCTCGAGCCGGCTCAGGGCCCTGGGGAGGCGTCGAGGCGATGGTATGGACAACTCGAGGTCGTCGAAGGGGGAGCGATCGATGACGTTGCGCCGCTTGAGCCAGCGGAAGAAGGTCCTCAGGCAGGCCAGCCGACGCTTGGCCGTCGCGGCGCTCAGCCGGCGCTGACCAGTCAGGTCTCTCAAGAAACCGGTGATCCGTTCTTCGCCGATGTCCTGGAGCCGGGTTTGCGGGCCACAGAAACGGAGAAAATCGGCGAGGTCCTGATCGTAGGCAGAGACCGTGTGCGGCGAGAGAGATCTCGAATATTTGCAATGTTCAAGAAAGGCGCTCTTTGCAACTTTTAGGCTGTCCATTCCAATACTTTCTCCACAACTAAAGTCGATGCATGGAGGTAATGTGTATTTGTGAAAGCCTAATCGAGAGCTAAGATTCACTTCTTCGCGCGTATGCATCGTAAGAATCGCAAAGGGACCCGTCTTGCGCGCGCCCTGTTACGGGCACACCGGTCCGGCCCATCGCCGTGCTGCCCATGGCCGAAGCTGCCACGCCCGGCTTTACCAACCGGCGCGTCGCGCACGTGGAGACGAGTCGCGGCCGAGGGCGATCCCGCAAGCTTGAGCGTTTTCGGGGAGCCTGCTAGCCGTTCTTTTCCGGCTCGACGACGAGCGCCGCGCCCATGGCGTCTTGCGGGTCGACGATCAGGCGCTCGGGCTCGTCGACCAGGAGGCGTACCTCGCGTCCGAGCAGGAAGCCGCGGGTCCGGTCCAGATCGCGCGAGACCAAGCCGACCGCCGCGGCCGGTAAAGCGGGTCAAACGCTCGGCGCTGGCCTCGGGATCGGGCACCGCGAGGACCGCCTCGCACAACCCGGTAATGGCGTCGTCGCGCGCGATGTAGCGCGACTGCCACAGGTGTTCCGGCGTCCGGTGCGTGAGCACCTGGAGCCGCCCGAGCATGTACGCCTCCGCCCAATGTACCTAATTTATACCAGGTTCCAGGCGGTGCCAGCGGTCTCCTGCCCCTCGCCCTCGGGCTCCGGCCGCAAAAGAATGGACACGAAGTCTCGCCCAACCCGCCGAAATCACGCGGGTTATCGAAGGCTTCGGGAGAGACGGGAGAAAGCCGGAGACTGAATGGTGGAGCCGGGGAGGCTCGAACTCCCGACCTTCGCATTGCGAACGCGACGCTCTCCCAACTGAGCTACGGCCCCACGGGGTGCTTGAGAAAGATGGGAATCCCGGGCCCGGCACGCAAGTCCCGGCGCGCAGGTCCGGGCGGCCGGCTTTCGGGCGCGGATAATGGGTAGGTCGCCCGGCCCTGTCAAGCGCGGGCTGATACCAGGAACCAGGCCGGGAACCGGGGTGGCCTGGCGAAGAATCGTGTATATACTCCGGCGCCGGCGCGACGGGCGGCGGGGGACACGCGGGTTCGATGTACGCTATTTTCTGGCTCATAGATACGGTGCTCGGGCTCTACATCACCTTGGTGATCATTCAGGTCGTGCTGAGCTGGCTGGTCTCGTTCAATGTGGTCAACACCAGCAACCGTTTCGTCTATCTGGTGGGCGACCTGCTCTACCGCCTGACCGAGCCGGTGCTGAAACCGATCCGCCGCTTCCTGCCGAGTTTCGGTGGCATGGACCTTTCACCCATGGTGCTGATCCTCGTTCTATACTTCCTGCGCGTGCTCCTGATCCGCGACCTCGCGCCTCGGCTCCTCTGAGCGCGGCCGGTCGTGGCGGCCGCGGGGTCACCCATCGAGCCGGTCGCCGAGGGCGTGCGCGTCACGCTCAAGGTCACGCCCAAGGCCGCGCGCGCCGGCGTTACCGGCGTGGCGACGGACGCGGCCGGGCACGCCGTCCTCAAGGTCCGGGTCACCGCACCGCCCGAAGGCGGCAAGGCCAACGCGGCGCTCATTAAGCTGCTGGCCAAGGCCTGGAAGCTGCCCAAGGGCGCGCTCAAGGTGGTCGCGGGCGGGAAGGACCGGCGCAAGACCCTGCTCGTCGAAGGCGATCCCGCCGAGCTCGCGCCGCGGCTGACTGCCTGGCTGCGGGCGTTGTAGCGGAGCGTCGGTTCCGAACCCCCGGGAGAGGCTACGAGCGAAGCAAGAACCGCAAGGCGAGGAGTTCGATCATGTCCGAGGCCAAGATCATCGACGGCAAGGCCTTCGCCGCGGAACTGCGCGGGCGCGTCGGCGAGGCGGTGGCCAGGCTCAAGGCCGAGCACGACCTGACGCCCGGCCTGGCCGTGGTGCTGGTCGGCGAGAACCCGGCCAGCCATATCTACGTGCGCAACAAGAACCGGCAGACCCTGGAAGCCGGCATGAACTCCTTCGAGCACGACCTGCCGGCCGAAACCAGCCAGGACGCGTTGCTGGCCCTGGTGCGCCGACTCAACGACGACCCCAAGGTCCACGGCATCCTGGTCCAACTGCCCCTGCCCGATCGCATCGACGACCAGGCGGTGATCGACGCCATCGACCCGGACAAGGACGTGGACGGCTTCCACGTCATCAACGCCGGGCGCCTGATGACGGTCGCCAAGGGCAGCCGGCCGGCGCTCGTCCCGTGCACGCCCTTGGGCTGCCTGATGATGCTGAAAGCCGAGCTCGGCGACCTTTCGGGCCGGCGCGCCGTGGTGGTCGGGCGCTCCAACATCGTCGGCAAGCCGATGGCGCAGCTGCTGCTTCAGGAGAGCTGCACGGTGACCATCGCCCACTCGCGCACCCGGGACCTGCCCGACCTGTGCCGCGAGGCCGACATCCTGGTCGCCGCCGTCGGCCGGCCGAAGATGATCGAGGGCGACTGGATCAAGCCCGGCGCGGTGGTCATCGACGTCGGCATCAACCGCATCGAGG
>JACZVL010000071.1 GCA_022572685.1 Pseudomonadota bacterium
GATGATTTCGTCGCGCACCTGGCGGACCGTGACGCCGTGTGTGCCGTGGCGCGGGGCCACCGCGCGGAGCGCGCGCGCGCCCTTGGCCTTTGGTCGGAGTTGCTGGGCGGCGCGGCCCTGGCCGCCGACGGCCGGCGCGACAAGGGGCTGAGCCCCGTGGCCTTGGACCGGCTGGCGCGGTGCCGTGCCGCGGGATCGGGAGACACGGATGAGCCGGGCGCCCAAGCGCGCGCCGGGCTTTACGAAGACATCATCGAGTTGATCCGCGGGCGATCGGCGCATCGGCCGCTGGTGCTCGTGTTCGACGACCTGCATTGGGCCGACGAGTACAGCCTCGAACTGATCGATTGCGCCGTCCGCCGCCTGAGCGGCGCGCCGGTTCTGTTCGTCGCGACCTTGTCCGCGGAAGAGTTCGGCCAGGGTCGCCTGCCAGAGCCGTTGCGGGATCTGGAGCGCGTCGCCCTATTGTCGGTGCTCGAGCTGCGGCCCCTGTCGCGCGATGAATCCGGGGAGCTGGTTCGAGATCTGCGACAGGCGGACCCGGACTCGGCGGACCCGGGCCAGGCGGACCCCGATCCCGAGGTTGACGAAATCTGGGCGTTCAGCGAGGGCAATCCGCGAATCGTCGTGGAGATGGTGACGCAGGACGCCGAAGGCGCGGGCCTCAAGGTGCCTCGGCATTTCGTCTCGGAGCTGTCCCGCGCCATGACGCCATTGGGCGAGCCGGCGCGCGAGCTGGCCAAGCTCGCCAGCATCATGGAAAGCCCGATCGATTACGAGGTCTTGCGGCACTGCGCCAATCTCGACGCCGAGGCGCTGGTGCGAAACGCCGAGAGCCTGGTCGCGGCGAAGATTTTCGTCAGCCTCGGCGACAATCTCGGTTTCGCGCGCGAACGCATCAGGATGGCGTTGTACGAGGGCCTGCTTCCGCAACGCCGGGAAACCCTGCACGCCGCCATCGCGCGCGCGATCGAGGAGGTTCACGCCGGCGCCATCGAGCCGCATCTCGATTCGCTCGCCCGCCACTGCCACGAAGCCGGCGACGCGGCGAAGGGCTTCGAATGCGAATTGGCCGCGGCGTCGGTCGAACTCAAGCGCGGCGCGCACGGAGCGGCGCGCAGGCGGTATCAGCGAACGCTGAGGGCGGTCCAGGAGTCGAAGGGGCTCGACCGGGCCCAGGCGCTGGAGGCGGCGGCGCGCTTGGGCCTGGGCTTGATCTCGGAGGTCGAGCGGGATCTCGACACCGCCTGGACGATTTTCGGAGATCTGGAGACCCACTTGCACCGCATCGAGGACCCGCGCCAGCGGGTCGCCACCCTGCTCGCGTTGTCCCGGGTTCATGTCCTGCGCAAGGAAGAGGATCGGGGCTATGAATATGCCGGGCGGGCGCTGGCCGAGGCGGAGCGGGTGGGAGCGGAGCGGGCGGGGGCCGACTGCGTTTGGCCACCCGGAGACCGCCTGCTGATCCGGATTCATCTGATCGCCAACGCGCTCGGCGAGACCATCGACCGGCTCGCGAAGCGCCGCGACCGGGCCGAGCGGATGCGCCTGCCCGAGGACGAGGCCGAGGCCGAGGCGGCGATCGGCATCCTGCATGCGGTGCGGGGCGACTTCGGCGCGGCCCAGGACCATTGCCGGCGCGCGGTCGACCTGGCCGAAGGGCTCGGCAACGAGCGCTGCTTGTCGGCCGTGCTTCAGGTCCGCGGCATGGTCGGGATGTGGCGCGGCGCGCTCGACGAGGCGCTTGCGGACTTCGACAAGGCCCGCGAGATCGCGGAGGAGGGCGGCGACCTGCTGCGGTCTTACTCGGTGATCGGTCACCGCGGCTTCGCCCTGGCCGCCGCCCGGCGCTACGACGAGGCGATGGCGGAGTTCAAGCTGGCGCTGGCCATGGCGGCGCGCCTCAATACCAAGGTCTTCCGGCCCCTGTTCACCGCGTGGCTGGCCGAGGCCTGCTTCGAAGCCGGCCATCACGAAGAGGCGCTCCAGGCCGCGCGCGAAGCGAGCCAGCTGGCGGCGGAGCAAAATCAGCCCTGGGCGCGATCGGTCGCGCTGCGCGCCCTGGCGCGCGTGCTCGCCCATCCCGAAGTGCGCGACCTGAACGGCGCCGAGAGGTCGATCCGCACCGCGCTGGCCGATCAGGAAGGGCTCGGCATCAAGTTCGAGACCGCGCGCTCGATGATCGTCCAGGCCAAGATCATGCGCTCGGCGGGAAACACCCGCCAGTCGAGCGCGGTCTACGACCAGGCCAGCAAGATGTTCCAACAGATGCAGATGACCGGCGAGTTCGACAGCGCGCGCACCATGGCCGAGGCCCTGCGGCCCGGCGGCGAGTGATTTCTCCGGATGCCGAATAGCGGGGCCGCGCCGGCGCCAAAATCCGAGCCGCGGGATTCCCTGATTTGGTTGTCGTTCTTCGGTATCTGGGCGGCAATCCAGGTGCTGGTTTTGACCATCGGGGCGACGCCGCTGCTCGACGGCGGCCTGATCGGCACCGACGGCTATATGCGGCTGGTGCGGGTCGAGTTGCTGTACGAGACCGGCGCCTGGTTCGATGGGCGCATTGCGCGCAGCAACGCGCCCTATGGCGACACCCTGCACTGGACCCGGCCCTTCGATCTGCTGCTGCTGGCCGCCGCCTGGCCGCTGACGCCGTTCCTGGGCTTTGAAAAGGCCTTGTTCTGGGGCGGCGCCTTCGTGTCGCCGCTGCTGTTGCTGGCCACCGGCTGCGCCATGATCTGGGCGGCGAAACCGCTGATCGATCGGGACAACCTGCCCATCGTCATCCTGGTCTTTTTGGCGCAGATCGGCGTGATGGCCTATTCCCTGCCGGGCCGCATCGATCACCATAGCCTGCAGATGTTCCTGATCGCCCTGACCGTGGGCTTGGTCACGCGGTGTTGCGGCGTCCGGCCCGAGCTCAGGCTGGCGTTGCCCGCCGGAGTCGTTCTCAGCCTTGGCCTGTGGGTCAGCGCCGAGTTTCTGCTGGTGACGTTTTTCGCCATGACGGCGTTCTGGTTGGCGTGGCTGCGGCACGGCCGGGCCGGTGGCCGGGCCGGGCTGGGATTCGCCGCCGGCTTTGCTGGGAGCCTGGTCCTGGTGCTGCTGGTCGAGCGCCCCTGGGCCGAGCTGCTGGCCGAGGAATACGATCGCGTCTCGGTGGTGTTCCTCCTGGTGGCGCTGCTGCACCTGGCGTTTTGGGCCGCGGTCGCCTGGGCCGACCGGGGGGCCGACCGGGGGGCCGACCGCTTGCGAATCCGCGCCCGCGTGAGCCTGTCCGCGCTTGCGGCGGTGGTCGGCGGCGCGCTGATGTACGGCGTCTATCCCAAGTTTTTCGGCGGCGGCATGTTCGACGTCGATCCCGAGCTCACTCGCGTGTTCCTCAGCCGGGTAAAGGAGTTGAAGCCGGTCTTTCCGGTCGATCTCAAGAGCTTCGGATTGTTCCTGTTCTGGCTGGGCGCGGTGGCGATCACGATTCCCTTCGCCGTCGCGCAGGCATGGCGCAATCGGCGCGCGGACGCCGGGCCCGTCTGGGCCTTTTTCGCGCTGGCGCTCGGCTTGTATTTCGCGCTCTCCCTGCGCCACGTCCGCTTCGCGCCCTTTGCCGAATTGTTGGCGGTGGTGCCGCTGGCCTGCCTGGTGGTGGCGCTGCGGCAGCGTTTGGACGGCATCGCCAACCGGACCTGGCGCGAGGTGACCCGAAGCCTCGCGGCAGTGACCGTCATATTCGGGATCACCGGCGCCGGTCTGTGGCTTGGGCTGCGGTCCGCGCCCGGTGGCGGCGCGGATTCCGCAAACACCCTGATCGCCGCGCCGGCCAGGGGCAAGGATTGCGAGATCGCGCAAATCGCCGCGTATCTAAACCAGCCGCGGACCTTCGGCGACCGCCCTCGGATTATCGCCACCCACGTCAATTGGGGCCCCGAGCTGCTGTACCGGACCCGTCACGCCGTGGTCGCGGCGCCCTATCACCGCAACGCGCCGGGCATCCTCGACATCCACCGCATGTTCAGCGCCGTGGATCTAGCCACCAGCAAGGCCATCGTCGAGGCGCGTGGCATCGAGCTCGTGCTGCTCTGTCCGAGCCCCCGGAGGCGCTTGTACTATGCCGCCGAGGGGGAAGGCGCGACACTCTACCAGCGCCTTCTCGAGGGCTGGACGCCACCCTGGCTGGCGGCGGTCGCCCTCCCGGACGATCTCGCCGGGAGTTTCCGCCTGTTCCAGGTGGTTCGTTAGCGTGAATCCGCGTCGGCCCTCGGGGCGTGGCGCCAGGCCAACCAGAGGGCGCAGCCGGGCAGGGAAGCCGCGAGATAAGCCGCGCCGAAGGCCAGCGAGAGCGCGAGCGCGGTATCGGCGGCCAGGCCGGCGAAGGCGAACAGCGCCACCATGGCGCCCTCGCGCAGGCCCCAGCCAGCGAAAGAGATCGGGATCGCGGTCACCAGGATGACCGCCGAGAACAGCGCCACGCAGGTCAGGAACGGCAGTCCGAGCTGCAAACCCTCGGCGAAGGCGTAGATCGCCGCGGCCGCCAGGCCATGGCTCAGCAGCGACAGCAGCAACAGCGGCAGCGCCTTGGCCGGTGTCAGGAACACGCGGCGCGAATCCCGGGCCAGGCGTGCCGCCTTCTCGAGCACGGCGCCCCGGCGCCAGCGCGCCGGCAGCCGGTCGAGCATGGCCAGCGCCACGACCCCGGCAACCGCCACCGGCAGGGTGGCGAGAAGGCCGAGGCGGAGGGTCTGGTTATCGATCTCGCCGCCCAGGTAGGCCGCGCCGAACGCGGTCAGCACCGCCAAGCCGAACAGGCCGCCGAGGCGCTCCAAAACAACCCCGACGACGGCCGCCTCGCCGCCGACGCCGATTCGGTGGGCCTGCCACATGCGCACCGCGTCGCCGCCGAAGGAGGTCGGCAGCACCTGATTGAAGAACACCCCGATGAAGGTGACCGGCAGGGCCTTCCGGATCGGGATCGGGACCTCGATCGCCGCCATCACCAGCCACCAGCGCAGGCCGAGAACCGTAATCTGGAGCAGCATCAGGACCAGGCCGGCGGCGATCGCCGCGGGGGGCAGCCGCCCGAGCACCGCGGCGACCGCGGCCATGTCCATGGTGCCCAGCAACAGCGCCAGGAGGCCGACGGAAACCGCCAACTTGAGCAGCGCGAAAAGGCGCCGCTTCAAGGGGTTGGCGTTGGTTTGTTGCATTTAGGTTCAGGCCGGGAGGATCAGGCTGGGTTGAGCCGGGCGATGAAATGCAGGGAGCGGTCGAACAGCCAGTTCGCCGGCGCGGCGTAGAGGTCCAGCTTGTTGAGCCAGACCTCCGGTGTCAAGCCGAGCCCGGCGAAGGCCTGGCGCCAGCGCCGCTCGGGCCAGTAGTTGTAGGGCAGGGGGATGCCGTGGGGCGCGTTGCCGACCCAGTCCATGAAGCGCAGCGTCGGGCCGGCGAGGAGGCCGTCCCGGGTGTGGTCCTTGAGCACCACGGCCCTCTTGGCGACCCGGCGCGCCTCGGCGAGCAGGATCTCCGGGTCCTCGGTGTGGTGCAGGACGTCGACGAACATCACCACGTCGAAGGCGCCGTCGTCGAAGGGAATGCGCTGGCCGTCGAACTGGGTGACCGGGATATGGGTCTCGGGGCGCAGGATGAGATCGACCCCGGTAAGGGTCACGTCCGGCCGGTGCTCGGCGATCAGGCGGTCGATCGAGCCGTCGCCGCAGCCGACATCGAGAACCCGGGCGTTTTCCGGCAGCAGGGCGGCGAGCCGCTCGCTCAGCACCCGGGTGCGCCGGTCGAAGACCAGGGCCTCGTGGAGTCCCGCCAGCAGTCCCATGGAGCGGCCGGGAGCGGCCGCGACGGCGCCGGGCTCCCAAAGCGAGGAAAAGGCCGCTTCGCCTTGGCGACCGGTGGCTGGGTTCCGGCTTCGAGGGGAGGCCGGGGGCGCGCGATCGCGGAATGTGGCCATGCCGCAGCATGGCCGAAGTCCGCTAAAGAGAGATTAATGGCGAGGGGCTAGGGGGCGCTCTCCGTGGCCGGGCGGCCGCCTGGGCCTATCTCCGCGACAGCTCGAGGACGCTGAAGAAGAAGCTCGAGAAGATGATCTGGAGGCCGAGAATCAGCGCGGTCGCGCCGGGCAAGACGATGCGCATGGAGACCGTGGGGTCGAGATCGCCGAACTCGTTGCGGCCCCAGAATTCGACCGCGAAGATCGACGCGCCGAGACCGCCGAGCAGCAACAGGACGCCGATGATGAGGCCGACTTCCAGGCTGAACAGATCGCCGAGCTTGGCGATGCGCGGATCCGCCGGCAGCAGCCCGGCGTTGATGGCGTAGATCTTGGCGAACACCGCGAAGGCGACCGCCTGAAATCCGCACACGATGGCGGCCGCGCTGTAGACCAGGGTATGCACATCGAGCGTCAGCCCGCCCAATTGGCGCGGTCCGGGCAGCAGCCAGATCATGGACCCCAGGCCCAAGGCCATGAGCGAGGCGCCGGGATAGAGAAACAGCCAGCGCGGGGAGAACAGCAGCAGGAACCGCAGGTGGCGCCAGCCGTCCCGCCAGGAGCGCAGATGGGGCGCGCGCGAACGGCCGTCGGGCGACAGCGTGGTCGGTACCTCGGCGATCTTCAGGCCTTGGAGCGTGGCCTTGACCACCATCTCGCTGGCGAACTCCATGCCCGGCGAGGTCAGGCCCAGGCCCGCGACGGCCTGCCGGTCGAACCCGCGCAGGCCACAGTGAAAGTCGCCGACCGGGCTGTTGAAGAACAGCCGGCCGAAGCCGGTAAGCACCGGATTGCCCAGGTAGCGATGCAGCGGCGGCATGGCGCCCGGCTTGATGCCGCCCTTGAAGCGGTTGCCCATGACCAGGGCGTAACCTTCACGAAGTTTCTCAATAAAAGGATCCAGATCACTGAAATCGTAGCTATCATCGGCGTCTCCCTGGATCACGTAACGGCCTTTCGCGGCCTTGATGCCGCCGAGAAGCGCGCTGCCGTAGCCTTTCTCGGCGACCGCCACCACGCGCGCGCCCAGGCCCTCGGCAAGGGCCTGGGAGCCGTCGGTGCTGCCGTTGTCGGCGATCAGGACCTCGCCCGAGATGCCGCGGCTCTTCATGTAGCCTTGCGCCTTCTTGATGCAGACGGCGAGGGTCTCCGCCTCGTCGAGGCAGGGCATCAGAACCGTCAATTCGCAGGGAGATTCGGGTCCGCTCACGTCCCCAGGCACCTCCGGCCAGGATGAATCGGGCATGTCGCTCTCGAAATCAGGTGGACTCGCGACCAAAGTATCGAGCGCCGAAGTTTCGGGAAGGTTAACCCGGGGTGAACGCGGCGATCAAGGCGGCGGTTTTGGGTACAGGGCACCTATCCGGGCCGGAAGACAGGCGGCCGATGTTCGATCGACCCCCTCCTTCGCGTCTCCCGGCGTCGGCATGGGAAGCGAGGTGGCAAGGACTTTCGGGTTCTTCGAACTACGGATGTCCTGCCGTATGGTATGGTTCTCGTTACTTCGGTTTGCAACGCCTGGAACCTGCCGGTCGCGGGAGAGCGGCGGCTACCTCGATTTTTCAACATCGAGCGGGATATCCCCGGACATCGCTTCCTTGACCCAAGATTGCCGTCGAACCGGGGCCGTCTCGCTCCGGGATCGAAAGTCACCACATGTTAACCATGAAATTCTAATCTGTATTGTGTACATCCAGGGACCGAACACCAATGAAACTGATTGTTCAGATTCCTTGCTTCAATGAAGAACAGACGCTCAGTCAAACGATAGCCGATATTCCTCGGGTGATCCCGGGCGTCGAGGTGGTCGAAGTTCTTGTCATTGACGACGGTTCCACGGACCGGACAGTCCGGGTCGCCCGCGAGGCCGGTGCGGATCATGTCGTGAAGCATAAGACGAACCGGGGATTGGCCCAGACCTTCAGAACCGGGATCGATAGCTGTCTGAGGCTCGGCGCCGACATCATCGTCAATACGGACGGCGACAACCAGTACGCTGGGTCCTGCATACCCATGCTGATTCAGCCGATCTTGAACGGTGAGGCCGACATGGTGATCGGCGATCGCCAGATTCGCGATAACCCGGGCTTTTCCTGGACCAGGAAGCGACTTCAGGCGTTGGGTAGCTTCGTGGTCCGGCGTCTTTCCCGCACCAATATCCCCGATACGGTGAGCGGGTTTCGCGCCATCTCACGCGAAGCGGCTCTGAACCTGAACATCGTATCGCCGTTCAGCTACACCATCGAGATGCTGAGTGTCCGGCCCGAAATAGGCGCTTGTTTTGTAACGGGAAATCCCGTGTCAACAACAGCACCATGTCACTCCCGCGAACGCGGGAGTCCAGGCGGCTCCATGGATTCCCGCTTTCGCGGATCTGACCAACTTCAACAGGCAGCTGCTCGAATCTACCTTGAAGAAAGTCCGGAAATTGGAGTTGGAAGCCGAGATGGGCCAAACCCTTCCTGCCAAGAAATCGGTCGAGCCAAGCGAAATTTCCGGTGGAACGCGATCGGCCGAAACGAGGGAAACGAACCGTTTAGCCACGGAGATCGGGCCGCCAATGGCGCGACAGCAAATCGCTTGGGAACGGGGCATGTACTCCTCGGTCCCTCGGCTGGGACCTGCGCCGCCGGACGGAGTGTGGTCGTGATCGCGTCGAAACTCGCTATCTGAACATGCCTCGTCCTGCCACATCGGAACGGACCGGGTCTCTCCTTCACGCGCCGTCGCTGGAACGGATCGAGCGTGCCCTGTCGATTCTGATTGGCGTTCTGTTCGCGGTCAGTTTCCACCGCCTGTTCATCACCAACATCAACTGGGACGAATTCTTCTATCTGTCGTTTATCCATGACTATCAAAGAGGCGTGCCGCTGAGCCTGTTCCAGACCTTTCACGTTCACCTCTTTGGCTGGCTGACCTCCTTGCCTGGAAACGAAATTCATCAAATTCTTGCCGCGCGAGGCGTTGCATGGCTGCTGATGGGCGGGTCGAGCTGGTTCATATACGCAATCGCGAGGAAATATTGCTCCAGGCTGGCAAGCCTGGTCGCGGTGTTACTTTATCTGTCGTTTTCGTACGTAATGGACCATGGGTTGAGTTTTCGCGCCGATCCGATCTGCGCGGTTCTTTTTATGGCGGCACTTTACTTCCTGCTCCACGACGACAAATCCCGATTCCACCTTCCGATCTCGGCGGTGCTCATGGCAGTGGCCATGATGATCTCCATCAAGAGTGTTTTTTACCTACCGACTTTCGGAATCATTTTCCTGGCGAGGGTCGCAACCCGCGAACGCAAATGGGATGCCGTGAAAGGAGCTATCCTTTTTTCGATCGTCTTTGGCGGCGCGTTCCTCACCTTGTATCAATCTCACAGCCTGTCCTTGGCCGATTCCACGCGGGCGGATCCCGCCGTCTTTCTCGCATCCGTCGGTTCGAAGATGCTTTTGGGGGACGGCTGGTTTCCAAGACTTCAGTACCTGGTCCGGGCCGGCCAGGAAAACCTGATCGTCTGGGGACTTCTCATGCTTGGGGCGGTCGGCATGGTCCGGCGGGTGGTTCGCCGGGAGGAGCGGGAGTCGGGCCTGGTTCTGCTGGCCTTGCTGGTCCCGATCGGGTCGTTGGTCATCTATCGAAACGCCTTCCCGTATTTCTTCGTGTTTCTGATGCCGGCCGCGGTGGTTCTGGGTGGCGTCGGTTGCGATCTGCTGCTTGCCCGGGGGCGGGAGATCGGAACCAAGATTTACGACATGATGATCGTGGTGGTACTGTTCGCGCAGGCCGGGGTGTTTCTCGCTGACTACGCCGCGAAGTTTCCGGATCAGACGATCGCGCAGAGGGAAACCATCGATCTGGTTCACCGGATGTTTCCGAGGCCCGTGGCCTATGTCGACCGAAGCTCGATGGTGCCGTCACACCGAAAGGTCGGCTTCTTCATGAGCACCTGGGGCATGGAATCATACCGCGCCAGGGGCGAGCCGGTCATGGAGGAAGTGCTTAAATCGGAGGAACCGAAGTTCCTGATCGTGAATTCCTGGGCCTTGGATATATCGGAACCGCAGCTCGGCGGCGAAGCGGCCAACGCCTATAAGCTCTTGGACGAGGATCATAGAATACTCAGGGAGAACTTCGTCCATCATTGGGGCGCCGTCTACGTGGCCGGGAAGCAGTTCGATTTGAGACCCTCGCGGCCCGAGACCTTCGAGGTCCTGATCTCCGGCGTCCACACCGTGGAATCTCCCGTGCCCGTCGCGATCGATGGGGCGATCTATCAACCGGGCGAGCGGGTCGAACTCGATCGAGGCATGCACCGCATCGCCAGCGCCGGCGGGCGGGGCCGCGTGGTGTTGCGTTGGGGCGACAGGCTTTACCGGCCGGATCGCGCGCCGTCGCCTCGACCCATCTTCTACGGTTTCTAGGCCGATGGCGATGCCGGTATATCCGCCGTTCCGGGAGAGGGCCGACGAGGGAGGTATGGCCGCCGGATGACCGAATCGAGGATCGATATATCCGGCGCGCTTGGCCGCATCTGTTTGCTGACGTCGAACTTTCCGCGCTGGCCGCAGGATGCCACCACTCCCTTCGTGTTGCACCTGGCCCAGGATCTTCAGGCGCTGGGCTGGGCGGTTGAGGTTCTCGCGCCCCATGCGCCCGGCGCCGCGCGCCGCGAGGTCCTGGACGGCGTGCCGGTCCGGCGGTTCCGCTATCTTTGGCCCGCCTCGCAGCAGACGGTCTGTTACCAGGGCGGGGCGCTGATCAATCTTCGTACCCGGCGGACCAACTGGCTGAAGCTTCCCCTGCTGGTGTTCTTCGAATGGCTGGCGCTGATGGCCTTGCTGGCGCGCGGGCGCCACGACCTGATCCACGCGCACTGGATCCTGCCGCAAGGATTCGTCGCGGTCGCGGGCGCCTGGATGTTCCGCATCCCGGTTGTCATCACAGCTCATGGCAGCGATGTGTTCGGCCTACGTGGCTGGCCGATGGCCTGGTTCAAGCGCTTTGCCTTGCGCCGCGCGGCGGCGGTCACGGTCAACAGTTCGGCGACCGAGGCCGAGATTCCTGGTGCAGTTCCTGGTGGAATGGGGCGCGATCGGGGCCCTGCTGTTCCTGGGCTTGCTGCTCTACGGCTTCTATGCCGGGTTTCTCGAGCACGTGGTCCGGGCGCGTGGCGCACTCGATGTCGCGGCGCTGTCGGCCGGGACCATCATCGTCGTCTTGACCGTTCACGGGCTGGTCGACGGCACCTACTACCATCCACAGCCGTCGCTCTACCTGGCGCTCGGCTTCGCCATCTGGACCCTGCCGCGCCGGTCGGAAGCGGTCCCGGCGCCTTGACCGGGCCGCGCGCGGGCGGCGTGCCGGATGGTTTGGTCTGGATCGAAAGCTGGACGGGCCGCGATGGTTGGTCTATGAGGCGTTGGATCATGAACCGGAATGCGCGTGGGCCCTGCCCGGGGCAGAATACCTCCCGAGGGGCGGACATTGCCGCGGCACCAACCGCGCCGTGGCGGGGGCGTGGTTTCGCGAAACCCGCGTGCGGAGCGATCTTGGACCATGGGCACAAGTGAACTTGGCTTGCGCTCGCGCGCGCCGACTCCGAACGGTCAGGGGTTCCTGACCCGGCTTCCGGAAATTTATTTCGGGCACGAATGGGCCCTGTTCATCGCGCTGGGCGTCCTCCAGCTCGTGCCGATCTGGAGCGTCCACTATTTTCCAACCCTGGACGGTCCGCTGCATGTCGGCAACATGCTGACCTACCTACGTCTGGACGAGCCTGGCTACGAGGTGCTTCGGCGCCTCTACCAGCCGGCTCACAACGTCGCACCGAACTATTTCGTCTACGCCTTCTTTTATGGCGCCCTGCAATTTTTCAGCCCGCTGGTGTCGGAAAAACTGTTTCTGTCCCTCTACGTGCTGTCGTTTCCGCTGGCTTTCCGCTACGCCCTTTGCGCCCTGGGTCGGAACGCCACCGTGTTCTCGGTCCTCGGCTTTCCGATGGCCTATACGCCGCTGCTGTTTCTTGGTTTTTACAACACCTCCTTCGCCCTGGTCGCGTTCCTGGTTACCTTCGGCTACTGGCTTCGCCATCGCAACGAGGCAAGTTGGCGCGTGTTCGCGGGTTATTGTTTTCTGGCCCTGTTCTGCTTCTTCGTTCATCTGTCCGCCGTGGCGATGACGGGAATAGTCATTGGCCTGACCGGCAGCGCCGAAACGGTCTTCGACTACCTGGATGCGAGGCGCGGCGGCTCGGTCTCATGGCCCGCGCTCTGGCGGCGATTCGCTTCCCGCTGCGTGGTTCCCGGCCTGGCCTATGTCCTTCCGGCAGTCGGCACAGCGATCTTCTTGTTGCGGCCGGTGGAGGCGAGCTGGGGTGGCGTCGGCAATGTGACCGTATCGTTGTCCACGCGTCTGATGTCGCTGGCGAAAGGTCCGATCGCCGTCGCCTACGACGAGACCGAGAAGTTCATCGCATATCCCTTCGTCGCCGGCTGGGTCGTTGCCTTGCGCCACATGACGGGCAGTCTTCCGAAACGCGCTTTTCTCCGCGATCCTCTGTTCGTCTCTGTCCTGGGACTGCTGCTGCTGTATCTGTTCCTGCCCTACCATACCGTGGTCCGGTGGATTCCAGTGCGGCTGATGCCCTACCTGTATTTCGCGTTGTTCCTATGGATGGGCAGTGCCGCGCTGACGCTCACGGGGCGGGCACGGGGAGTTCTGTTTTCCTTTATCTTGGTTGCGGCGGTGCTCTCCAGCCTTGCCACCGCCGCCCTCCGCCCCATGTCGATGGCGCGCGTCAACGATTTCCTGGATGAGTATGTCTCCGCCTTCGAGCATATAGAGCCCGGTTCGATGGTCTTGTCGGTTGCCATGAACAACCAGTGGAAGGGAGCACCGATGACCGGCGTCGCGGAGATCAACGTGTTCTACCAGGCCCAGCATTACCTGATCTGGGAGAAGCCGGCCGGAATCCTCCTGAACCTCCAGGCGAAGGTTAACTATTTCCCCATCGTCTTTCGATCGGAGGTCAATCCTTTCACTTATATCGAGAGGCTGATGCCCGAACTCCGCGCCTACAGAAATTTCGATTTGGAGAACTATCTGGAGAAAACCGGTGTGCGGGTGGATTACGTGATCCTATGGGGCGAGGAGCAAAACATACCGCCACCGCGGGAGTGGCCGGAAAGCGTGTTCTTCTCGCAGCTCGCGAGAGACTATGAGCAAGTCTACCGCTCGCCGCAGCGGGGCTTGCAGCGGGTCTATCGACGGAAGGCCGACTAGCGCGGGGTTCCGTTTGGCGCCCGCCGCACGGCCGAATCGAGATCGGTCCTCGAGGCATTTTCCCGTTGATCGCGACCGGAAGGTTACCGCATGTTAACCAGACCGCAGTAGCGTCACCCTGAGTCCTGTCCCGAAGCCCGTGAAACGATGAAGCTGATCGTCCAGATTCCCTGTTTCAACGAAGAACAGACGCTTGGAGAAGCGATCGCCGACGTCCCGCGCGCGATTCCCGGGGTCGACAGCGTCGAGGTGCTGGTGATCGACGACGGTTCGACCGATGCCACGGTCGAGGTCGCGTGGCGGGCCGGGGCGGATCACGTCATTCGGCATACGGCGAACAAGGGTCTGGCCGAGACCTTCCGAACCGGGATCGATGCCTGTCTGAGGCTCGGCGCCGATATCATCGTCAATACCGATGGCGACAACCAGTACGCGGGATCCAGCATCCCCGCGTTGATTCGGCCGATCCTCGAGGGCGAGGCGGAACTGGTCGTTGGCGACCGGCAGGTTCAGCAGAACCCCCACTACTCCCCGGCCAAGCGGCGGCTGCACGCCCTGGGAACCGCGGTGGTCCAGCGCCTGTCGCGGACCGAGGTGACCGATCCGGTGAGCGGCTTCCGGGCCTTCTCGCGAGACACCGCGATGCTGCTCAACGTCGTCTCGCCGTTCAGCTACACCATCGAGACGCTGATCCAGGCGGGCAGCCACCAGATCGCGGTCGCCACGGTGCCGATCGAGACCAACCCGGCGACCCGGTCGTCCCGGCTGTTCAAGAGCATCCCGCACTTCGTGGTGAACTCGCTCGCGACCATGCTGCGCATCTACGCCATGTACCATCCGCTGCGGTTGTTCGGCTACATCGGCATCGTCCTGGGCCTGGCCGGCGCCATTCCGATCCTGCGGTTCGTCTACTTCTACCTGGCCGGCGACGGCGCTGGGCACGTTCAGTCCCTGATCCTCGGCGGGGTCCTGGTGCTGATGGGCTTCGTCGCCCTGCTGTTCGCCATCCTCGCCGATCTGATCAACTTCAATAGGCGCCTCTTGGAAACCACCCTGCAGAAGGTGCGACGGTTGGAGGCGGAACGGGCGGTGGCGAGTCGAAAGGGTCCGGACTCTCAGACGCTCAAAGAAGGTTCCGGCAAGCCAGACTCTGAGGATGGTTAGAAAGTTCGCCTCGAAATCGGGGCTCTCCGGCAGGACGTACTGACCGCGTAGCCGCATGACCTGTTGACCCTTCCGGTAGTAACCGGGGAGGAGGGCATTCAGGTCAAAGCCCGACTCCACGAAAGCGCGTAGATTCCCCATCCAGCCTTCCTCCCAAACGTCGAGCCGGCTACATCCAGCAACCGGAAGCTCGGAGCCGAGCGTCTTTATCACACCCAGGATCACCTCGTCCCGGTGTTTGTTATCCAGTACCCTGGAGGTCAACTCTAGGCTTGCGATAAGCTCCAGACA
>JACZVL010000072.1 GCA_022572685.1 Pseudomonadota bacterium
GCTCGTCCTTCGGGTCGCGCGCCGGGTAGGGATAGGCCTCGTACTGGTCCCGGACCGGCTCGGTCATAATATCAAGGACCTTTGGTATTTCGTCCGGTGATCAGCACCACCTTGCCGATGGACTTGCGGGACTTGAGCAATCCCAGCGCGGCGCCGGCCTCGGCGAGGTCCAACTGATGCGAGACGTGGGGCCTGAGCTTGCCGGCCGCGTACCACTCGAACAGCTGGGCGTAGCCGGACGCCACCAGCTCGGGCGCGCGGGCCCGGTAGCTGCCCCAGTAAAAGCCGATCGCCGAGACGTTCTTGACCAGCAGGATGTTGGCCGGGATCTGCTGCACCGTGCCGGCGGCGAAGCCGATCACGACCAGCCGCGCGCCCCAGGCGACGCAGCGCAGCGAGGCCTCGAACAGCGCGCCGCCGACCGGATCGAAGACCACCTCGGCGCCCTGCTTGCCGAGCTCGCCGGCGATGCGCCGGACCTCGGCGCGGACGTCCTCGGTGCCGGTATCGATCGGGTAGTCGGCGCCGTGCTCCTGGGCGACCGCGAGCTTTTCACGTCCGCGCGCGGTGGCGATCACGGTCGCGCCCATGGCCTTGCCGACCTCGACCGCGGCCAGGCCCGCGCCGCCCGCCGCGCCGTGGACCAGCAGCAGCTCGCCGGGCTGCAAATGGGCGCGCCAGTCGAGCGCGCCCTGGGCGGTGCCGTAGGTGACCGCGAAGCCGGCCGCGGTGACGAAATCCATGGCGTCGGGGATCTTGAAGACGCTGTCCTCGCCGGCCAGCGCGGCCTCGGCGAAGGCGCCGGTGGCCGGCAGGGCCAGCACCCGGTCGCCGGGCGCGACCCGGGTCACGCCCTCGCCCACGGCCTCGACCACCCCGGCGGCTTCCAGGCCCGGGGTGAAGGGAAAGGCCGGCTTCTCCTGGTACTGCCCCGCGACCATCAGGATGTCGGCGAAGTTGACCCCGGCGGCGTGGACCGCCAGGCGCAGCTCGCCCGGGCCCGGCTCCGGCACCTCGACCTCGCCCAGGTGCAGCACCTCCGGCTCGCCCCAGGCCTCGCAGCGCACCGCGCGCATGGTCCGCGCCTCCCCCCCTGGCCCCGGCCGGCTCAGATCGGGCCGCCGGCGGGCAGGCGAAGAACGCCCACCACGGCGTCGGCGCGGTTGTGCAGTTGCGGGGCCAGCAGTTCGTGTCCGGCGTCGAGCAGATCGAAGCGCGCCAGCAGCCCGGCCATGGCGACCTCGGCGGCCCGGCCCGCGCCGTCGTCGATCTTGAGCGCGATGCCCAGGCCCCGCCCGGGTAGCGCGCCACAGAAAACGCCCTCGGCGCCGGTCTTGACCAGGGCGCGGCCGCCGGTCTCCGAAATCACCCGGGTGCAGAACCGGCCGGTCCCGGAGATCATGAAGGGTTCGGCCGCCATGGCGGCGCGGATGCGCGCGCAGGCCGCCTGCCGCGGCTCCGGCTGGTCGGCGGGGTCGGCCAGGCGCGCCATGGCCCGCGCCAGGTTGCCGAGCGGCACCGCGATGACCGGAATGCCGCAGCCGTCGATGCCGCGCGGCGCCGCGCCCAGATCGAGGCCGGTCATGGACTCGAGCGCGCCCAGCACCTGCTGCTGAACCCCGTGCTCGAAGCGGATGTAGCGCTCGGTCGGCAGCCCCAGGTGCCGGGCCAGGGTGAGGAATCCGGAATGTTTGCCCGAACAGTTGTTGTGCGCCGCATGGGGGGTCCCGCGCGCGCCCAGGAGTTCGGCCAGGGCCGCCGGGTCACTGGGCGGATGGGTGCCGCATTCCAGGTCCGCGACCGAACAGCCGATGCGCGCCAGCCAGGCGGTCACGGCCGCGACGTGGCGCGGCTCGCCGCGGTGGCTGGCGCAGGCCAGCGCGATCTCCGCATCGCCCAGGCCGAAGGCCTCGGCCGCGCCGCTTTCCACCAGCGGGATCGCCTGCAGCGGCTTGATCGCCGAGCGGGCGTAGATCGGCCGTTCGGTATCCCCGGCGCTGGCGATGACGCGGCCCTCGACGTCGACCACGGCGAAGGCGCCGCGGTGGCGGCTTTCGACCACGGCGCCGCGGGTCGCCTCGACCAGCACCGGATTGGCGCCGCGGGCCGGAGTGTCATGGGCCGGGGTGGCGAAGGTGGGGTCCGTCTTGGGCGGGGTCTGGGTATCGATATCGGTCATTCGGCCCTGGGCGCTCGAAATATTACCAACGGCCCGGTCCCGGACGGCCCGGGCGGGAGCCCAACAAGCTTGCCTCTACCGCGCCCGCCATGCAAGTTCTCGCGTCATGCGTGGCTACTTCGCGATCGGCGCCGAGAACATCAGCAAGCCGATGAACCTGGGCAACCTGATCCGCTCGGCTCATGCCTTCGGCGCCAGCTTCTTCTTCACCATCGCGCCGAAATTCGCGGCCCGCGAGGTGCGCCTTTCGGACACCTCGGACGCGGCCAAGCACCTGCCGCTCTACACCTACGACAGCGCGGACGCACTCGCCCTGCCGCGCGGCTGCGCGCTGATCGGGGTCGAGCTCAGCGAGGATGCGGTCGAGCTGCCCAGCTTCCACCATCCCAACGCCGCCGCCTACGTGTTCGGACCCGAGCGCGGCGCGCTGTCGCCGGAGCTGCGGGCGCGCTGCGAGCGGCTGGTCGAAATCCCGACCAAGTTCTCGCTCAACGTGGGCATCGCGGGCGCCATCGTCATGTACGACCGCCTGATCAGCCGCGGCCGCTTCGCGCGCCGGCCGCTCAATCCGCGGGCCGCGCCCGAGGGCCTGCCCGAGCACGTGCACGGCGGCCAGGTATTCCGTAGCGGCGGCGGGGATAACGGATAGGCTGTGGCGGGAATCCGGGGGGTTGTTGAGTTGACAAATTAGGTCAGTGTTGCATACCTATTGGCTAGGTATCGAACCGTGCCTGGAATACTCCATTATCGATATGGAAATTGCTGGTTCGAGATTGCGGCGCGAAAACATGAGGCGTATAAAGTGATTCCAGACCCTGACATATAGTAGGACGGGGTCAGGGTACATACTAGATGATGGGGCTTGCGTTGGCGACCATCAGCAAGGGGGAACCATGTTGGTGAATATGACCGCCCGAGAACAAGATGACTCAAGCCGAGCGCGTCTTCGCGAGATAATCGCCGAGAAATCCTTCCGGGAAGGGGAATTCACGTTATCGTCCGGCAAGAAGAGCGACGTGTTCTTCAATATGAAGCCGACCATGCTCGATCCAGAGGGCTTGAACCTAATCGCGGATCTGGTTCTAGAGAAATTGGAAGGTTATGACGCCGAATACATTGGCGGCCTGTTGGTGGGCGCGGCTCCTGTTCTGCTCTCTGTGGTTCAGAAATCATATCTTACGCCTCGGCCATTAAAGGGATTCTGGGTACGAAATGAGCGGAAGACTCATGGTATGCAGCAAATGATTGATGGCGATCCCGAAGAGGGAGATAGATTAATCATTGTTGATGACGTTACGACCACCGGTGAGTCGGTCCTCAAAGCCGTCGCCGCGATGCAAAGTCGCGACTGCAACGTCGTTTGCGTGTTGACGATCGTAGACCGTTGCGAGGGGGCAGCGGAACGTCTTAAAGAATCGGGATACGATCTGATATCTATTTTCAATCGATATGACTTCACGTCACGAAAGCCTCATGAGGTTCCCTGATATCTCCGTTCTTAACCGCGAACCGGTTGCTCGAAGAAATTGACGCAATTCGTGCGACGGGACATTTGCCGCTCGCGCACGATCTTTCTGGTCTTGTCGACATGGCATCCGAGTGTGTGGATCATTTTGACGATGGCCGAACAACTCTTTCTTTCTCCATTCAGGTTGTCCTGGAAGCACTGCTGGAGCGACTCGAGGAGCCGAAATGTTCTGAAATGACTGCCTTTTACCAGCTCATAGGCACAATGCGGGACGTAGCCGCCGAATTGGTATCGCCTTCGGAGGCGGGCGAGATGCTCGGCAAATCCGATGCGCTTATCAAGAACGCGCGGAAGTGGCTTGACCCGTCAAACTGAAACACAAGCGGGAAATTTCATAGGGTTCAACCAGGACAAAATGTGACTATAATGCGTGCCATGATTCAGACCCTTCGAGTTCTTCTCATCGCGATATCCTTGACCGCGCTGCTCGGCGCGGCGGCGCAGGCCCAGGGCATCAAGCGCATCGGCGATTTCAGCGACTGGAGCGCGTTCCAGTTCTCCGAGGACGGCAATCCGGCCTGCTATATGTCGAGCGAGCCCACCAAGGCGACCGGCGACTATAAGAAGCGCGGCGACGTCTTCGCGATCGTCACCCACCGCCCGGCCGAGAAGCGCATCGGCGAGGTCAGCATCATCGCCGGCTACGCCTATCAGAAGGACAGCAAGGTCGCGGTCGCGATCGGCAAGCAGGGCTTCGAGCTGTTCACCCAGGACGACGGCGCCTGGGCGCTGGACGCGGCGACCGACAAGAAGCTGGTCCAGGCCATGAAGAAGGGCAACCGGATGGTGGTCAAGGGCACCTCCACGCGCGGCACCCTCACCACCGACACCTATTCGCTCAAGGGCTTCACCAAGGCCTACCGCGCGATCGGCAAAGCCTGTGGGCTGTAGCCGCCGGCCGAAGCGCCGCGCCCGGGCGCGGGTTCCATCTCAGTTTGAAACTTGACCTGCCGAAAACGCGGCGCGGACTCGCATGTCGGCCAATCGTCCGAAAGGGGTCATCGTTCCGGTGCGGCCATGGGGTCCGAGATTGGCGCCAAGGTCGTGCGCCAGGGCCGGTACGTCACGTTCCGATTGGCCGAGGTTGCCGTGCCGAAGGAGCCGGTCCGGAAAATCCTGAGCCTGATCGATGATCTACGGCGAAGACCCGCTCCGGCGTAGGACGGGTCAATCGACGGCCAGGTGAAATCGACAGGAGGGGGGGTGTGTCTGGAGGACGGAAAATATGGGCGACGGGCCTTGCCAGCGCGGGCCGATTACCCAAATCAGGCCATCGGACGGCTGCAAAGGGGATGCAGTTCCCCAGGCGGTGGGAATGTGGTACGATGTTCGCGAAGTTGGATTTCGTCCGGGGGACACCTACTGAAACAACTTGCCAAGAAAGGCCGCATCGATTTGCTCTGACCCCATTGGTTTTTTCGAAACGCGAGAAATATGGATATCACATTAATAGTCATTCTGGTTGTTGTTGCGCTGATCATTTTATATGTGATCGGGATATTCAATAAACTGGTTACGCTAAAGAATCGCTTCAAAAACGCCTTCGCACAGATCGAGGTGCAATTAAAACGGCGTTACGACCTGATACCGAATCTTGTCGAGACCGCCAAGGGTTACATCACGCACGAGCGTGGAACCCTGGAGGCAGTGGTTGAGGCGCGCAATGCGGCGGCAAATATGCTATCCAGCGCCGCGGCCGATCCGGGCGATGCCGGGGCGATGAAGGACCTGATCGGTGCAGAAGGCAAATTGGCCGGAGCCTTGATGAATTTTAATATGGTGATGGAGGCCTATCCGGATCTGAAGGCCAATCAGAACATGATGCAGTTAAGTGAAGAGCTTACCAGCACCGAAAACAAGGTTTCCTTCGCCCGCCAGGCCTTTAACGACCAGGTGATGGCCTATAACACTTTTAAACAGAGTTTTCCGCCCGTGTTCTTTGCTCCTAGTTTCGGGCATACGCAGGATGCGACCTTCCTGGAATTCGAAGATAGCCAAGCCATCCAAGCCGCGCCAAAAGTATCTTTTTAAATTCTGTTTATAACCTGAAGTTTGAAATGAACTTCTTTGAATCACAAGACCGCGTTCGTAAAAACACGTTTCAGCTTGTCTTCCTGTTTACTCTGGCTGTGGTCACCTTAATCATCATGACCAATCTCTTGGTCATGGTGGTGTTCGGTTATATCGATCGCGAACAGATGCAAGACGGCGGAACATTTCTCCAGCAAATGGATTGGCGGACATTCGCCGCTGTCAGCGCAGGTGTCGGTGTCGTGGTGTTGGCGGGCAGTCTCTACAAGATCATGGCTCTATCGGCTGGTGGCAAAACCGTTGCGGAGGCACTGGGTGGAAAACTGATCCCGCAAAACACCGATGACCTGAAGCAACGCAGATTGTTGAATGTGGTGGCGGAAATGGCCATCGCTTCCGGCACGCCGGCGCCGCCGGTTTATTTGCTTGCGGATGAACCGGGTATTAATGCCTTTGCGGCCGGTTTCTCGCCACGCGATGCCGTCATCGGGGTCACCCAGGGGATGATCGATCAATTGAGTCGCGATCAGTTGCAAGGCGTCATTGCCCATGAGTTCAGCCATATTTTCAATGGTGATATGCGGCTCAACATTCGCTTGATGGGCGTGCTAAACGGTATCCTGATTATCGGCATTATTGGCTACTATATTTTGATATCCGCTTCTTATTCGAGACGCGGGCGGCGTAGCGGTAAAGGGTCGGGCGGAATACTGGCGCTGGCTATTGGGCTGATGGTCATCGGCTTTGCCGGTACGTTCTTCGGTGGCCTGATCAAGGCCGCGGTGAGCCGGCAACGGGAATACCTGGCGGATGCCTCGGCGGTTCAGTTTACCCGCAACCCGGACGGGATTTCGGGCGCGTTGAAGAGAATCGGGGGGCTCGAGTTCGGTTCCAAAGTGGCAAACCCCGGCGCGCCCGAAGTCAGCCATGCTTTTTTTGCCCAAGGCATTTCGGGTTTCATGCAATCATTGTCCGCCACACACCCGCCGCTGGCCAAGCGTATCCTGCGCATCGATCCTCATTGGGACGGCAAATTCGATTCGTCCGACAAAACCGACTCACTCCGAGACGAGGAAGAAGCCGACAAAAAAGAGCCCCTGACGCGAGAAGAGCTTGCCCAAAAGGTCGCCACTGTCGTCACCGGCGCCGCCATGGCCGATGTCGCGAACGCAATCGATCAAATCGGCAACCCGAAACAGGAAACGATCGATTACGCCCGCTCGCTGATATCGGAGTTGCCCAGGGTCGTTAAAGAGGCCGCCCGTGAGCCCTATGGCGCCCGCGCCGTCGTTTATTCCCTGGTGCTTGATCCGGGGCCGGAGGTTCGGGGCCGGCAATTGAAGCGTTTGCAGGAGTACGCCGAGCCGGATGTCTTCGTGTTAACGCACAAACTTATACCAGAGATGGATGGACTCGATATCAAATATCGGCTGCCACTGATCGATATCGTCATCCCGGCGCTGAAGCAGTTATCGATCCGTCAGTACGAATCATTCAGGGAGAATCTGATCGCGTTGATCGAAATGGATTCCAGGGTCGACCTGCTGGAATGGTCGTTACAGAAAATTCTGTTTAACCACTTGGATGGGCAGTTCTTCAAGCTGACCCACACAACAGCGCGCTATTCCCATCTCGGCCAACTCAAGAAGGAAATTGGGTTGTTCCTCTCCGTAATGGCCCATGCCGGTCATCAGGATCGAAAAGATGTCGAAGACGCGTTTAGTGCAGCGGCAAAAACGCTGAAGTTCGGCGGGCTTCAATTGGTGGCGAAAAATGAAATCAGTCTTTCGGATCTGGATCGTTCGCTGCAAAAACTTGCCAGGCTGAAACCCCTGGCCAAGCCGCAACTACTGAAGGCCTGTGCCGCCAGTGTCGTATATGATCGAAAAATATCTCCCGTTGAAGTCGAATTGCTGCGCGCCTTTTCGGATGTCCTCGATTGTCCCATGCCGCCGATAATCCCGTCGTAGGGCGCCATAAATCGAGCCGGCGCGGTTAACCGGCGAACCGATTAACATGGTGCGGTCTCCCAACGGGAACCGTCCCAGGGTCGAGTTGCGAGTGGAGGAAGTCCCGCGTGGCGAGGACCGCGGCCCGACGGTCATGGTGGCTTGCCAGGCACCAAACGTTGTTGCCCCAGCCCTTCCGTTCCTCCTCGCCAAGGTCCGGAATTGGTCACAAAGCGGGCATGATCCGCTGAAAAGCCGGCGTTCCGGGCGGTTTCGGCCATATTTCAAACCGGAACACGGCCGATTCGCGTCCCGCCTTGTCAGCCGCCCGCCCGCGCCCTATCTGTCTGCTGTCATGAGCGGCACCCTCACCACCGACACCTATTCGCTCAAGGGCTTCGCCAAGGCCTACCGCGCGATCGGCAAGGCCTGCGGGCTGTAGGGGCGGGCCGAAGCGCCGTGTTGGGACCGGACTCGTCGGTCGTGACTCAGTTGGAAATTTTGACTTACCGAAAGCACGATGCGGGCTCGTATGTCGGCGAATCGTCCCAATGAGGGCGTCGCACCGGTGCCGCCATGGAGACCGAGATTTTGCCAGTGCCGGACGTCTAACTCACCCCTATTTATTCCAGTCTGTCCGGAAGTCGAGGATGTCGACAAGCCCTGGCTTGCCGACTGAACCCTCAAGGTTGGTCCAGTCGATCCCAAGGTCCTCACAGACGTTTGGGACCTTACGGTTAGGTCCGACCGACCCTGCATAGACCTCGCCTGTGATAACGGTTGCTTTGTTATGGATTGCACAGGCAATTAGTTGATAATCGTCACCAATTGTTTCGATGTCGGCTTCCGTCAAGGGGCGACCATCCGGCCACCGATACATCGCGAGCACGTCTGGAAATCGTTCATCATAAGAGCGGTCCTCAATCACCAAGGTATCCTTGTGCTCAATAGCCCATAGCGCGAGATCGTCCCGTCGTTCCGGGGTTTTGTCGCCGATCTTAACCCACGTCTCAATCGGCATTCGCACCTCACCCATCTCGGCTTGGTAGACAAGCCACTCCCAGAACGGGCGCACTCGGTCGAATTGGTAATAGGTGTTCTTCGCTTTGATGAGCGTATCCGCGTCGAGGAGGTACATGCGCTACCCGACCCTCGACCGCAGCTTTTCAAAACCGTTTGGCGCAACGCCAAGAATGTGGGAGGCGCGGGAATAGGACATATCTCCCGCGTCTAGGGCATTAAGTACCGTCCGGATCAGCCGACGGCCAAGCTGGTATGCCTTAATGGGGTAGTAGACGGGCGGGGGTTTTTTATCTTTGCTTTCGGAGAGCTTTTTCTTCCTGGCCGCCCAGTCAACCTTATAGCTCTCGTACAGAGGCCACCAGCGATCGCCGTCGATCTTTCCGAGACGCCAGAGCCGGTGGCCCACCGCAGCTCTGCTTACCCCGAAGTGTCTCGCAATAGATCGGATGGCTTCGGGAAGGTTGAGAGAGCGGTGTATTTGCCAAACCCTGGCTATCGCTTCCTTCGGCATCAGGAACTCCGCGGAGACGGCATTACAAAAACGCTCATCAACGCGACTGCTTCCATCTTCCCCGTTGAATGGGTCGAAATTGCTGATACCCGTGTCGCCAATCCACAGGTGCGCCAGTTCATGGACGAGTGTAAAGGTTTGCGCCGCCCGGGCGTCGTTATCGTTGAGCAAGATGAAAGGCACGATTGGATCGGCCAGAGCGAAGCCCCTAAACTCAGTCGGAGCGATATCCGTGTGATGGCTCCCTAGATCACCCTGCGCGAGAACAAAGACACCCGTATCCTCTGCACTATTCCGGATAAGCCGGAACAAGGCATCATTGCCATCGAGCTGTTCCCGCCTGCTGAGAGGTAGGTTAAGCACCCGCTCAATATCCTTTGCGACCTCCTCGACGTCCCGGCGAGAGCGGAACCGCCCAACGAAAGGCAGAGGCTCTAGTTCCTCGTTCTCATTCTCCCTCAAAAGCTCCAGCATTTCCTGCTGGCGGGCTTTTATTTTGGAAACGAGAGCGCGTAGCTTTGGGGAAGGTGCGCCAACACCCCCATCCCCCACAGTCCTGAAATCTGCAACATCAGCGTTCGGAGCGGGCCGGCTAGGCAGGTAGAACGTCAGAACAGGGCGATAGTAGGCTTTTGCGATCGCTGCGAGTTGGTTTTGCGTGGGCTTGTCTTTGTCCTTCTCCCACTCCTCAAGGCGCTGCTCGGCGGTCTTGTCTTTCGTCGCAGAAATCTTGGCACGGCTGGCCGCTTCGGCAAGGGAAATCCCTGCTTCCTTCCTGGCCCAGGCCAATATGTCCGAATTGATGTTTGCTTTCTGCGTTGCCAATTTCGCTGCAGCCGCCCCAGCAGGATGTTTAAAACAGTCAAATTATAGCATTTTTCGGCCATATTTCAAACCGGAACACGGCCGATTCGCGTCCCGCCTTGCCAGCCGCCCGCCCGCGCCCTATCTGTCTGCTGTCATGAGCGGCACCGCCCACGCCAAGCACTTCGCACCGCCCGAGGCCGCCGCCACGGGGCCCCGGAACCTGGCCGGGCTCGGCCGCGCCGAGCTCGAGGCCGAGGTGCGCGGGCTCGGCGAGCCGGCGTTCCGGGCGCGCCAGCTGTGGCACTGGATCTACCACCAGGGCGCCCGCGACTTCGAGACCATGACCACGCTGTCCAAGGGTTTCCGCGCGCGCCTGGCCGAAGCTTACGTCCTCGAACGGCCGCGGGCGGTGAGCGCCCTTCTCTCCACGGACGGCACCCGCAAGTGGCTGCTGCGCCTGGCCGACGGCCAGGAGGTCGAGACGGTCTATATCCCCGAGGACGACCGCGGCACGCTCTGCGTCTCCGCCCAGGTCGGCTGCACCCTGACCTGCCGCTTCTGCCACACCGGCACCCAGGCGCTGGTGCGCAACCTCTCGGCGGGCGAGATCGTCGGCCAGATCCTGACCGCGCTCGACGACATCGGCGACTGGCCGCGCACCCGCGAGGGGCGGCGCGTCACCAACCTGGTGATGATGGGCATGGGCGAGCCGCTCTACAACTTCGACAACGTGGCCGCCGCGATCCGCATCGTCCTGGACGACGAGGGCCTGGCCCTCTCCAGGCGCAAGATCACGCTGTCGACGGCCGGCGTGGTGCCGCTGATCGAACGCTGCGGCGCGGAGCTCGGGGTCGGGCTCGCGGTCTCGCTGCACGCGGTCCGCGACAGCTTGCGCGACGAGCTGGTGCCGCTCAACCGCAAGTATCCGATCGCCGAGCTGCTGGCCGCCTGCCGCGCCTATCCCGGCGCCCACAACGCCCGGCGCATCACCTTCGAGTACGTCATGCTCGACGGCGTCAACGACTCCGAGGCCGACGCGCGGGAGCTGGCGCGCCTGCTTGGCGACCTGCCGGCCAAGGTCAACCTGATCCCGTTCAATCCCTGGCCCGGCGCGCCCTATCGATGTTCGAGCCGGCGCGCGATCGCGCGCTTCGCCAAGATCCTCAACGACGCCGGGCTCTCGGCTCCGGTTCGGGTCAGCCGCGGCCAGGACATCATGGCCGCCTGCGGCCAGCTCAAAAGCGCCAGCCAGCGCCCGCGCAAGAGCGAGCGGGAGGCCGCCGGCACTTGAACCTGGAGCCCTGTTCCCGATGAAGCTGATCCAGGTCTCCGACCTTCATTTGGTGCCGCCGGGCACGCTTTTGTTCGGCCTCGACCCACGGGCGCGGCTGGCGGCGGCGATCGCCGACATCAACGAACGCCACGGCGACGCCGAGCTCTGCCTGTTCACCGGGGACCTGGCCGACCACGGCGCGCCCGAGGCCTACCAGGTGCTGCGCGAGACGCTGGCCGCGCTCCAGGTTCCCTATCGGCTGACCCTCGGCAACCACGACGACCGGGACAACTTCCTGCGCGCTTTCCCCGAGGCGCCGCGCGACGAACACGGCTTCGTGCAGACGGTGGTGACCACCGGCGCCGGTGACATAATCCTGCTCGACACCCACGAACCGGGCCAGGTTTCGGGCAGCTTCTGCGCCCAGCGCCAGGCCTGGCTCGAGGCGCGCCTGGCCGAGGCGGGCCGGCCGGTCACTCTGTTCATGCACCACCCGCCGTTCGACATCGGCATCCCGAGCCTCGATGCGATCCGGCTCGCCGAGCCCGAGGGTTTCGCCCGGGTCGTGGCCGAGGCTGGCAGCATCCGGCACATCTTCTTCGGTCACGTGCACCGGCCGGTGAGCGGGTCCTGGCGCGGCATTCCCTATGCGGCGTTACGTTCGCTGGTGCATCAGGTGCGGCTCGAGCTCGAGCCCGAGCGCCCGATGTCCTTCGACCACGCGCCACCGGCCTACAACGTGATCCTGCTCGACGGCGAGGACACGGTGGTGCACCACCACGAGTTCCTGGATACCAGCCGCCTGCCGCCCGGCACCGAACGCTACACCAAAGCGGAGTGAGCGATAAAGGGGACAGTCCCCTTTATTTCCAGTTTTATCTATATTTTTCAATGTATTATTTTGATATCTTATATAACTAATTAATATCAAACGAGAATCACTGAATTAAAGGGGACTGTCCCCTTTCCTACGCCGCCGCCGCCAGCTCCAGGCCCTGGGCCGCGAGCTCGGCGGCCAGGCGCTCGGTCTGGGCGGTGTCGAGGGCGACCAGCGGAGGGCGCACCTTGGCCCAGTTGGCGTGGCCGCTTTGGCGCGCCAGCAGGGCCTTCATGGAGGGAATCGGCGCGGACCGGCCGAGGGTGGTGCGCAGCGCGGTCAGGTGCTCCTGCAGGGCCTCGGCGCCCGCGTCTTGCCACTTGGCATAGAGTTCCGCGGACTGCGGCGCCAGCAGGTTGACCGTCGCCGACATGCAGCCCGGTCCGCCGAGTTCGAGCGTCGGCAGCAGGAACTCCTCGGAGCCGGCGAAGACGTCGAAGCCGGGGAAGGCCGCGATCATGGCCGCGATGCTGTCCCAGTCGCCGGAGCTGTTCTTGAGCCCGACCACGGTGTCCGGATAGGCCGCGATCAGGCGCCCGATCAACTCCAGGCTCATATCGAGCGCGGTCATCTTGGGGAAGTGGTAGATGTAGAGCTTGAGCGCGGGGTCGCCGACGCGCTCGATGGTCTCGGCATAAGCGCCGTAGAGGCCGTCGTCGCTGACGCCCTTGTAGTAGAACGGCGGCAGCACCAGGACCCCGGCGGCGCCGATCTCGAGCGCCTTTTGGCTCAGGCGCACGCTGTCGGGCACGGCGCAGCAGCCGGTGCCGACCACCAGCTTGGCCGGCAACTCGGTCTCGCCGAGCGCGTCGAGCAAGGCCAGGCGCTCGTCGAGCGAGAAGGAATTGGCTTCCCCGGTGGTGCCCAGGCAGACGATGCCGTCGCAGCCCTGGTCCAGCAGCCAGCGGTAGTGCCCGATGGTCGCCTCGATGTCGGGGCTGAGATCGTCCTTGAGCGGGGTCAGCGCGGCGGCGAAGACGCCCCGCGGCCGGTTGTTCTGTGCAGCCGTCATGGCTCGTTCCTCCCTTGTGACCGGGCCCTTCTATACATGCTGACGGCGCCTGGCGACAAGGCCAAGGGGGCGCTACGGCGCGGCCTGGCGCAGCTTCTCGGCCTGCGGGTTGAAGAAGTCGCGCTCGATCACGATGGCGCGCGGCGTCGCCCCGGTCCCGTAGTAGGCTTCGTTCAGTTTCTTGCGGGCGAACAGCTTGGCGCCCTCCAGCGCGCCGCCGCCGAACAGCCCGACATTCTTGGAGAAGGCAAAGACATCGGCGCTCAGATTGGTCGTGGTCGAGGCCTCCAGGCCCTTGCCGATGGGGCCGACGGTGATGCTCAAGTCAACACCCAGCTTGACTCCGCTGCGCAGCAGGGCCTCGACCGCGCCCTCGCTCATCACCGTGAACACGACCTCCGAGACCTGGCCGCCGATCTGCAGGCCGATGCTGCCGGCGGCCAGGGTGTAGAAGGCCGGCGCGCTCCAGCTCCCGTCGCCGCCGCGCACCATCAGCACGCCCGTGCCGGCCTCGGCGCCGAAGATGAAGCCGCCCTTGACCAGCTGGGGGACGATCAGCAGGCCGCGCGCCCGGGTCACGTAGCCCTTCAACTCCGGCAACTCGTCGTCGACCAGCATGCGCTCGAGCGAGAACCGGGATTCCTCGACCAATTCCTCGGCGGCGCTGGCGGCCAGGGCGGGGCGCGCCGGCCCGGGGACCAGCAGGACCGCCGCCAGGACCGCCACCATGGCGGCGCGGCGCCGGGCGTTCGGATGCGATAGGGCTGCTTTCATGGAATCCTCCAATCTCTCCGGTTCGCCCTAGACCAGCGCCTTGGGCGACAGGTTGACGTGGGCGACCCGCCACACCGCCTCGGTGCCCGGCGCGTGGCTGCCGGCCTCGCCGGCGATGTGGTCGACCCGGGTCAGGCCGCAGTTCTCGGTCGCGATCGCCAAGGCGCGCTCCGGGTCCAGGTCGAGCGCGATCGCCACCGCCGCGCGGATGGTGCCGCCGTGGGTGACCGCGACGATGTCGCGCCCGGCGTGTTCGCGGGACAGGCGCGCGATCACCGCGGCGACCCGCTCGACCACCGCCACGAAGCTCTCCCCGCCCGGCGGCGTCTCCACCGCCGGGGCGAGCCAGAAGCGGTGCCACTGGCCGTTACGGCGTTCGGCCAGCTCGTCGTGGGTCAGCCCCTGCCACTCGCCGAAATTCTGCTCCGCCAGGTCCGGCTCGACCAGCGGCTCCGGCTGCCCGTCGCCGGGCAGGTGTTCGCGGATCGCGCGCGCGGTCTGGTGGGTGCGCCGCAGGTGGCTGGTCACCCAGACCGGGTCCGCCGGCAGCAGGCGCGCGAGCGCCTCGAAGGTCGCCGCGTCCGAGCAATCGCAATTAAAGTCGTCCTGGCCGTAGATGCGTCCGCCGTGGTCGATCACCGGGGC
>JACZVL010000073.1 GCA_022572685.1 Pseudomonadota bacterium
TGCCGACCCGTGGCGCCGGGGCGCCGAACAGCGCCGGCGCCGCTTCGAGCGCCGCGCCGAGATCGCGCAGCAGCGCCGCGCGGCCCTCGAGCCCGACCAGGGGATTGTCCGGCCCAACCTGGAAGGCCTCGGCCAGGCGCGCCTCGGTGATCCCGGTCAGCCCGGCCGCATCGGCGCGCAGCGGCCGCGCCGGGTCCGAGGAGAAGGCGCCACTCGCGAACAGATCGAAGCTCGCCACCGCGAGCCCCTCCGAGCGCGCAAAGGTCTCCCCGCTCGCCGGCTCCCGGTAGCGCCAGTCGGCGCCGGCGCCGGCGTCGAGCAGTACCGAGGTGACCGCGAGATCGAAGCGGATGCGCGCCACTTCCTCGCGCCCCACCTTCTCGCCGGAGAGCCCGTCGAGTCGCGCCGCCAGCCCGGCCCAACGGTCGCGACCGCCGGCGGCGAAGTGGCGCCAGCGGCTGTGAGTGGGCACCTCGAGGTCGGGATAGTCGGCGGCGATGGTTTCGACGACGTAGCCGGCCGCGGGCTCGAGGCGCTCCGGGTGGAGCGCGAAGTGTTCCAGCCCGTCGTCCCGCGCCGCCGCCAGGACCATCGCGCAGCGCTCGCGTATCGCCGCCGGTGAGCGCAGCCAGGCGACCGCCGCGGCAGAATCGTCGAAACCCGGCACGTTCAGTGTTCCGGCACGCCCCGTCCCTTGGTCTCGGACGGGACGGCCGCGTCGGGCGGGGACTCCTCGGTGAAGTAGCCGGCCGCCTTCTTGGCGGCCATCTCGACCCGGGCGTCCTCGGGGATCAGCGCATCGGGGATCGGCACACGCTCGACGATCTCGATGCCCTGGCGCACCAGCGCGTCGTATTTCATGTTGCTCATGGACACGAAGCGGTCGATGCGGGTGACGCCGAGCCAGTGAAGGGTGTCGGCCATCAGCTCCTGGAAGCGCACGTCCTGGACCCCGGCCACGCATTCAGTGCGCTCGAAATAGGCATCCGCGGTGTCGCCGCCGGCCTGGCGCTTGCGTGCGTTGTAGACCAGGAACTTGGTGACCTCGCCCAGCGCCCGGCCCTCCTTGCGGTTATAGACGATCAGCCCGGCCCCGCCCTCCTGGGCGGCGCGCACGCAGATGTCGATGCCGTGAACCAGGTAGGGCCGGCAGGTGCAGATGTCGGAGCCGAAGACGTCCGAGCCGTTGCACTCGTCGTGGACCCGGCAGGCCAGCTTGCGGTTCGGATCGGCGATCGCGGAGACCTCGCCGAAGATATAGGCGGTGACGCCGCCGATCGGCGGCAGAAAGACCTGCAGGTCCGGCCGGGTCACCAGCTCCGGGAACATCCCGCCGGTGTGCTCGAACAGCGAGCGCCTGAGGTCCTGCTCGCCGATCCCGCAGCGCCGGGCCACGCCGGGCAGGTGCCAGACCGGCTCGATCGCCACCTTGGTGCAGTTGATCTCGCCGCTTTCCAGCACGATCTTGCCGTCGGGCTCGAGCCGGCCGGCGCGCATCTCCTCCTTGAATTCGGGGACCGTGAGCCGCGCCTGAGCGACCGCGATGGTCGGGCGGATGTCGATGCCGTCCGCGATCAGGTCCTTGAATACCTCGGCGGCCAGATGGCCGAAGGGGTCGAGGGCGACGATCTTCTCCGGGTCCGACCACTGGGGATGGGGGCCCAGCTCCACCGGCGGGGCGGTGTCGGTCAGGTCCGGCTTGTGCAGGGGCGAGAGGCTGCCCGCCGCGATCGCCAGTGCCCGGTAGAGGGCATAGGAGCCCGAATGCGCCCCGATCACGTTGCGCTGGCCCGGGTCGGTCAGGCTGCCGATCACCGGTCCGCGCACCCGCGGGTCGGCCGCGCCCCAGGTAATCGGCAAGCGCCGCTCGCCATCGCGGGGATGGGAGGTCAGCACGATATGCCTGGCCGGCCGCTTGATCTCGTTCATCTCGACGTCACCCGTATCCTGGCCCTGAAAGGGCGCGATGATACGCGAAGAACCCCCCGGGCCACAAACCGCCGGCGCAACGCCTCCAGGGTGCGGCCAGGGCCCGGCCGGGGGCCCCACAAGGCCAGGGGGGTCCAACAAGGCCGGGGGTCCAACAAGGCCGGGGGGTCCCACAAGGCCGGGGGGAAGCCCCGGACAGCGATTCCTTAAGTTTAATTTAACCCCAGGTAATCTAAAAACCGATCTTGCCTGTTGGAGATCTCAACGGGCCTCTTCTTGCGCCGGCAAGCGAAAAACCCGGAAAAGGGCCAGGGGCACGGCACATCGATGACTGGAATTCACGTGAACCGCAGGTCCCCGGCAAACGCGCAAGCCTCCGCGGCATGGCGAAGGTTGAGGTGATGTCCGGCATCGGGCGCACTCCGGACCCGAAACGCTTCCTGCTGATCCCGCTGATCGTGGGGCTGGTGTTCCTGCTCGCCGCCTCGGCCGTGGTCTTCCTGTGGCTCAACTATTCCTCCCAGCAGCGCGCCATCGACCGCCTGATCCGGGTCAGCGAGCGGATGTTCGCGCAAAAACTGGACGAGCGCTTCGAGCTTCTGGAAATCATGATCCAGCACCTGGACCACGACGGCGAGCTGTCCCGCGCCTATCGGAGCGGGGATCGGGAAGCGCTGTACCAGGCCGCCCTGCCGATCTTTCGCGACTTTTCGCCGCGCCACCGGATCACCCACTTCTTCTTTACCGGTTCGGACCGCGTGAGCTTCCTGCGGGTCCACGACCCGCGGCGTTACGGCGACGTCATCGATCGTTTCACCCTGCGCGAGGCGGTCCGGACCGGCCGATTCGCCAGGGGTCTCGAGCTCGGACCCCTGGGGACTCTGACCTTGCGGCTGGTGGCGCCGTGGCGGGTGGACGGGGAGATCATCGGTTATGTCGAGCTTGGCCAGGAAATCGAGGATGCGATCGGCGGCCTGACCAAGGCCCTGCCCACCGAGGTCGCCATCGCCATCCGCAAGGATTTGCTTGACCGCGACCAGTGGCGCACCGGCATGAGCATGTTGGGCAGGGACGCCGATTGGGACCTCGCCGAGGACCATGTCCTGATCAACATGAACGTGAATCGAGTTCCGCCCGAGGCGCTCGGCCGGCTTCTCGGGCAACACGGCGGCTCGGTCGCGGCCGCGCAAACGCTGACCGCGCGCGATGGCTCGGCCACCCGGGTCCTGTTGACGCCGCTCATCGATGCGGGCGGCCGGGACATCGGCCAGATCCTGTTCTTCATGGACGTGACGTCCTTCCGGACCGCGTTCTGGAAATCGGTCGCGGCGATCGTCGCCATTTTCGGTCTGGTCGGCGGCATCCTGTCCCTGACCTTGAGGACGGTCATTCGCCGCTTCGAAAGGTCGCTGAGTCGGGCGGACCGAGAGCGCGACAAGGCCTACGCGCAGCTGGAGGTCCGGGTCGAGGAGCGCACCCGCGACCTCTCCCGAGAGGTCGCCCGGCGCGAGCGGACCGAGGCCGATCTGCGGGCGACCAGGGATCAGGCCGAATTCGCCAACCGCAGCAAGTCCGAGTTCCTGGCCAACATGAGCCACGAGCTCCGGACCCCGCTGAACGCCATCATCGGCTTTGCCCAGGTTCTTCGGGACGAGATGTTCGGCGCGCTGGGCAATGCCAAGTATCGCGACTACGCGGCCGACATCAACGACTCCGGGCAGCACCTGCTCGACCTCATCAACGACATACTCGACCTTTCCAAGATCGAGTCCGGCAAGGCCGAACTGCACGAGGACGACATCGAGGTCGCGCCGCTGCTCCGCTCGGCCCTGAACATGGTGCACGAGCGCGCCACCTCGGGCGGCATCACTCTCGAAACCGAAATTCCCGACGGTCTGCCGGCGCTTTACGCGGACGCGCGCAAGCTCAAGCAGATCCTGGTCAACCTGCTGTCGAACGCGGTGAAGTTCACCAAGCCGGGGGGCGTTGTGACCTTGAGGACCTGGTGCGACGCCCGAGGCGGATACCTGTTCCAGGTCCAGGATACCGGCATCGGCATGGCGCAAGAGGACATTCCCAAGGCGCTGTCGCCGTTCGGGCAGGTCGACAGCGCGCTCAACCGCCAGTACGAGGGAACCGGCCTGGGGCTGCCACTGAGCAAGACGCTGGCCGAGCTCCACGGCGGCACCCTGGACCTGCAAAGCGAACCGGGCGTCGGCACCACCGTCACCCTGCGCCTGCCCGCCGCGCGCCTGCGCCCGACGCCGGCTGGCCGCCTATCCGCCGCCGCTAAATCCATACGCGCCTCCTAGAGCAACGCTCCGGTGTCACTGGTTTTCGGCGCGCCGGCGCGCGGGCCTTTTCCAATCGCCGCCGCTGTGGTGCAATTCGGGCCACGAAGCGGAATAAAAAAACGGGACGCGCGATGGCGGACCAGAAGACCATTGCATTCTTTCCGGAAGGCGCCTTCGGGCCGGCGCTCAACTCGGTGGGCATCGCCCAGGCCTGCCGGGAGTTGGGCCACCGCGCCGTGTTCATCTGCGATCCGGGCTTCGGCGGGGTGTTCGAGGGCTACGGCTTCGAGGAGTTCCCGGTCAATTTGTCCGCGCCCATGGCGCCGGAGGTGATGGCCAAGTACTGGTCCGACTTCATCAACGGCCACATCCCGAACTTCGCCAAGTCGCCCTACGAGCAGATCGACAACTACGTCAAGGAGTGCTGGGAGGCGATCGTCGACACCGCGGTCTGGGCCGAGAAGGAGCTGCCCGGAATCCTCGCCACGATCCGGCCGGACCTGATCTGTATCGACAACGTGGTGCTGTTCCCGGCGGTCAAACGCTTTGGGGTGCCCTGGGTGCGGATCATCTCGTGCAGCGAAAACGAGATCCCCGACCCGGACATCCCGCCGCATCTCTCGGGCTGTGGCGTGGGCGACCGGGACGGCTTCGAACGCTTCACCGCGCGCTTCAACGAGGTCGTCGGGCCGACCCACGAGAAGTTCAATGAATTTCTGAAGGAATGTGGAGAAAAGCCTTATCCGATCGGCGAATTCTTCGAAGCCTCGCCCGATCTCAACCTGCTGCTCTACCCCGAGCCGGTCAAGTTCGCGCGGCGCGAGCCCCTCGACCCGACGCGGTTCCAATACCTGGAGGGCTGCGTCCGCAAGGAGCCACCCTACCCGGTGCCGGAATTCCAGGCCCACAACGACAAGCCGCTGCTCTACATCAGCTTCGGCAGCCTGGGCGCGGGCGACACCGAGTTGATGAAGCGCATCATCGCGGCCGTCGCCACCCTGCCCTACCGGGCGCTGGTCAACGTCGGCGACTACCGGGACGATTACCAGGCGCCGCCGCCCAACGTCCACCTGGCGAGTTGGTATCCCCAGCCCTCGGTGATCCCGCAGGTCGACGCGGTGATCCACCACGGCGGCAACAACTCCTTCACCGAGTGCCTCTACTTCGGCAAGCCGGCGCTGATCCTGCCCTACGTCTGGGACGGCCACGACAACGCGACCCGCGTCCAGGAGACCGGCCACGGCCTCAAGCTGCACCGCTACGACTGGTCCGGCGCGGAGCTGGCCCAGGCCCTCGAGACCCTGCTCACCGATAAGGCCATGCACGCCAAGCTGGCCGCGACCCGCGCCCACATGCAGGCCCGGGACGGCCGCAAGAAGGCCGCGCGGCTGCTCGATGGGTTGTTGCGGGCGCGGGGCTGAACGAAGCCCCTCCGCTCCGCCTCCACTCCCCTTCCACCGCCCCCCTGCCAGGGGGCGGAAAACACGTGCCCTTACAAAGCAATACAAAACTTAACCGGCAACGTTAACTAATCTTAATACATCCAGTTAACGATGGTGAACGCGACGGCCGCCACGCCGGCGGCCCGGTCAAACACCTTCAAGGGGAAGGAAATTCGATGCAGATCAAATGGATAGCCGCCTATCTGGGTTTGGCGCTGGTTCCCGTCGTGACCCTGGGCTCGTTCGAGGCGGCGGCGCAGAGCGCCTGCAGCCCGCGCAGCGAGGTGGTCGGGCACCTGGCCAAGAAGTACGGCGAGGCCCCGATCGCCATCGGCGTCACCAACAAGGGCGGCCTGGTCGAGGTCCTGACCACCAGCGACGGCAACACCTGGACCATCATCGTCTCGATGCCGAACGGCACCGCCTGCATGGTCGCCGCCGGCGAGGGCTGGCGCACCATGAAACACGACGACACGAAACTGGCGCCCGCCGCCTAAAGCGGGCGCCCAAGGCAAGATTGCGGGTTTCCTGGGGGATGAACGCAACGGTCGCGCGCCGATTCTAGGGAGGAAGTTTCGAATCATGTGGGTACTGTTGATCGAAGACGACGAGGGCACCGCGAAGAGCATCGAGCTGATGCTCAAGGCCAAGAACCACACCTGCGACATCAAGCGCCTGGGGGCAGACGGGCTGGCGGCGGCCGGGCTCTATACCTACGACGTCATCCTGCTCGATCTGATGTTGCCGGACATGGACGGGTTTGAGGTGCTGCGCCGGTTGCGCGCCAACCAGATCGACGCGCCGGTGCTGATCCTCTCGGGGTTGAGCGACGCCGGCCACAAGGCCAAGGGGCTCAACATCGGCGCCGACGACTACCTGATCAAGCCGTTCGACAACCGCGAGCTCCTGGCCCGGATCGAGGCGATCCTGCGGCGTTTCAGGGGCCACGACGATGCGGTGGTCCGGACCGGCGACCTGACGGTCAACTTCGACACCCAATCGGTCGAGATCGGCGGCAACCGCGTCTACGTGACCCCCAAGGAGTATCGCATCCTCGAACTCCTGGCCCAGCGCCAGGGCGTGGTGCTGAGCAAGGAGATCTTCCTCGACCACCTCTATGGCGGCCGCGACGAGCCGGAGACCAAGATCATCGACGTCTTCGTCTGCAAGCTGCGCAAGAAGCTGACCGCGGCCTCCGGCGGCAAGGACTATATCGAGACGGTCTGGGGCCGCGGCTACATGCTGCGCGCGCCGACCGACGGTATCGAATCCAGCGCCACCGCGCCCCAGCGGGCGGCGGTGTAAGGACCGCCACGATGGGCAGGCACGCGCGCAAGCTCAAGGGCCGTCGGGCACGCGATGCCCGGGCCTTCGCGCTGCTGGGCCTGATCAGTCTCGCCATTTCGATCCTGGCCTGGTCGGCCACCCCCGGCGCCGGCGTCTAACGGCGATTCGGACCAACACGTTCCACCCCTTTCGCCCTCAGAACCGCGTCGCCCGGTAGGGCCGTACATCCAAATTGAGCGGCTCGCCGGTGACCATGCCGGCCACGATGCGCGCGGTCATCGGCGCGGCGGTGAGCCCGGTGTGGCCGTGGCCGAAGGCGAAGAACACCTGGGCGGCCGTGGGCGCCGGGCCGATCACCGGCAGGGTGTCGGGCAGCGCCGGACGCCGCCCCATCCACTCGCTCGGCCGGGCGGTATCGAGGCGCGGAAACAGCTCCTTGACCAGCCGCCCGAGCACCCGCGCCCGGCGCCAGTCCGGCGCCGCCTCGAGGCCGGCGAACTCGGCGGTGCCCGCGACCCGCAGGCCCGGCTCCATGGCGGTGGCGACGAACATGTGCCCGGCCTCGGCCACGGTGCTCTGGGGCGCGATGCCGGGCTCGGTGAAAGTCACGTGGTAGCCGCGCTCGGCCTCGAGCGGAATCTTCACGCCGATCTGGGCGGCCAGCCGCGCCGACCAGGCGCCGGCCGCGATCACCAGGGCGTCGGCGCTCATCTCACCCGCGTCGGTGTCCAGGCGCAGGCCCGCGGACTGGGGCCGAAGGCGCCGCACCTCGGCCTGGCGCAGCGCGCCGCCCAGGCGCTGGAAGTGTTCGGCCAGAACCTTGACCAGGCGCCCGGGATTGGTGGTGGTGCCCTGGGACGCGATCATGACGCCCGATCGGTAGGCCGGCGCGATCTCCGGCTCGATTTCTCGAATCTCGCCGCCCACAAGCGGGGTCAGGGTCGCGCCGCGCTCCCGCCGCAGGCGCCACTCGAGGTCGTCGAGATCGAAGTGTCCGGGGTCGCGGGAGACCTGCAGGTGGGCGCACTCGCGGACCAGTTCCGGCGCGCCCGCCTCCTTGGCGAGTTGCTTGTACAGCGCGACCGTGGGGCCGTTGATCGCCATCAGGGCGTCGGCGGTCGCGGGAATGCGCGCCGCCCGGCCGGCGCGCAGAAAACGCAGCAGCCAGGGCGCGAGCCGGGGCAGGTGGGCGGGCCGGATCGCCAGCGGCCCCTCGGGATCGAACAGCCAGCGCGGCACCTTGGCCAAGGTACCGGGCAACGACGCGGGCACGCAGGCCCAGGCGGCCAGCACCCCGGCGTTGCCGAACGAGCAGGACTCGCCCGGCGGCACCGGGTCGACCAGGGTCACCTCGAGGCCTTTCTTGCGCAGCTCGAGCGCGCAGCAGGTCCCGACGATGCCGGCGCCGATGACGATGACCCGCGCCCCGCCGGCCGCCGGCGCCGATGACGAAGTGGACATGGTGACAGCCCCCCCACTTTCCGCCCCATCACTAACAGGAAGTGGCGTGGTGTAAAACGCTTGTGCCACCTGTGCGGCTCGCGTACCCAGGATTTCGCCGAGTGCCTCCTGGCTGTCCCATGGAAGCGTGATGAATCAGACCATCCGGCCGTTCCCGATCGGCCGGGTCCACAACCCCAACGCGGCGCCGGAGACCCCTTACGGCCCGGCGCTGGAGGCGATCCTGAACGCCGAGGGTTTCGAAGCGGCGCGGGGCGAGATCTCGGGCTGGCCCGGCTACGCGCCGACCCCGCTGCACCGCCTCTCCGGGTTGGCGGAAGCCGCCGGGGTGGCCGAGATCTGGTACAAGGACGAGGCTGGCCGCTTCGGGCTGGGCAGCTTCAAGGCGCTGGGCGGCGCCTACGCGGTCAGCCGCGTGCTGGCGCGCGAGGTGGCGGCGCGCGGCGCCCGAGGACCGGTCTCCGCCGCGAGCTTGCGCGCCGGCCGCCACCGCGACCTGGTCGCCGGGCTCACGGTCTGCGCGGCGACCGACGGCAACCACGGCCGCTCGGTAGCCTGGGGCGCGCGGGCGTTCGGCAGCCGCTGCGTGATCTACATCCCGGACGCGGTCAGCCCGGGGCGCCAGCGCGCCATGGAGCGCTACGGCGCCGAGGTGCGGCGCATCGACGGCACCTTCGACGACGCCGTGCGCAAGGCCGACGAGGACGCCGCCGCCCAGGGCTGGATCGTGGTCGCCGATACCACCTATCCCGGCTACACCGAGATCCCGCGCGACGTCATGCACGGCTACGGCGTGATGGCGGCCGAGGCGATCGCGCAAGTATCCGCCAGGGGACTCAACGGGCCGCCGCCGAGCCACGTCTTCGTCCAGGGCGGCGTCGGCGGCCTGGCGGCGGCGATCTGCGCCCGGCTGTGGCAGCACTACGGCGCCGCGCGCCCGCGCTTTGCGGTGGTCGAGCCGGAGGCCGCGGCCTGCTTCTTCGCCAGCGCCCGGGCCGGGCGGCCGGTGGTGGTCGAGGGCGATCTGGCGACGGTCATGGGCGGGCTCGCCGCCGGCGCCTGCTCGATGCTGGCCTGGGAGTTGCTGTGGGCCGGGGCCGACGACTTCCTGACCGTGCCCGATGCGGCCGCGCTCGAGGTCATGTGCCTGCTGAGCCGGGGGCTGGCCGGCGACCCGGCCGTGGTGGCCGGGGAATCCGCGGTCGCCGGGCTGGCCGGCGCGCTCGGCGCGCTGCAAGACCCGGAAACCGCCGCCGCGCTCGGCCTCGGGCCTGCGTCCCGGGTGCTGGTGTTCGGCACCGAGGGCGCGACCGATCCCAAGCTCTACCGGGAGATCGTCGGCCGGACTCCCGAGGCGGTCGCCGGGAGCAACGGATAGCTTCGCCACCCGCCGCCACCAGGCGTTGTGATTTCGGGCGAAATCGGCGCATGATAGCGCCGGTAGCGGGGCCCGGAGGGGGAACAGACGCCCAACAACCGGATTCGGTCGGGAACCATGGGAGCGAGCGTTAAACCCATCCTGAAGATACTGTGCCTGGCCCTGGTCTTCGGCGTGGCGGTCCTCGGTGCGTCGGCGCCGGACCGGGCCGCCGCCCAAGAGGCCGCCCAAGAGGCCGCCCCGGCGGTCGACCCCGCCGAGATCGACGCGCTGCTCGAAAGCATCCGCATCCGGGTCGACGGCATGAACGCGACCGCCGCGGACACCGATGCCGCCATGGCGTTCCTGTCCGACCAGGTCGAGGCGGCGATCCGCAAGCTCACCACCCAGGAGTTCGAAACCGAAGAGCTGCGCGAGACCACGCGCGGGCTGGCGGACGAATTGCTGACCGTGGCCACCACCCGCGACCAGCTTGGCTTCCAGGTCACCCGTCTGACCGAGGAGAAGGACGAGATCTTCGTCCAGCTTCAGGGCCAGGTGCGCGACCTCGCGACCCTGCTGTCGCTGGAGCGCGAGGTTGCGACCGATCTGCGCGCGAGCCTGGAGGGCCGCGCCGGCGAGCTGCGCGCGAGTCTGCAGGAGCGCGACCGGGTCGCCGCCGACCTCGGCCAGACCCGCGAGGCGCTGGCCGCGCTCGAAGGGGACGTCGCCGAGCTGCGCGATGGCCGTGCCGCGCTGGAATCGCGCCTGAGCCGGGAGGCGGCGCTGCTGGAGGTGACCCGGGCCTCGCTCGACGCCGCCCGGGCCCGCAACCGGACGCTCGACCGCGAATGGTCCGCCACCGCCGCGCAGGGCGACGAACTGAAGGACGCGCTCGCGGTCTCCGGTTCCCAGATCGAGACGCTAAACCGTCAGCTGGCGGCGCTGCGCGCGCAGATCGCCGAGCTGAGCGGCCTGCTCGAATCCTCCGAAGGCCGGTCCCAGGCGCAGCAGGGCGAGATCGCCGATCTCGGGCGCCGGCTCAACCTGGCGCTGGCGACCAAGGTACGCGAGCTGGCACGCTACCGCTCCGAGTTTCTCGGCCGCCTGCGCGCGGTCCTGGGCGAGCGCGCGGACGTGCGCGTGGTCGGCGACCGCTTCGTGTTCCAATCCGAGGTGCTGTTCGCCAGCGGCGAGGCCGAGCTGGAGGCGCCGGGCCGCGTCCAACTGCTGCGCCTCGCCGAATCGCTCACGGAGATCGGCGCCACCATCCCGGACGATATCGACTGGGTGCTGCGCGTCGACGGCCACACCGACGCGCGCCCGATCCACACGCCCGCGTTCCCCTCGAACTGGGAGCTCTCGACCGCGCGCGCGATCTCGGTGGTCCGCTTCCTGATCGGTCAGGGCGTGCCGGCCGAGCGCGTCATGGCCGCCGGCTTCGCCCACTTCCGCCCCCTCGATCGCGGCGGCGACGCGGCCGCGTTGCGGCGCAACCGGCGCATCGAGTTCCGCCTGACCCAGAAATAGATCGCGGACCGGCATGGTGCCAAAGGTCCTTGGTAATAACCCATAGAGACGGCTTCCCCCATGCTTCCAGGTTGGGGTTTTCGGCCGGCAGCGCGGGGCGCGGCGACGCGGGTCATCGCGAGCCGCGGGCGACGCTGTCCGAAAGCCCCCGTCCACAAGCATTGGGCCGCCCGAAAGCCTTGGCCCACAAGACTCGGGGAAGCCGCCTCCGGTCCCGCGGGCGAACCGGCAATGGGCGTGTTGGCGGGCGTCGGCAGGCCGTGGCCGAGGCCCGGCATCGCCCGCGGCCTCCCTCCGGTCCGACCCTGGCCAAAAAGTGCCAACCTATTGAAACAACAGTCTAAAAAATAGAACATTATAGGAACATTCGATTACAATTCAGTCATTCGGCGTTAAAACAATCTTCACCCTGGCCGGGGAAAATGGTGTCAGCTGCCAAAGCAGGTTTGGTAGCGCTTAGTTGACCAGTGAGGTCAGTCATGTGGAAGATATTGACGCTTGGCGCCGGCTTCGCCCTCGTCGCTTCGACCGCGATGGCCCAGGCCCAGCCGCAGTGCAACAACCGGGACAACGTCCTCGAGTTGCTGGCTAAGAAGTACCAGGAGACTCCGATCGCCGCGGGCGTGACCAACACCGGTGGTCTGGTCGAGGTGCTCAGCGACCACAAAAGTGGCACCTGGACGATTATCGTGACCACGCCCCAGGGCATGTCGTGCCTGGTCGCCGCCGGCGAAGGCTGGCGGAACATGGAGCCGATCTCCCTCGAGCCGGAGGCCTGAGACCGAAGGTTCCAGGAGGGTGCGGCCCACGGGGCTTTGGCCCGCGCGGACGTTCGTGGACGGCTCACGAACCGCTGCCGAAAGCCCGGTGCAGCACCCGATCGCCCGGCCGGATACCGAGCCGCGCCACGGTCCCGCCATTGACTTCCAGAACCGCCGAGGCGGCGAACCGCGACGCCACCGTCTCCAGCGAATAGGGCACCGTCCGCTCCGCGATGTCGACGATCCGCCCATCGGGCGCGATGAACATCATGTCGAGCGGAATCGGCGTGTTCTTCATCCACATCGACAGCATCCCCGCCCCGCCATAGAGGAACAGCATGCCGCCGTCCTCGGCCAGGCTGCGCCGGTACATCAGGCCCTGGGCGCGCTGTGCGCCGGTCACCGCCAGCTCGATCTCGAAACGCTGGCGCCGGCCGTCGGCGGTCTCGATCGACAGCACGTCGCGCTCGAAGCGCTGCAGCTCGATCTGGGCCGCGATCTGGGCCGAGGACGGCGCGCCGGCGGCCCAGGTCAGGGTCGCGAGCGCGGCCGAAGCGAGGATCAGGACCGGAAGCAGGCGGCTTTTCATGGGTGATGCATACCCTTCCTGGCGGCGTGCCGGCAAGCGCGATCGCGGCGTGGCGCCGCGGCAACCGCGCGCTCGCGCGCCGAAAGCCTTGGGAAACCGCCTCTTTGGGTCGATATCGAGGAGCTTCGGCACGACCTCGAGTCAACCGCGTTTCCGGGACTCTGCCGGGGCTTTTCCGGGGCTTTGCCGGGCGGTACAATTGGGCGGCAGCCGAGTCGCCGCCGGCCCGGGTCCGGGCCGGCACAGCCGTCGGCGCAAGGTGCGAAACAGGTTACTTTATCGGGAGATCGGGACTATGAAGCTCACTGCCCAGTTGGCGTCCACGGGGGCGGCGTCCACCCTGTATCGGCGCGCCCTGTACCAGCTTGCCGGGCCCGTATTGGTGGCGGCGGCGCTGATCGTGATGGGGCCGAGCGTCACCGGGTTGGGCGGCCCGGCCCCGGCGGCCGAGTTGGGCCTCGACATCGAGCTCAACAAGACCGAGGACGGCGGCGGCGCCTGCGTCGCCTCCTTCGTGGTCCGCAACGACATGGGCCAGAGCCTGGACCGCTTCTCGATGGACCTCTACGTCTTCGACCGCGAGGGCGTGATCGCGCGCCAGGTGCTGCTCGACCTGGCGCCATTGCGGGGCGACAAGACCACGGTGGCGCGCTTCAACCTGATCGCGCGGCCCTGCGCCGAGGTCTCGCGCATCCTGGTCAACGACATCCCGTCGTGCCGCGCCGCCGGCTCCGGCGAGACCCTCGACTGCCTGGACGGCCTCACGGTCTCCAGCCGCGCCCGGATCGAGATGGTGAAGTAAGGGAGAAACAGGGATTGGAGAAACAGGGACAGTATACCATTTTCCTGCACTCACCGTCAGCGGTCGCGCTCGGAATCTAGAGAAAATGGTATACTGTCCCTGTTTCTCCCTGTCCCTGTTTCTCCCCGACCTCAGGGCCTGTGCTTGTCGCGCTCTCCGGGGGCTGCCATAGTCGGCACGGTCACCGGGGGAGCCGGATCAACGGCTGAGAGGTTCCCAAGATTCTGGAACGACCCCGCCACCTGATCCGGGTCATACCGGCGTAGGGAGCGTGAGCACGTGCCGAACCAGGATTCCCCCCCGACCCCCCCGTCCCGCACCCCCCCTGGCGCCCCGCCAGCGCCTGCGATCCATCTGCGCGCCGCGAGCTTGCGTTATGGCGGGCGGGTGGTGTTCGAGGCCCTCGATCTCGAGCTGCCGGGCGGGCGCACGACCTGCCTGCTGGGGCCCTCCGGGGTCGGCAAGACCAGCCTGCTGCGCCTGATCGCCGGGCTCGCGCCAGGGGCGCAAGGGGGGGCGCAAGGGCAGGCCGCGGGGGAGGCCGCGGGCGACGTGGTCGACGAGGCCGGGCGGCCGGTCGCCGGGCGCGTCGCCTACCTGGCCCAGCACGATCTGCTGCTGCCCTGGCTCTCGGTGCTCGGCAACGTGACCCTCGGCTACCGCCTGCGCGGCGAGCCCCGGGGCGGGGCTGTGGAGATCCGGGCCCGGGCGCTACTCGCCCGGGTCGGGCTGGCTCGGCGCGCGGGCGACCGCCCGGCCCAGCTCTCGGGCCAGGTTGAGCACGTAAACGTTCATTCCTCCGGTGTCCCGCCATCCCAGGGGGGCCGTGGGACAGGAGTGGAGAGACAGCATCGCTATGCGCATCACCCTCCGATCCGTCGGCCTTCCTGGACTCCCGGGCCTCATACGAGAGCCCCGCACGGGCAACCGGATGTTTGGGAAGGCGCTTACGTTATGTGAGTATACCACAGATGGGCGCGATACTGTGAAGACGGGGCGGGGCGTCCGCGACGCGTCGGGCACGTTCGGGGGCGACACACTGGGGGTCCCGCATGGGGGGTGCCGGAGCGGCCGCCGTCCGCACCAGGAGGGCGGCTTCCGACGGTGTCCCCCTGCCGCCA
>JACZVL010000074.1 GCA_022572685.1 Pseudomonadota bacterium
GCGCGTCGCAGTCCCCGATCGCCCGGACCGACCGGATGCCGGCCGCCGTCAGTCCGTCCGCGTCCCCGGTCAACGCCAGGGTGAGCGCGTCGTTCGGCGTTCGCGAGGTGACCATGACCACGGCGGCGGCCGGAACCGTCCGGCGGCGCCCGGTGTAGAGGCAGGCCAGTTCGACCTCGGCCGGATCGACGCGGGTGAGATTGTGACGGGCGACGACCGCGATGCCGAGTTCCAGAATCCGGCTCTGGATGCGGTGCTGCTCCATGGTGTGGACGGTCCAGGCCGAGACCACGGCCTCCGTCGTCACCAGCGTGACCTCCTGGCCCGCGCCGCGCAGTCGCTCGGCGATCAGGCCGCCGATATAGAAGTTGTCGTCGTCGAACACCACGACGGGGCCGTCTATTTCCGCGCCCCCAATTTCCGCGCTGGCGAAGACGTCTTCCGGGGCGTAAACCCGGGCGCCCTCGGAAATCGCGACCGGCCGGGCGTTGGTGACACCGACGCCGTCCCGCCGCCAGGTCGCGCCGGTTGCCAAGATCACGTGATCGAAGCCGAACTCGAGGACCTGCTCGGCGCTGAGCGCGCTGTCGAGATAGGTCGCGACATTGGCCATGACCTGGATGCGGCCGATGCGCCAGTCGCGGACCCGGGCCCAGGCGGCGAGGCCGGGCAAGCCGCTTTCCTGGGTCACCCGGCCGCCGAGCGTCTTGCGGGCCTCGGCGAGCGCCACGGCGTAGCCGCGCTGGCCGAGCGCCCGCGCCGCCTCGAGTCCGGCCGGGCCGGCGCCGACCACCAGGACCTTGGCCTCCGAGCCCTTGGGCGCGATGCGCTCCGGGTGCCAGTCGCGGCGCCACTCCTCGCCGGTCGTGGGGTTCTGGGTGCAGCGCATGGGGGTGAAGGTGAGCTGCCCGGAAACGCAGATGTTGCAGCCGATGCACTCGCGGATCTCGTCGGCCCGGCCCTCCTCGATCTTCTTGGGCAGGAAGGGGTCGGCGATCGACGGCCGCGCCGCGCCGATCATGTCGAGCACGCCGCGCCTGATCTGGGAGACCATGGTATCCGGCGAGGTGAACCAGCCGACGCCGACCACCGGCTTGGTGGTCACCGACTTCACGAACGCGACGTAGCTCTCCTGCTGGCCCTCCCGACCGAAGCGCGAGGTCACCGAGTCGTTCTCCCAGTTGCTCACGTTCACGTCCCAGAGGTCCGGCAGCTCGGCCAGCATCTCGACGATCTCGCGGCCTTCGCCTTCCGCGGTGATGCCATCGGGCCCCATGAGTTCGTCGACGGCGAGGCGGACGGCGATGGCGCAGCGGTCGCCGACCGCGTCCTTGGTGTCCTCGATCACCTCGCGAAGCAGACGCACCCGGTTCTCGAGCGAGCCGCCGTACTCGTCGCCGCGTTGGTTGCGGCGGCGCTGGATGAAGTGCATCAGAAGCGTCGAATCATGCCCGGCATAGACGTAGACGATATCCGCCCCGGCCTGCTTGGCGCGCAGCGCCGCCTTGCGGTGCCAACCACGGAACGCCCGGATGTCGGACTTGTCCATGGCGCGGGTCTGGGTCGGCACGCCGATGACCCCGGCCTGGTGCGACGGACCGAGCGGCTTGAGACGGGTGTACATATTCTGCGCGCCGACGCCGTTATGGGCCAATTGGACGCCGGCCAGCGCGCCGTGCGCGTGCACCGCATCGACCATCAGCGCCAGGTATTCGACGTCCCGGTCGTCCCAGAGGCGCGCCTGGGGCTCGGGCGAGTAGTCCGAGGAGGGGTGGATCATGCATTCCTCGGTGCAGATTACGGCCCAGCCGCCCTCGGCCTTCATCTCGCGCATTTTGGCGTGGCTCCGAGGCCAGTTGAAGCCCATGCCGTTGCAGTGGGGCACCTGGTAGAAACGGTTCTTGGCGGTCACCGGGCCGATCCGGACCGGCTCGAACAGGATGTCGTAACGGGGATCGCGGCTCATGGTTTCCGGGCCCGGACGCGGCCGGTGCGCAGCTCGCCCTTGTGCAGCACCACGGTCATGGCGCGCCAGTTCTCGACGAAGTGATCGCGGGTCTCGGCGCCGAGGATGGCCGCCATGCGGTCGCGCAAGGGGCCCTTCATCTGGGCGTACTCGGCGTCGCAGAGGACCCGGTACTCCGCCGAGGTGTCGACCACCTCGATCTCGGCGAAACCGGCCGCCTCGAGCGCCCCGGCGTAGAAGTCGAGCGGTTGCATGTGATAGCTCAGGCCTTCCATCTCGAACCAGTACTCCATGTCCTTGCTGTAGGGCCCGGGCCCACGCATCCAGTCGCTCATGACCAGCCAGCCGCCCGGCGCGAGCACGCGGCGATAGTCGCGGAACACCGCGTCCTTGTCCGCGACGTGGATCAGGCTGTCCTTGCTGAACACCACGTCGAGGGAGGCGTCGTCGAGCGCGAGCGGGCCGGGCGCGCAGTGGCGCAGATCGACCCGGTCGGACAGCCCGGCGGCGGCGACCCTGGCCTGGGCGAGCGCGACCAGCGGCGCCGCGATCTCCATGCCGATCACCCGGGCGCCGTGCTGGCGCGCGAGGTGCACATCGACCCCGCCCAGGCCGCTGCCGATGTCGACCACCAGCTTGCCGGCCAGGTCCAGGCCGTCGACGATCTCGTCCACCGCCGCCGGCCCGCCGGGCGAGAGAAAGCCCGCGCCCCAGACCAGTTCCAGCATGTCGAGCATCTTGGCATCGTATTCGTCGTTCTGGGGTGCTTCGCTTGCGATGCCGCTTTTTTTCCCGTGGTATTAGTCGGCCAGGATGACCGCGCCCGCCGGCGCCCAGGTCAGCCAAATCTCGGCGCCGAAGTCGAGCTGACCGACCGCCAACAGATGCTGCAGGTCGTTCTGGCTGGCCACCGAGATCCGCTGATCCAGGCCGTCGACTTCGACGAAGTAGTGGCTCCGGTCGCCCAGATAGGACATGGCCGCGAACCGGCCCTGGATCGCGTTGGTGCCGTCGGCCGGCTGGGTTACGCTGACCGAGAGCTTTTCCGGCCGGATGCCGACCAGGACCGGGTCGCCGACGGTCCGGCCGCGTCCCGTCCCGGCCACCCGGAAGGTGCCGGCCGCACCCGCCTCGACCACGATCGTCTCCGGATCCAGTTCCAGGGCCACGATGCGGCCGCGCAGGAAGTTCATGGTGCCGATGAAGGCGCCGACCTCCCGGGAGTTGGGCGCCTCGTAGAGCTGCTCCGGGGTATCGGTCTGCAGCACCTTGCCGTCGGCCATGACCGCGATGCGGTCGGAGAGCGTCATCGCCTCTTCCTGGTCGTGGGTGACGAAGATGAAGGTGATGCCGAGTGATTGCTGAAGGGCGCGCAGCTCGAGCTGCATCTCCTCGCGCAGCTTCTTGTCGAGCGCGCCGAGCGGTTCGTCCAGCAGCAGCACTTTGGGACGTTTGATGAGCGCGCGGGCGAGCGCGACCCGCTGGCGCTGGCCGCCCGACAGCTCGTTGGAGCGCCGCTCGCCGAAGCCCGGCAGCTTGACCACCTCGAGCATCTCGTCGACGCGCCGGTCGACCTCGGCGTTGCCCAGCCGGAGCACGCGCAGGCCGTAGGCGATGTTCTTGCGCACGTCGAGGTGCGGGAAGATGGCGTAGTTCTGGAACACCATGTTGGTCGGGCGGTGGTGCGGCGCCACCTCGTCCATCGAGACGCCGTCGATGTGGATGTCCCCCGCGGTCGGGGTTTCGAAGCCGGCCAGCATGCGCAGCAGCGTGGTCTTGCCGCAGCCCGAGGCGCCGAGCAGCGAGAAGAACTCGCCGCCGCCGATGGTCATGTCGATCCGGTCCACCGCCTTGACCGGCCCGAAGTGCTTGGACAGGGCCTGGATCGAAATAAAGGCGTCGTTGCCGCTCATGGCTCGGAACTTTCGTCTGAAATCCGCGCCGCGCCCCGGCCGCGCAGCCACTGCGAGGCGAACACGACGACGAAGGAGACCACCAGGATGACCGAACCCAGCGCCAGCACGCCGGGCAGCTTTTTGGGAAAGCGCAACTGGCTCCAAATGTAGATCGGCAGGGTCGGATCGGTGCCGGACAGGAAGAACGCCATGATGAACTCGTCGAAGGAGATGGTGAATGTCAGCAGCAGGCTGGCGAGGATCCCGGGGAACACGATCGGGAAGGTCACCCGCCAGAACGTCCACCAGGCGTTGTCGCCCAGATCCGCCGCCGCCTCCTCCATGGATTTGTCGAAGCCCTCGAAGCGCGCGATCAGGATCGCCATGGCGAACGGCACCGAGATCAGGACATGGCCGAGGGTCACCGTATAGAGCGACAGGGGAATGCCGAGCCGGCTGACCAGCATCAGCAGGGCGACACCCATGATGATTCCCGGGATCACCAGCGGCAACATGATCGTGAACACCACCGGCTTGCGGCCGGGAATCCGGTAGCGGGTCACCGCCTTGGCGCCGAACACGCCCAGGATGGTGGCGAACACCGCGGTCGCCACGCCGACCTTGAGGCTGTTCATCAAGGCGGCATGCATCGGCTGGTCGGCGAACATCTGCGCGTACCACTTGGTGGTGAACGCCTTGAGCGGGAAGGAGATGTAAAGCGAGTCGTTGAAGGAGAACAGCGGCAGAAACAGCACCGGAACATAGAGGAAGGCGAGGAACAGGAATGCGTAGGTCCGCAGCGGCCGGTTCAATCGCTCGATGTAGGTCGCGCTTTTCATGCGATACGCTCGATCGCCTTGCGGGACAGCCAGATGTAGGTCACCGAAATCAGCCCGACGACGATCATCATGAGGATCGCCAGCGTCGCGCCCATGGGCCAGTCGTTGACCCTGCCGAACTGGACCTGGATCAGGTTGGCGATCATGATGCCGTCCGGCCCGCCGACCAGCGTCGGGGTGATGTAGTCGCCGACCGTCGGGATGAAGATCAGCAGGCTTGCCGCGATCACGCCGGGCAGGGAAAGCGGCAGGGTCACGCGCAGGAAGCGGGCCACCGGACCGTCGCCCAGGTCCGCGGCCGCCTCGAGCAGGGAGCGGTCGATTTTCTCGAGCGACACGTAGATCGGCAGGATCGCGAAGGCCGCCCAGGCATGGGCCAGGGTGATCACTATGGCGGTCGGGCTGTAGAGCAGGAATTCGAGCGGCTGCTCGATCAGGCCCAAGGACTTGAGGCCTGAGTTGATGGCGCCGTTGTAGCCCAGGATCACTTTCCAGGAGAACACCCGCAGCAGGTAGCTGGTCCAGAACGGCAGGGTCATCAGGATGATCCAGACCAGCTTGCGGCGGTGGACGTGAAAGGCGACGTAGTAGGCCATCGGGTAGGAGAACAGCACGGTTAGAACGGCGCAGGTCCCGGAAATCCACAGCGAACGGATCAACAGCGCCCGGTAGACCGGTGCGTCCGCCGCCTCCTGGTAGTTTCGAAGCGTGAGGGTAGTGTCGATATCGAAGCCGGTCTGGGTCCAGAAGCTCATCGCCACCAGGATCGTGAAGGGCGCGACCATGGCGAAGGCCATCACCACCAGCGTGGGTGAGAGCAGCGTGTAGCCGCGCAGCGCTTCGCTGCGCAGGTAGAGCGCGCGAAGGCGCGACCGCCAACTCCTGCCCGGCCCGGCCGGCCGGACGGCTATCGAGACCGTGTCGCTCAAGGCTCGTTACTCAAGGATATTTCTACACCCTCTGGAATGCGGCCAAAGCGGCGCCCCCGCCCGCCGGAAAGGTCGGGACGGCGGCGCCGCCGCAGCCCATGACACGAAGCGCCGTTCGAGCTAGAAACCGGCCTTGATCTGCTCGAACTCCTTGTTCATCGCGGTCTCGAACTCCTGGGTCTGGGGGATCTGGAACTTGCCCGCGCTCAGGATGTCGGCCGGGTTGCTGCTCAAGCCCAGCGCCGTCAGCTCGTCGTCCGAGAACAGCTCGAAGCTCTTGGTGTTGGAGTGGCCGTAGCCGTTCTCGCCGATCAGCCACTTGCCGGCTTCGGGGCTCAGCAAGGCATCGATGATGTCATACGCCTTGTCGGGCTTCGGCGCATCCTTGTGCATCATGGCGCCGCAGACCCAGGTGAGCGCGCCCTCCTTCGGGTTTGCGAAGGTCACGGGAACGCCTTCCCCCTTGAGCACCACGGCCGAGGAGTCCCAGGTCATGGCGGCGACCAGCTCGCCGGAAGCGAGCGCCTGCTCCAGCGACGTGGTGTCGTCGGTGTAGGTGCGGATCAACGGGCGCTGCTTGCGCATGATCGCCGCGACCTTCTTGAAGCCTTCCTCCGAGGCGATGTCCTTGAAGTCGACGCCGGCGTAGATGGCGCCGCACCACCAGGAATCGCCCCCCGAGGCGAGCATCCCCAGGCGGCCCTTGTAGCGCTCGTCCCAGAGCATGCCCCAGGACTCCTCCTGGCCCTGAAGGTCGACCAGGTCGGTGCGATAGGTGATCGAGGTTCGTCCCCAATCGGTCGGCGCCATATAGGGCTTGCCGTCCACGACGTTGCCCTCGAGGTTGATCAGCTCGGGCATGATATCCGGCCAGTTGGAGAGCCTGCTGGTGTCGAGCGGCTGGAACAGCCCGGTCGCGATCCAGCGCGGGATCGCCTGATTGCAGGGATGGGCCACGTCGACCACGTAGCCGGCGAGCATCTTGGTCAGCGCCTCCTCGGAACCGCCGAAGGTCGCGAAGTTCGGCGGCTCGCCGTGCTTCGTGACATAGGTCGGGACAAACTCCGGCACGTCGTAGCCGCCCCAGGTGAAGTAGGTCGCCTGATCGGCGGCCGCCGCCTTGGCGATGCGCGACATCGCCGGGGTCATGACCACGGCCAGGCCGGCGGCGCTCATTCCTTGGAGCAGGTCCCGTCGGCTTATGTCCCGGTTCTTTATGCGTGCGATAAGATCACGTGTATCCATGTCAGCCTCCCTTGTGTTTATCTTGTTCGTTGCCAAATGGCCGCGCCCCGCGGCCGGTATCCGGTATCAGCCTCGTTTCCCCCTGGGCCGCTCCCGTGCTTCACAGTCTCCTCATTCTATCACCCGCTGTATCCGCGTCCAGACTAACCGGCACGCCGGGATGCCGCCACCGGGGGGCCGATGGCGGCGAATTCGGCCGGGAACACGCTCGCCAGGTAGTTGCGGCAGGCGCGTTTCGCGGCTTCGCGGTTGAAATGCTTCGGATCGATCATCAGGTCCAGCCACAGCCCGTTGACCATCGCGTTCAGGCCATGGGCGATGGCGTCGGCGTCATGCCGTTGGTAACCGCCTCGATCGATGATCCGCGAGATGATCTCGCGGGTCTGGGCGAGATAGTCGTCCGACAGCTTCGAGCACAGTCTACGAAATTGGGGCTGGCTCTGGGACTCACCCCAGAAGGCGACCCAAACCGATACCTTGCGCCGGTTGCAGACCTCGTGCCCCAGATCGGTCTCGATGATCGCGTCGAGCGCGGCGACCGGGTCCGGACCGCTCAAAGCGACCGCCCGCCTCCAGCTCGCCTCGTACTCCTCGGCCAGGAACTCGAGCGTCTCCAGCAGCAGCCCGTCCTTGGTCTTGAAGTAGAAGTTCACGATCCCCTGGGACAGCTTGGCCTGCTTGGCGACCTGGCTCAGGGTGGTCTTGCGGAAGCCGTACCTGGCGATGGTGTCGATCGTGGCCTCGATCAACTGCTCGCGCCGCAAGTGCTTGATATCGCTTCGCACATCCGCTCCCCATTGCCGCCGGAGCCCTTCTGATCCGGGGCTCGTCTCGGAACCAACTCTGGTGTCGCGATGGATCATAGCGCAAAAAATTGATTGAATGAACAATCAATTTTCTGGACGCCCCGAGGTCCGAATGGCTATGGTCCGGGAACCGAATTCGAACTCAAGAAACGCGCGCGTGCCACGAGGCGTCCGCGTTAAGGGGCGTGGCGGCGTGAAAACCTACGACATCATCGTCATCGGCGCCGGTCACAACGGCCTGACCGCCGCGGCCTATCTGGCGCGCGCCGGGCTCGACGTCGTGGTGCTCGAGCGCAATCCCTACATCGGCGGCGCCACGGTCAGCCGCGAACTCCATCCCGGCTTCACCTATTCCAACTGCTCCTACGTCAGCAGCCTGATGCGCCCGGAGATCATGCGCGAGCTGGAGCTGTCCAAGTACGGCCTCCAGATCATCCCCTACGAGGGCGGGGTGACCATGACCCGCGACGGCGGCTACCTGGCCAGCTACAACGACCACGACATGAACCGGCGCGAGATCGCCCGCCACTCCGCGCGCGACGCCGAGGCCTACGACCGCTTTGCCATCGAGACCGCGCGCCAGTGCCGCTTCATCAAGCCCTACCTGATGCAGACGCCGCCGGACCCGGCCTCGTTCAAGTGGCGCGACCTCAAGGGCATGATGGACCTGGGCCGGGCCTTTTACGATCTGGGCGAGGAGGCGATGTACGACACCCTGCGCTTCTGGACCATGAGCTGCACCGATTTCCTCGACCAGTACTTCGAAACCGAGGTGGTCAAGGCGCACAAAGCGGGCTCCTCGATCATCGGCACCGCCCTGGGGCCCAGCTCGCCGGGCTCGGCCTACGTGCTGCTGCACCACTACATGGGCGAGGTCGACGGCAACATCGGCGCCTGGGGCTTCGCGCGCGGCGGCATGGGAGCGATCAGCTCCGCACTGGCCCAGGCTTTCCAGGCCGCCGGCGGCGAGATTCGCACCGATGCCGGGGTCGCGCAGGTGATGGTGAAGGGCGGCAAGGCGGTCGGGGTCGCGCTCGAAGACGGTACCGAAGTACGTGGCCGCCGGGTGGTCTCCAACATGGACGTGAAGCGCACCTTCCTGAAAACGGTCGACCCCAAGGACCTGCCCGAGGACTTCCTGCGCCAGGTCCGCAACTTCAAGATCCGCGGCTCCTCGGGCAAGCTCAACATCGCCCTCGACGGCCTGCCGGATTTTCCCAGCATCCCCAAGGACTGCCCGGCGCGGCAGGGCGATCTGCACATCACCGACAGCATCGAGACCATGGAACGCGCCTACGACGACTGGAAGGACGGCATGTGGTCGCGCGAGCCCTACCTCGACATGATGATCCCGACCCAGCTCGATCCGACCATGGCGCCGCCGGGCAAGCACTACATGTCGGTGTTCGTCCAGTACGTGCCGCCGAAACTGGCCGACGGTCCGTGGACGCCGGAGAAGCGCGACGCCTTCGGGCAGACCGTGATCGACGCCATCGCCGAATACAGCCCGAACTTCAAGGACTTGATCCTGCATGTCGAGGTCCGCACCCCGAAGGAGCTGGAGGACGAGGTCGGGCTGACCGAGGGCAACATCTTCCAGGGCGAGCTGACCCTCGACCAGTTGATGTTCAACCGTCCGATCCCGGGCTACGCGCAGTACCGCTCGCCGATCCGAGGGCTCTACATGTGCGGCTCGAGTTGCCATCCCGGCGGCGGCGTGATGGGCGCGCCGGGCGCCAATGCGGCGCGCGAGATTCTGCTCGATGTCGGCGGGTGGAGGTGAGGCGGTCATGACTGGGCGCAAGGACGTCATCGTGGTGGGTGGCGGTCACAACGGCCTGGTCTGCGCCGCCTACCTGGCCCGGGCCGGGCGCCGGGTGCTGGTGCTCGAACGCAATCCCCAGATCGGCGGCGCCGCGGTCAACAAGGAGATCGCGCCCGGCTTCACCGTGCCGGCCTGCGCCCACATCCTGCACCACCTCCACCCGCGGGTGATTTCGGAGCTGAACCTGGCCGGCCACGGCCTGAGCCTCGCCGCCAAGAATCTGGCGACCATCGCGCTCGGCCGCGATGGCCGGCACCTGGTGCTGCGCGGCGGCGAGGCGACGCCGTCCCTGAAGGACCTGAGCCCGGCGGATGCGGCCGCCCTGCCCGGCTTCCACGCCCGGATGAGCCGTTTCGCCGAGGTGCTGCGCCCGCTCCTGACCGAGGCGCCGCCGCGCCTCCACGGGATGAACCGGGGCGACCAGTGGACCCTGGCCAAGCTGGCCTGGCGGCTGCGCCGACTGGGCCGCGTGGAATTTCGGGAGTTCCTGCGGGTGGCGGCCATGAACGCGGCCGACATTCTCGAGGAGAGCTTCGAGTCCGACCTGCTCAAGGGCGCGCTCGCCTTCGACGCCGTGCTCGGCACCAGCTTCGGGCCGCGCTCGCCGGGCAGCGTGTTCACCCTGCTCTACCGCCTGGCCGGCCAGGTCGAGGGCCGCTCGGCTGCGCTCGCGCTGCCGCGCGGCGGCATGGGCGCCGCGGTCGAGGCCATCGCCGCGGCCGCCCGCGCCCAGGGCGCCGAGATCCGAACCGAGGCCCGGGTCGCGCGCATCCTGGTCGAGGACGATCGGGCGGCCGGGGTGGAACTGGAGTCCGGGGAGCGGATCGCCGCCGGCACCGTGGTCTCCAACGCCGACCCAAAGGCCACCTTCCTGTCCCTGCTCGGCGCCGAGCACCTGGATACCGGATTCGTCCGCCGCATCACCAACCTGCGCATGAACGGGATGGCCGCCAAGCTGCACCTGGTGCTCGACGGCCTGCCGAGCGTGCCCGGCCTGAGCGCGGCGGAGCTCGGCGAGCGGCTGGTGATCGCGCCCGGCATCGACCAGCTGGAGCGCGCCTTCAACCACACCAAATACGGCGAGTACTCCGAGAGCCCGGCCATGGAGGTGACCATCCCCAGCATCGTCGATCCCTCGCTCGCGCCCGAGGGGCGCCACGTGCTCTCCGCCGTGGTGATCTACGCGCCCTACCACCTGAAGCAGGGTTGGGAGGCGGCGCGCGATACCTTCGCGGAGCTGGCGATCGATACCCTGGCGGCCTACGCGCCCGACCTGCCCGAGCGGATCGTGGCGCGCGAGCTGGTGACGCCGGCGGACCTGGAGCGCGACTACGGCATGACCGGAGGGCATTGGCACCACGGCGATCTGGCGCTCGATCAGATGCTGATGCTGCGCCCGGTGCCCGGCGCGAGCCAATACGCGGCGCCGCTGCCGGGCCTCTACCTCTGCGGCGCCGGCAGCCACCCGGGCGGCGGGATCATGGGCGCGGCCGGCTTCAACGCGGCGCGACGCATCCTCGGCGATGGCGCGGCATGACGGCGGCCCCCTACAAGCAACCGCTTCTGGAGACGCCGCTGCATGCGCGCACGGCGCCGCTCTGCCTGACCGGCGACTGGGCCCATTGGGCCGGCTACCTGACCGTCAACAGCTACCGCACCGTGGAGCAGGAGTACTTCGCGATCCGCAACGCGGCGACGCTGTTCGATCTTTCACCCATGAGAAAGTACCGGATCGCCGGGCCGGACGCCGAGCGCTATCTGAACCGGCTGCTGACCCGCGACGTCGGCAAGCTCAAGCCCGGCCGGGTCGGCTATGCGGTCTGGTGCGACGATCAAGGCAAGGTGCTCGACGACGGCACGGTGTTCCGTTTCGGGCCCGAGGAGTTCCACGTCTACTCCCAGGAGCGGCACCTCAACTGGTTCCTGGACTCTGCGCTCGGCTTCGATGTGACCGTCACCGACGTGAGCGAGGACATCGCCGCCATCGCCCTGCAAGGGCCGCAGTCGTTCAGCGTGTTGCAAGCGCTGGGCCTGACCGGCTGCGCGGCGCTGAAACCCTTCGATATGGCCGAATTCACCATCGACGGCTTGGCCGTGACCCTGTCGCGGACCGGCTTCACCGGCGATCTGGGCTATGAGATCTGGACCGAATCGACGCATGCGGTCGCGCTCTGGGACCGGCTGATGGCGGCGGGCGCGGACCACGGCATCCTGGCCGTCGGCTCCGCGGCCCTCGATCTGGCGCGCATCGAGGCCGGCTTTCCGGTCGCCAACGTCGACTTCATCGCCGCCGAGCAGGCCCTGCGCGCGACCCGCCGGCGCTCGCCGCTCGAACTCGGCCTGGGCTGGATGGTCGACTTCGAGAAGGGCCACTTCAACGGCCGCCGGGCGCTGCTTGCCGAGCGCGGGCGCGCCGCGGGCTATCGCTTGGTCGGGCTCGACGTGGCCGGCAACAAGCCGGCCCGGGACGCCCTGATCTACCACGGCCGGGACACCGTGGCCGGCTTCGTGACCTCGGCCATGTGGTCGCCGACCTGCAAGCGCAACATCGCGCTCGCCACCCTGAAGCGGCCCTTCGAAACCGGAAACCAGGCCCTCTGGGCCGAGATCTACGTCAAGAAGGAGGGCAAGTGGGAGAAGGTTGTGGCGCCCTGCCGAATCGTGGAACGTCCGTTCTTCAATCCCCCACGGCGGCGGGCCACGCCGCCCCTGGCCTACTGACGCGGATGGATGGCGCCATGATATCGAACCTGCACTTCGACACCGAGCAGATCCGGGAGCAGGATCGTCACTGGATTCACCCTTGGGAGAACTTCAAGACCGCGGGCACCACGCCACGCACCATCATCGCGCGCTCCGAGGGCATCTATCTGACCGATACCGAGGGCAACCGCCTGATCGACGGCCCGGCCGGCATGTGGTGCGTCAACATCGGCCACGGCAATTCCGAGATGGCCGAGGCGATCGCCGAGCAGGTCCGGCGCATGCCCTATTACAGCCCCTGGAGCCTGGGCAACGTGCCGGCCGCCGAGCTCAGCGCCAAGCTGGCGGCGTTGGCGCCGGGCGATCTCGACCACGTGTTCTTCACCACCGGCGGCTCGACCGCGGTGGATTCGGCGCTGCGCTTCGTGATGTATCTGAACAACTGCCTGGGACGGCCCGAGAAGAAGCACATCATCTCGCGCCAGGACGCCTACCACGGCGCCACCTACCTGGCCGCCTCCTGCTCGGGCAAGCCGCGCGACAAGGTCCTGCTCGACTTCGAAACCGGCTTCATCCATCACATCGGCTCGCCCAACCCCTACCGGCGCCCCGCCGAGCTGAGCGTCGAGGACTTCTGCGATGCTAGAATCGCGGAGCTGGAGGCCAAGATCCTGGAGCTGGGGCCGGACCGGGTGGCGGCCTTCATCGCCGAGCCGGTGCTGGCCTCCGGCGGGGTGATCGTGCCGCCGCCGGGCTATCACAAGCGGTGCCTGGAGGTCTGCCGCAGGCACGACGTGCTCTACATCTCCGACGAGGTGGTCACCGCCTTCGGCCGGCTCGGCCACTTCTTCGCCTCCGAGGCGGTGTTCGAGGTGGTGCCCGACATCATCCTCACCGCCAAGGGCATCACCTCGGGCTATCTGCCGCTCGGCGCGGTGCTGATCTCCGACCGCCTGATCCAGCAATTGAGCGGCAAGGAAGCGGAGAGCGGCATGTTCGCCAACGGCTTCACCTATTCGGGCCACCCGGTGGTCTGCGCCGCCGCGCTGAAGAACCTGGAGATCATGGCCCGCGACGGCTTCATGGAGCACGTGCGCGAGGTCGGGCCCTACTTCCAGGCGCGGCTGCGCGAGCTCGCCGACATCCCGATCGTCGGCGAGGTGCGCGGCATGGGACTGATGGCTTGCGTCGAATGCGCGCTGGACGGGGACGCCCGGGATTCGCTGGAGGTCGGCTACGACGTCGGCGCGCGTATCGACCGGCACTGCCAGGCGCTCGGTCTGTTGGTGCGGCCACTGGGGCCGATGTGCGTGATGTCGCCGCCGCTGATCATCACCAAGGCCCAGATCGACGAGTTGGTCGGAATCCTGCGCAAGGGCATCGAGGCGGCGATGGCGGAGCTACGCGCGGAAGGCATCTGGAAGGGCTGACGCCCGACCCGGCTCGCGGCGGCTCCAGTCCGAGCCGGTCCTTCCGAAATGCGCGCCAGGTGGGCCAGCGTCATCCGGTCGTAGCTGTCGCGCCGCCGCGGGCGTGTGCTCGGCAATGCCGAAATCTCCAGAGTTAATGCTATACTAACAAACTGCGGATTAGCGTGGCCCTTGAACTTGTGGACCGGAGCCCCAGGTCATGCCCGAGAGCATCCTGAGCTGCCTGCCCGAACGGCTTCATCCGGTGAGCCGGATGTTTCTCGATATCTGGCTGGCCGGGGACCTCTCGACCGCCGAGTTCCTGCGCTGGTTCCACATGCCGAACTCGGACTACCTGCCGGTGGCCCAGTGCATCCTGGCCGCGGTGGCCGGCGGCTGAGGCGGCCAGCCCTCGGGCCGTTCGAAGGCGCGGCAAAAAAATTGCGGGGGCTGTGCGGGTTTGTTATAACCCCGCCCGCGTGACGACGGTAATCTCGGGTATGATCGTTTCGAACCCAACCGGAACGATCCCCGATCCGCGGTAGCTCAGTTGGTAGAGCGGGTGGCTGTTAACCACCATGTCGCAGGTTCGAGTCCTGCCCGCGGAGCCAATAAAAAGAAGGGCTTAGCTTACACCAGCTAAGCCCTTCAGCTTTGTCGGGTAACAATATGGGTAACAGCGCGACGAAGCGAAAACCCACCTCACCCTTCCGCCGCCTCGGCAATCGCCTGGCGCTGGTCGAGCCGCAGCGTCTTCATGGCCGCGCGCGCCCGCCACAGGTCCGCCTTGGCCATGGTCGCCGCAGCCCTGGCGAAGGCCCTGGTCGCGGAGTGGTCAGGCCCCAGCACCCTTGCGGCGCCGGCCGCGGCGAGCAACAGGGTCCGCGCTCCGGGTGCC
>JACZVL010000255.1 GCA_022572685.1 Pseudomonadota bacterium
ACAAGGGCATCGTGCTGACCGGCGGCGGCGCCCTGCTCAGCAATCTGGACTATGTGCTGCGCGCCTCCACGGGCCTGCCGATCTCGATCGCCGACGATCCGCTGTCCTGCGTCGCGCTCGGCACCGGGCGCTGCCTGGAGGAGATGAAAACGCTGAAGAACGTTCTCATTTCCATGTATTAGGTGGGTCTGTTCAGACTTTGTTTAACTCTGTTACCTATTAGGTAGGTTGCGGTTGGATAGCTGGTTCGGCGCGTCCGGTCCGCCTCGCGCGGCCCGGCGGCCAGGGAGCCCAGGGGCGTCGTGAACAAGCCTTCAGGTTCGGTTTCTCGTCTCGCCACGCCGATCAAGGCGTGGGCCCAGCGTTTTGCCTTTCTGTTTCTGGTCGTCGGCGCCTTCGCGCTGATGCTGATCGGCAAGGCGGATACCGTTCTGGTCGAGCGGGTCCGCACCGTCGTGGGCGATGCGGTGGCGCCGATCCTCGAATTCATCGCCCGTCCCATCGACACCATCGGTAACACGGTCGCGGGGATCGGAGAGCTGACCGAGCTGCGCGCCCGCAACGCCGCGCTCGAGCGCGAAAGCGAGCGGCTTCGGCACTGGCAGACGGTGGCGCGCCGGCTCGAAGCCGAGAACGCCGCGCTGCGCAGCCTGACCGACATGGTTCCCGATCCGCGCCTGCGTTACATCACCGCCCGGGTGGTCGGCGATCAGGGCGGCGCCTTCGCGCGCTCGGTCCTGGTCAACGCGGGCAGCCGCGACGGCATCGCCAAGGGCCAGGCGGCGGTCACGACCCGGGGCCTGGCGGGCCGGGTGACGGAGGTCGGCCAGCGGTCCTCGCGCGTGCTCCTGCTCACCGACATCAACAGCCGCATCCCGGTCCTGGTCGGCGCCGCGCGCGATCGCGCCATCATGGCCGGCGACAACACCGGCCAGCCGCGGTTGCTCTATCTGGCGGCCGGCACCGAAATCCGCCCCGGCGATCGCGTGGTGACCTCGGGCCATGGCGGGGTGTTCCCACCCGGCCTGCCGATCGGGATCGTGACCCAGGCGAGCGAGACCGCGCTTCGGGTGCAGCCCTTCGTCGATTGGGCGCACATGGAGTTCCTGCGGCTGGCCGACTACGAGCTGCCCAGCCTGCTGCTGTCCCCGGGCGCGGGCGGGCGGCTCCAGGGAGGCCGGCGGTGAGCCAGATAGTCTGGACGCGCCTCGACGGCACCGCGCGCAGCCTCACGCCCTTCGCCCTCACGGTGCTGCTGATCGTGTTCGGCATGGTGCCGCTCGGGATTCCGAATTTCGCGCCGATCATGCCCGCGCTCGGCCTGATCGCGGTGTTCTTCTGGCTCGTCTACCGGCCCGACCTGATGCCGGCCTGGGCGGTGTTCCTGGTCGGCCTGATCCAGGACCTGCTCGGCGGCGGCGCGCTCGGGGTCGGGGTGTTCGTGCTGCTGGTCGTCTACGCGGCGCTGGCGGGTCAGCGCCGCTACATCGCGCAGGCGAACTTCTTCCTGGTCTGGCTGGCGTTCGTGCCGGTCGCCGCGGGCGCCTTCGTCCTGACCTGGCTGTTCAACAGCCTGATCGCGGACGCGCTGCTCGCGCCGGGGCCGGCGGCCTTCCAGTATCTGAGCACGGTGGCGTTCTATCCCGGTCTCGCCTGGTTGTTCCAGCAGGCGCAACGCGCCTTCCTGAAATAGCCGGGGCGGGGAGCAGCCGGCATGCCGATCCGCCACGAGGACAACGAACGCTACCGCTCCTTCACGCGGCGCGCCCTTCTTATCGGTGGCGGGCAGGCGGCGCTGTTCGCGGTCCTCGCCGGGCGCATGTACTACCTCCAGGTCATCGAGGCCGAGCGCTACGCCACTCTCGCCGAGGACAACCGGATCAATCTGCGGCTGCTGCCGCCGCCGCGCGGGCGCATCGTCGACCGCTTCGGCGTGCCGCTGGCGGTGAACCAGCAGAACTACCGCGTGGTGCTGGTGCGCGAGCAGGCGCGCGACGTCAAGCGGACGCTCGAAGCGCTGGCCGAGGTGATCCGCCTGCCCGAGGTGGAGTTCGAGCGCATCCTGCGCGAAGCCAAGCACAAGCGCGCCTTCGTCCCGGTCTCGGTCCGCGACTACCTGAGCTGGGAGGAGGTCAGCCGGATCGAGGTCAATGCGCCCGACCTGCCCGGGGTCAACATCGAGGTCGGACAGACCCGCAACTACCCCTTCGGCGAGGCCATGACCCACGTGCTCGGCTACGTCTCTTCCGTGAACAAGCACGAGCAGACCGGCGATCCGCTGCTCGAGCTGCCCGGCTTCCGGATCGGCAAGCAGGGCGCGGAGAAGCAGTACGACCTGCAGCTTCGCGGCGTCGCCGGGACCAGCCACCTGGAAGTCAACGCGCTCGGCCGGGTCATTCGCGAGGTCCGGCGCGAGGAGAGCAAGCCGGGGCGCGATTTGGTGCTGACACTCGATTCCACGCTCCAGACCTTCACCCACGAGCGGTTGAAGGGCGAGCGCAGCGCCTCGGCGGTGGTGCTCGACGTGCGCAACGGCGACCTGCTGGCGCTGGCCTCCTCGCCGGGCTACGACCCCAACATCTTCAACACCGGCCTGACCCAAAAGACTTGGAATTCACTGGTCCAAAACCCGTTTTCGCCGCTCACCAACAAGGCGATCTCGGGTCTCTACGCGCCCGGCTCGACGTTCAAGATGATGGTCGCCCTGGCCGGGCTGGAGGCCGGCATCAGCCCCGAATCCACCAACTTCTGTCCGGGCTTCATGAAGCTCGGCAACGCGCGCTTCCACTGCTGGAAGCGGCGCGGTCACGGCCGCGTCAACATGTACGAGGCGATCCAGCAGTCCTGCGACGTGTTTTTCTACGACCTTGGGCGCAAAGTCGGGATCGATAACATTTCGGCGATGGCCAATCGCTTTGGGCTCGGCGCGGAGGTCGGGATCGACCTGCCCGGCGAACGCGGCGGCACCATGCCGACCCGGGCGTGGAAGCGCGCCACCTACGGCGAGGCCTGGCAGGGTGGCGAGACCCTGATCAGCGCGATCGGCCAGGGTTTCGTCCTGACCACGCCGCTGCAGCTCGCCGTCATGACGGCGCGCATCGCCAACGGCGGC
>JACZVL010000075.1 GCA_022572685.1 Pseudomonadota bacterium
GGGGCTCGAAATCGGCGCACCCCGGGGCGAACCCCGGATCATGGGGGTCATCAACGTCACCCCCGACTCCTTCTCCGATGGCGGCGACCGCTTCGACACCGGCCGCGCCGTGGCCGACGGCCTGGCCATGGTCGAGGCCGGGGCCGCGATCCTCGACGTCGGCGGCGAATCGACCCGGCCGGGCTCGGCCCCGGTGGACGCGCAGGAAGAGCTGCGCCGGGTGCTGCCGGTGGTGCGCGGCCTGGCCGAGGCCGGCGCGATTGTGTCCATCGACAGCCGCCGCGCGCCCGTCATGGCGGCGGCGCTCGACGCCGGCGCCCGGGCGATCAACGACGTGACCGCGCTCGAAGGCGATCCGGACAGCCTGGCGCTGGCCGCCGAACGCGCCGCGCCGGTCGTACTGATGCACATGCGGGGCGAGCCCGGCACCATGCAGGCCGACCCGCGCTACGACGATGCGGCGCTCGACATCTACGACTATCTGGAGCGCCGGGTCGCGGCCTGCGCGGCGGCGGGCATCGCACGCGCCGATATCGCGGTCGATCCGGGCATCGGTTTCGGCAAGACCGCGGCCCACAACCTGGAGATCCTGGACCAGATGGCGCTCTACCAGGGCCTGGGCTGCGCGGTCGTGCTCGGGGTCAGCCGCAAGGGCTTCATCGGCAAGCTGTCCCCGGGCAAGCTGTCGGGGGGCGAGGCGCCCAAGGAGCGGCTGCCCGGTTCCCTGGCCGCCGCGCTGGCCGGCGTCGAGCGCGGAGTCCAGATCCTGCGCGTCCACGATGTCGCCGAGACCTTTCAGGCGATGGCCCTGTGGCGCGCCATCGCGGACCGGGGGCGCGGCCAGGGGCAGGGAATGTCGTGAAAGCCCCGCCCGGTTCTGTTATGATTTGCACCATGATTGGCAAGGGAAGTTCGCCTGATGCGTAAGCTCTTCGGCACCGACGGCATCCGCGGCACCGCCAACAGCGAGCCGATCACCGCGGTGACCGCGCTCGCCGTGGCCCAGGCCGCGGGCCTCGAGTTCCAGCGCAGCGATCCCCACCATCTGGTGGTGGTCGGCAAGGATACCCGGCTCTCGGGCTACCTGCTGGAGTCGGCGCTGACCGCCGGGTTCGTCTCGGTGGGCATGGACGTGGTGTTGCTCGGCCCACTGCCGACGCCGGCCGTGGCCATGCTGACCCGCTCGCTACGCGCCGACCTCGGCGTGGTCATCTCGGCCTCTCACAACCCCTACCAGGACAACGGCATCAAGCTGTTCGGGCCCGACGGCTACAAGCTGTCCGACGCGGCGGAGCAGGCGATCGAGGCGCGGATGGCGCGCGGCACCGACGGCGAACTGGCGCCCTCCGAGCGCCTGGGCCAGGTCCAGCGCCTGGAAGACCAGCTGGGGCGCTACATCGAGTTCGTCAAAAACAGCTTTCCCCGGGGCCTGCGCCTGGACGGCCTCAAGATCGTGGTCGACTGCGCCAACGGCGCCGCCTACCGGGTCGCGCCGACGGTGTTCTACGAGCTCGGCGCCGAGGTGGTGCCGGTGGCGGTCGAGCCCGACGGCTTCAACATCAACCGGGACTGCGGCGCCACCGCGCCCGGCAAATTGTGCCAGGCGGTGCTCGACCACGGCGCCGACCTCGGCATCGCGCTCGACGGCGACGCCGACCGCATGGTCATGGCCGACGAGCGCGGCCGCCTGGTCGACGGCGACCAGATCCTCGGGCTGATCGCCCACTCCTGGCGGGAAGCGGGGATACTCAAGGGCGGCGGCATCGTCGGCACGGTGATGGCCAACCTGGGCCTGGAGCGCTACCTCGCTGGGCTCGGCCTGGAGCTGTTGCGCACGCCGGTCGGCGACCGCTACGTGGTCGAGCGCATGCGCGAGGGCGGCTACAACCTCGGCGGCGAGCAGTCCGGCCACATCGTGCTCAGCGACTACACCACCACCGGCGACGGCCTGATCGCGGCGCTCCAGGTGCTCGCCGTGCTGGTCCAGGACGGCGGCAAGGCGAGCCAGGTGACCCGGGTCTTCGAGCCGCTGCCCCAGGTGCTCAAGAACGTGCCGCTCGGCGACGCCGGCGCGTCCGGGGACGCGCTCGGGGACGCAGCGGTGCGCGAGGCCGTGGCCGCGGGCGAGCGTGCGCTGGGCCAAGGCGGACGCCTGTTGATCCGCAAGTCGGGCACCGAGCCGGTGGTCCGGGTGATGGGCGAGGGCGAGGACGAAAAGACGGTCGGCGAGGTGGTCGAGAACATCGCCCGCACCATCGCCCGCACCATCGCCAAGGCGGCCGGCTGAGGCCCGCCAACCGGCTGAGGCCCGCCAACCGGCTGAGGCCCGCCAACCGGCTGAGGACTGCCAAAAAAGGAAACCGCGGATGACCGCGCGGGTGCTCATCGTGGCCGGCTCGGATTCGGGTGGCGGCGCCGGGATTCAGGCCGACATCAAGACCGTGACCGCGCTCGGCGGCTACGCCATGACCGCGGTGACCGCCTTGACCGCGCAGAACACCCAGGGCGTGTTCGGCGTGCTCGGGGTCGCGCCGGACTTCATCCAGCAGCAGATGCGGGTCGTGCTCGAGGACATCGGCGCCGACGCCATCAAGACCGGCATGCTGCACAATGCGGCCGCGATCGCGGCGGTCTGCGAGGTGCTCGAAGCCCTCGATCCGGCGCCGCCCCTGGTGGTCGACCCGGTGATGGTCGCCCAGAGCGGCGATTCCCTGCTCGAGGCGGACGCGGCGGCGACCATCGCGCGCCGGCTCGCGCCGCTGGCCACGGTGCTGACCCCGAATGCGCCGGAGGCTTCGACCCTGCTCGGCCGCGAGATCGCCGATGTCGCCGCCATGGTCGCGGCGGCCACCGACCTGCTCGACCTCGGGCCCCGGGCGGTGTTGCTCAAGGGTGGGCACCTGGCCAGTGGAGACCGGGCCAGTGGAGACCGGGGCGGCGCGACCGTGACCGACGTGCTCGCCACCCGGGACGGGCACGAGAGCTTCGTCAGCCCGCGCATCGAGACCACCAGCGACCACGGCACCGGCTGCACCCTGGCCTCGGCGCTGGCCACCGGCCTGGCCCAGGGACTGGCGCTGGTCCCTGCTGTCGCCCGCGCCCGTGCCTACCTGCGCGAGGCGCTGCGCAGCGCGCCGGGCCTGGGCCGCGGCCACGGCCCGGTCAACCACGGCCACACCGTCCGTCCCTTCGACGGCGGGACCTAGACCGGGTCAGGATAGATCGAACCCACCAGTGGGTTCGATCTATCCTGTGAATCCGGTCTACCTCAAAAGTGTAGAGCAGATTCACGCGGTGGATCGGATCGCCGTCGGCGATTCGAATCAACCCCGATCTGCTCTAGCGCCTTTGCAATATGCGTTGGCGCGCGGCACCATGGCGGCCGCGACAGCAGCAGGAGGACCGCATGGCCGGGTACATCATCGCCCGGGTGAAGGTGACCGACCCGGAGAAATACCGGGACTACACCGCCGTGACGCCGGGGCTGATCGCCAAGTACGGTGGCCGCTTCATCGTGCGTGGCGGCGAGACCGTGACCTTGGAGGGCCTGGAGGAAACCGGCCGCGTCGTGGTGATCGAATTCGACTCCCTCGAGCAGGCCAAGGCCTTCTACGAGTCCGAGGAATATCAGGCCGCGATAAAGCTGCGCGCGGGCGCGGCCACGGCCCAATTCATCGCCGTCGCGGGCGTCTGAGGGTCGTATGAGCGCGCCGACGGCCTCATCCGCCATGGGACGGCAGGTGGCGGTGCTGGTCGCCGCCTACGGCGCGGTGGCGCTGTGGGGCGCGACTCCGCTGGCGACCAAGGTCGCGGTGGCCGACCTCGACCCGCTCGCCGTCGGCCTGCTGCGCACCCTGCTGGCCGGGATGGTGGCGCTGCTGCTGATTCTGCTCGGCCGGGTCGCGCTGCCCCGGAGCGGTCGCGGACGGGCCTACCTGGCGGTCTCGGCGCTCGGCGGCTTCGTGGCCTTTCCGCTGCTGTTCAGCTACGGGATTCAGCTCACCACCGCCGGCCACGGCGCGTTGCTGCTCGGTATCCTGCCGGTCCTGACCGGGCTGATCGCCGCGCTGCTGGAGCGCCGCCTGCCCGGCGGGCGCTGGTGGTGGGGCTGTACGGTCGCGGTTGCCGGTACCGCGCTGTTGGTCGGCGCGCGCTTCGATTTGAGCCTGGAAGGGGGCAGCCTGCGCGGCGATTTGCTGGTGCTGGCCTCGGCGGTGGCGGCTTCGGCGGGCTATGTGACCGGCGCGCGCGCGGCGCGCGAGACCGGGGCCTGGGCGGTCACGCTCTGGGGCCTGGTGCTGGGCAGTCTGGTACTGCTGCCGGTGCTGCCCTTCGCGCTGGCGGCCGGCGATCTGGCCGCGGCAGGCGCGCCGGCCTGGGGCGCGGTGCTCTACATGGCGCTGCTGTGCTCGATTCTGGCCTACGCCGCCTGGTACTGGGCGCTCGGCCAGGGCGGCATCGGGCGCACCGGACTGGCCCAGTTCGCCCAGCCGCTGGTCGGCGTGGCACTGGCGGTGGCGCTGCTCGGCGAGGCCGTGACCTGGCCCATGGTGGCCGCCGCCACCGCGATCCTGGCCGGCGTCGCGCTCGCCCGCGGCGATTCGTGAATGAGGAGAACGACATGCCCGATACGACGACCGAGTTCCCGATCTATCAGGTGGACGCCTTCGCCTCGAAGGTCTTCGCCGGCAACCCGGCGGCGGTCTGTCCGCTCGACGCCTGGCTGCCCGACGACGTCATGCAGGCGATCGCGCTGGAGAACAACCTCTCCGAGACCGCCTTTCTGGTGAAGCGCGGAGACGGCGCAGTCTACGACCTGCGCTGGTTCACCCCGGCCCACGAGGTCGACCTCTGCGGCCACGCGACCCTCGGCAGCGCCTACGTGGTCGCCAACCACCTGGACGGCGGCGCCGCCGAGGTGCGCTTCCACACCCGCAGCGGCCTGCTCACGGTGACCCGCGAGGGCGAAGTCTACACCCTGGATTTCCCGGTGCTGCCGCCCCAGCGGATCGACGACGACCCGGCGGTCGCCGAGGCCTTGGGCGCGGCGCCCCGGGAACTCTGGGACCAGATGGACATGATGGCGGTGTTCGGAAGCGAGGCCGAGGTCGCCGCGCTCACCCCCGACATGACCAAGGTCGCGGCACTCGATACCAGGGGCGTCATCGCCACCGCGCCGGGCGATCGTTGCGACTTCGTGTCGCGCTTCTTCGCGCCGCGCGCCGGCATCCCCGAGGACCCGGTGACCGGTTCGGCGCACTGCATCTCGACCCCCTACTGGGCCGGGCGGCTGGGCAAGAACAAGCTGAGCGCGCGCCAGATCTCGGCCCGCGGCGGCGCGCTCGAGGTCGAGTTGCGGGGCGAGCGGGTGCTGATCTCGGGCCGGGTCGCGCCCTACCTGGAGGGCCGCATCCGTGTCTGAGCGCGCGCTGAAGATTCGCGCCGCCGCCGGCACCGAGGACATGGCGACCCTGCGCGCGCTGTTCCTCGAGTACCAGGACTGGCTCCGGGTCGACCTCTGCTTCCAGGATTTCGAGACCGAGCTCGCCACCCTGCCGGGTCATTATGCGCCGCCCGGCGGGCGGCTCTGGCTCGCCACCGTGGATGGCGAGTTGGCCGGTTGCGTCGGTCTCCGGCCCCACGACGGCGCGGGGACCAGCGAGATGAAGCGGCTCTGGCTGCGCCCGGCCTACCGGGGGCTGGGGCTCGGCCGGCGTTTGGCGGTGATTTGCATCGAGGCCGCGCGCGCGGCCGGCTACCGCACGATATGCCTCGACACCCTCGGCTTCATGGGCGCGGCGCGGGCGCTCTACGCCGGCCTCGGCTTCCACGAAATCCCGGCCTATTACGACAACCCCCTCGACGACGTGCGTTACCTGGAGCTCGACCTGAGCGTCTAGCGCCGGTCCTTGCTGGCGGCCCAAGGCCGGAATCGGCATACTCGAAGATTACGCGGGAGGGACGTGCATGATCGAGCGGTATCTGGACGACTTCGAGATCGGCGAGCGCTTCGTAGGGCCCGGCATCACGGTGAGCGAGGCGCAGATCCTCGATTTCGCGCTGATGTACGACCCGCAGCCGTTCCACATCGACCGCGAGGCGGCGGCCAAATCGCCCTTCGGCGGGCTGATCGCCAGCGGCTTCCAGACACTTGCGGTCGGTTTCCGCTCGTTCTATCAGGCCGGCGCGATCAACCACGCCTCGATCGGCTCGCCCGGTCTCGATGAGCTGCGCTGGCTCAAGCCGGTGCGTCCCGGCGACACGCTCCACACCGAGGTCGAGGTCACCAGCCTGCGTGCCTCCAAATCCAAGCCCGACCGCGGCATCCTGCGCCTGGCCTGGGAGGTCAAGAACCAGACCGGCGAGACGGTCATGACCCTGAGCGGCATGCACCTGCTGCGCCGCCGGCCCGAGTGAGGCGGGACGGCGCAGGCCAAAAATGGATTGGGTAACCCGGGGACGGCATAGGATATTTTGGCAATGCGCCGCGCACAGGAGGCACGAGCCATCTCCCCGATATTCAGGAGGCTTATTGTCAACTTTAAGGGTCGAAGTTGTCAACTTTAAGGGTCGAAGTTTGTAACTTTAATGGGATAGAACGAGGCTGGCTAGCACCGGCACGCTCCCAAGACCCCTGCGTTGACGCGCTGCAACATCGCTCTTAGTATCGCGCGCGCCGCGGCCCGAATTTGCAAACGCTTGCCGCGGCTTTCCTTTTCGAGGCCCCTGTCATGTCCAGCCCTCGTCCCAGCGTCCGGCCGCGCAACCCCTGCTTCTCGTCCGGCCCCTGCGCCAAGCGCCCGGGCTGGACTCCGGCCGCGCTCGGCGGCGCGCTTCTCGGCCGCTCGCACCGCTCCGCCGCCGGCAAGGCCAAGCTGGGCGAGGTGATCGCGCGCTCCCGCGACCTGCTCGGCGTCCCCGCCGACACTCTGCTCGGCATCGTGCCGGCGTCCGACACCGGCGCGGTCGAAATCGCACTATGGTCGCTGCTGGGCGCGCGCGGGGTCGACGTGCTGGCCTGGGAGAGCTTCGGCAAGACCTGGGCGGCGGATGTGGCCGAGCAACTCAGGCTCGACGAGCTGCGCGTGCTCGAGGCCGATTACGGCCGGCTGCCCGATCTCGGCCAAGTCGATTTCGCGCGCGACGTGGTGTTCACCTGGAACGGCACCACCTCGGGCGTGCGGGTGCCGGACGGCGGCTGGATCGCCTCCCGGCGCGCCGGTCTGACCATCTGCGACGCGACCTCGGCGGCCTTCGCCATGGAACTGCCCTGGGACAAGCTCGATGTCGTCACCTGGTCGTGGCAGAAGGTGCTGGGCGGGGAGGCGGCCCACGGCATGCTGGCGCTGTCGCCGCGCGCGGTGGCGCGGCTCGAAAGCCACGTCCCGCCCTGGCCGCTGCCCAAGATCTTCCGCCTGACCCAGGGCGGCAAGCTGAACCGGGCCATCTTCGAGGGCGCGACCATCAACACCCCCTCCATGCTCTGCGTCGAGGACGCCCTCGACTCGCTGCGCTGGGCCGAGGAGCTGGGCGGCCTGCCGGCGCTGATCGCCCATGCGGAAGCGAACCTCGCGACCGTGGCGGCCTGGGTCGCGGCGCGGCCCTGGATCGACTTTCTGGCCGAGGCGCCGGAGACCCGCTCGACCACCTCGATCTGCCTGAAGATCGTCGATCCCTGGTTCCTCGGCCTGGGGGAGGCCGAACAGCGCGCCGCCATCAAGCGCCTGGTCGGGCTTATCGAGGAGGCCGGCGCCGGCTTCGATCTGGCCGGCCACCGCGACGCGCCGCCGGGCCTGCGCGTTTGGGGTGGGGCGACGGTCGCCGGCGCCGATATCGAGGCGCTGCTGCCGTGGCTCGACTGGGCCTTCGAGGAGGTTCAAGGATAGCGCCATGCCCAAGGTATTGATCGCCGACGAGATGTCTTCCCAGGCCGCCGAGGTGTTCCGCGAGCGCGGCATCGAGGCCGACGTCGCCACCGGCCTCGGGCCCGAGGAACTGATCGCCAGGATCGGCGCCTACGAGGGGCTGGTGGTGCGCTCGGCGACTAAGGTGACCGGGGCGGCGATCGCGGCCGCGGACAACCTCAAGGTCGTCGGCCGCGCCGGCATCGGGGTCGACAACATCGACGTCGAGGCCGCGACCCGGCGTGGCATCGTGGTCATGAACGCCCCCAGCGGCAACGCGGTCACCACCGCCGAGCACGCCATCGCCATGCTGTGCGCGCTGGCCCGCGAGATCCCGGCCGCCGACCGCTCGACCCGCGCCGGCAAGTGGGAGAAGTCGCGCTTCATGGGGGTCGAGCTGACCGGCAAGACGCTCGGCGTGATCGGCTGCGGCAACATCGGCGCGATCGTGGCCGAGCGCGGGCTCGGCCTGCGCATGCGGGTGATCGCCCATGATCCCTACCTGTCGCCCGAGCGCGCCCGCGATCTGGGGGTGGAAAAGGTCGAGCTCGACATCCTTCTCGCGCGCGCCGACTTCATCACCCTCCACGTGCCCATGACCGAGGAGACCCGGGGCATGATCGACGCCGCCGCGCTGGCCAAGGCCAAGCGGGGCGTGCGCATCATCAACTGCGCGCGTGGCGGCCTGGTGGTCGAGAAGGACCTCGTGGCGGCGATCGAATCGGGCCAGGTGGCGGGCGCCGCGCTCGACGTCTTCGAGCACGAGCCGGCCCGCGACAACCCGCTGTTCGCCTTCGATCAGGTGGTGGCGACCCCGCATCTGGGGGCGGCGACCACCGAGGCGCAGGACAAGGTGGCGCTGCAGATCGCCGCGCAGATGTCCGACTACCTGCTGACCGGCGCCATATCCAACGCCATCAACACCCCCGCGCTCAGCGCCGAGGAGGCCGAGCGCCTCAAGCCCTACATGCGCCTGGCCGAGCTGCTGGGCAGCTTCGCCGGCCAGTTGACCCGGACCGGGCTCAAGGGCATGACCGTCGAATACGAGGGCGAGGCCGCCGAGCTCGACTGCCGGCCGCTGACCCAAATCGCGCTGACCGGCCTGCTGCGGCCGATCCTGGACGACGTCAACATGGTCAGCGCGCCGGTGCTGGCGCGCCAGCGCAACATCGACGTGACCGAGGTGAAGCACGAGCGCGACTGCGACTACCAGACCCTGATCCGTCTGACCGTGACCACCGAGCGGGGGCCGCGCTCGGTCTCGGGCACGCTGTTCGGCGGCACCAAGCCGCGCCTGGTCGAGATCAAGGGCATCGAGATCGAGGCCGAGCTGGGGGCCCACATGCTCTACATCACCAACGAGGACCGTCCCGGCCTGATCGGCGCGCTCGGCAAGACGCTCGGCGACGCCGGGGTCAACATCGCCACCTTCCACCTGGGCCGGGCCGAGCGCGGCGCCGAGGCGATCGCGCTCCTCGAGGTCGACGAGCCGATCTCGGCGGAGGTGCTCGAGAAGGTCCGCGCGCTGCCGCATATCAAGCAGGCGGCGGCGTTGCGGTTCTAAACTCAACGGTCCTTGGCGTAAGACGACGTTTCGGTACGCGTCTGGGTAACGTTAGCTTAGGAGAATCCCCGAACCATGACCCCTTGCCCCTGCGGGTCCGGCCAGGACCTCGACGATTGCTGCGGCGCGATGATTGCCGGCGCGCCCGCCCCGACCGCCGAGGCGTTGATGCGCGCGCGTTATTCCGCCTTCGCGCTGGGCCAGATCGACTATCTCGCCGACACCCTGGCGCCCGAAGCTCGCGGCGACTTCGACCCGATCGAGGCTGGCAGCACGGCGAGCGATGCGGTGTGGCAAGGCCTTGAGGTGCGCGCCGTCACCGATGGCGGTATCGATGACGAGACCGGCTCGGTGGAGTTCGTCGCCCGCTTTCGCTTGCGCGGCGAGCCGCGCGTTCATCATGAGCTGGCGCGCTTTCGCCGCGAGCACGGGCGCTGGGTCTGCGCGGGCGGGGACATGAACCCCAAGGGGCCGCCGCGTCAGGTCGTCAAGGTCGGCCGCAACGAGCCCTGTCCCTGCGGCTCGGGCAAAAAATACAAGAAGTGCTGTGGCGCCTGATGGAGCGGCGGTTCCACTGCACGGCTTGCGGCAAATGCTGCTTCGGATGGTTGCCCCTGAGCCTCGACGACGCCATCGCCAACGCGGGCCGGTTTCCCTTGGCGATGATCTGGACCACCCTGCGCCAGGGGGCCAAGGCCTTCGCGCTCACCGCCGAGCTGGGCACCACCGTCGAGCTTCGAAACCACAAGCGGATCGCGGTGCAGATCGCTCCGACGGCCTACATACCGCCCGAGTTTCCCTGCCCCGCGCTGGCGACCGACGGCCTTTGTGGCATCCACGCCGACAGGCCGGCCCGCTGCCGGACCATGCCGTTCTCGCCCTATCGGGAGGAAGGTGACCAGGCCGATCTGCTGGTTCCCAAGCCGGGGTGGCTTTGCGACACGACCGCCGCCGCGCCCGTGGTGTACCGGGACAAGAAAATAGTTTTCCGAGAGGATTTCGATCGCGAACGCCGCGCGCTCGAGCGTCAGGCAATCCCCCTGCGCGCCTACGCCGACAGGCTGGTGACCAACCCCGAGGTGGCGGCGGCGGTCGAGAAAGCGGCCAAGAAGTCGAGGGGCGGCTACGTCGTGCTCAACTTCAGCGCCATTCTGCCCCGGCTCCGGCAGGTCGACGCGGCCGCCTTTTCCAGACGACAGCTTCCCGTTCTAATCGAGTTCGCCGAGCGGACCGCCGGCGTTGCCGGGCTGGCGGACTATCACCGCTATTACCGCGACAATGCCGCGGGGATGGCCCAGTTTCTGGAGCGGCGTGGCTAGAGCGGATCGGGTCTCCGGCGTCGGTCAGAGCCGGCAAGCGGGTTATGGACAATCGGGCGGCGCGATCCCATCTATCCAGGTGCAACGTTCGAGGACCCGTCCATGAGCCAGCCGAACTCCCGCGCCGAGACCAGCGCCGTACCGGAAAGCCACGCCGAGGCCGGGGTCCGGGCGCCGCTCACCTTCATCGTGCCGCAGGACGGCAAGCCGTGCTTCCATAGTTCCGCGTTGACCGGCGGGCTGCCCAAGGTGTTCTTCGAGACCGAGGACCGCACCGTCACGATCCGGGACATGCGCCCGCTCGCCGACGGCCTGTCGCTCGACCGTCAAGGCTTCGAGCTGCACCACCACGAAACCGCGGTCGACGACCTCTATGACGACGCGGCGGTCGAGGACGTCTACGAGCCCGAGATCGAAGCCCTGTTGAAAGCGGCGACCGGCGCGGACCGCGTCGTGATTTTCGACCACACCCGCCGCTCGGACGCGGTCCGCGGCGCCGCCAACCCGGACGGGCCGCGCGGGCCGGCGAGCCGCGTGCACGTCGACTATACGGTCGCCTCCGGCCCGGTCCGCGCCGCCGATGTCCTGGGCGCCGAGGCGGTCGCGCGTATCCTCGACGCAGGCGGGCGAATCGTACAGATCAACGTCTGGCGCCCGATAACCGGGCCGGTGCAACGCACGCCCTTGGCGCTGGCGGACGCCGCAAGCGTCAAGGCCGCGGAACTGGTCGCCACCGACCAGGTGTTTCCGGACCGGGTCGGCGAGATCTACCTGCTCGCCCATGGCGCGGAGCAGCGGTGGTACTGGGCGCCGCGCATGGAGCGGAACGAAGTACTGCTGATCAAGGGTTGGGACACTCTCGACGACGGCCGGGCCAGGTTCACGCCCCACGGCGCCTTTCCGCTTTCCGACCAAAGTCCCGACGCGCCGGCGCGCGAGAGCATCGAGACCCGCACCTATCTGGTCTTCGAGGGCTGAGCGCGGGACGGCCCCGGCCGCCTCGGGGGGCCGTGCCGCGACTCTCGAATCCGCCAGCGTCAAGTCGAAACGGCGACCGCGTCAGTGCACCACGCCGCCGCCGGAATGACGCAGCACGCTCCACTGGCCGTAGCTGTCGGTCAGGTCCAGTTCGATGGCGCCGGTCGCCTTGGTCGAGGCGCTGCCGATTTCGGCCTGCTCGAACTCGATGCCGTTGGGAATATCGATGCGCACCCGGTGCGCGTCGCCCGATACCGGGCTCATGATCGGCCGGCCAGTGGATTCGAGCACGCCGGGGATGTCCACGCGGGCGGTGCGGCCCTCGAGGTCGACCGAAAATTCGATAGCCTTGAACAACGGCTCGTGCACGGTGTCGGACATGGCGTGGAACACCCACCAATGGGTCGCGGCTTCGTCGGTCTCGCCGCCATAGAGGATGGTCGCCAGCGCCGCGCGTTGGGCTTCGTCGGCGCGCTCGTCGATGATCGCCTGGATCTGCCCCTTGCCCTCGTAGATCGGTCCGGGCCAGGAGTAGAGCAAGGCCACGGTGAGCCCGTCCAGCTTGGTGTCGCCGAAGTGGCCCTTGTCGATCCGCACCACCTCGAAGCCCTTGCACAACCCGTCGGTCGGAACGTCCTCGAACTGGCAGGGGCAGCCGTAGACGCAGTTGCAGTTGCCGAATTCGATGCCTTCGACATACCAATCGATGTTCGCCATCTTTCCTACTCCAGCATTGGTTTGGTCATCTCACCGTTGCGGTGGGTCACTGTGCTGAATCCGCCGCCGGGCGGCAATGCCCCGCCGCCCGCCGGGCCAGGACCGCGAGGCGGCGGACGCCGGCCATGGAGAGCACCACCGCGGCGGTGAACACGTAGAGCCCGGCGTGGGTGGTGACATTGCTGACGATCGAGATCTGGATCGCGACGATGGTGAGCGCGACCACGAAGACGTCGAGCATGGACCAGCGGCCGAAGGTCTCGAGCCAGCCGAGCAGCCCGGCCAGGTCGGGCCCGCGGGAATCCGCGCCGTACCACAGGGTCAGCGCGACCAGCATCTTGAGCGCCGGGAAGGCGACCGAGAAGGTCAGCACCACCACGCAGAGGAAAAAATTTCCGTTGTCCCAGAGCTGCCGGGCACCGGCGAGGATCGAGACCTCCTCGGCGAAGAACACCAGCTTGCGGACGGTCATGATCGGCAGGGTCCAGCCGGCCACCAGGAGCCCGCTCACCGCCATGAAGTAGAGGCCGAGCCAGCGGTCCGCCCCCCGCGCCGTGGCGGCGAGCGAACGCGGATGACGGACGGTCGCCGGGCGGGGCGAGGGTTCCTGCATGGGCCCCTCTTGCGCCCTGCCGCAGCCGGTTACAAGGCCTCGTTGCCCGATTCTCCGGTGCGGATGCGCAGCGCCTGCTCGAGGTTGACGACGAAAATCTTGCCGTCGCCGATCTGACCGGTGGCCGCGGCCTCGCGGATCGCCTCGACCGCGCGCTCGGCCAGTTCATCGGGCACCGCGACCTCGACCTTGATCTTGGGCAGGAAATGGATGTTGTACTCCGCGCCGCGATAGATCTCGGTGTGCCCGCGCTGGCGTCCGAAACCCTTGACCTCGATCGCGGTAAGCCCGGCGACGCCGAGCGCGGTCAGGGCCGCGAGCGTGATGCCGCACCGCGTCTTGACGTCGAGCTGCGGCCGCGACCAGATCTCGCCGAAGTTGACCCCGAGCGCATACTCCTCGAGCCCCGGCACCAGGTCGAAGCCCGCGGAGTTCGACGCGCTCCGGACACCCGCGCTGCCGGTCAGCACCTCCCGCACCTGCCGCCCCTTAGGTGCCGTGGTAACGACCACAGCATGCTCATGTGTTGGCAAAAACCATAGCGCCGCTACCGCCGCCATGCGCGTTTTGCCGGTGCCGTGACAACTACGGATACTAACAAAGTCATGGTCGCGTAAGGCATTAAGCGCTTTAACCTGTCCGCTCCACAGGTCAATGTCTAGTGCTTCGCGCGCAAAGTAGTTAGGTTTATCCCTTAGCCTTGTCTTTAGTTCGGTGCTTGTCAGCATCTTCTTTTGGTTTACCGGCCCCAAACAAGCCCGCTATGCTATTAACATTTACCTGACCGCCAAGCTGTTGCAGCGTGGCAAACTCGTTGCGCTCCTTACGCTCCAACCACCATCGGCTGTTAAGCTGGTGACCTCTATTTATTGAAGCGCTTATGTTGGCTTTAGCCGCTGCACTGGTCTGTTGCTTTAATAGCTCCTTTCGCTCCGAAAACGCAGGGTTTTGCTCGCAGTAATCGTATAGGGTGCTGGTACCTATATTGGCCACTAGGCACGCCTGCTCATCAGTTAGAGAGTTTTGGAAAGCGATCTCTAATAGCCTGATCGTTTTCG
>JACZVL010000256.1 GCA_022572685.1 Pseudomonadota bacterium
AGGGAAAAAACAGGGAATTTTAACGTTTTCGGCCAATATGGCGGAATTTTCGGTCGAATAAATTCGTCAAATCAATGCGTTAGCCACAAATTCCCTAAGAATCGGAACAGGGAATTTAATTGGCGTATCAGGGAATGTTCGCGATGGAACAGGGAATTGGCCATCCCTGTTGGCCGGCAAATCGCTCGATTTGTCCGCCGGCGTTGGAAGGCCCGGCCCGGTTCGGCCAATCGGATGTCGGCGCCGATGGAACTCCCAATCTACTTGCGAGAAAAGTAAGGGTTTCTGCGGCGGACAAAATTTTTGGCAGGGATCGGAGTCTGTGAACATCGAGAATCGACGGCCCCGTCCGACTGAATTCGTCGCGACCGGTTGGGGTTGTTGACAGGGTCTCGGGTTCCTCACTGCTTCTGCGCGTAGAGGCCCCGATAGACTTGGCGCTCTTTCCCACGCGCACCGCCGAGGTGGACCCAGCGCGAGGTCTCGTTCATGGAAACTTGCGGAACGTAATGCTGGTACCTTGAATGGGAGACGATCAGGCTGGACAGGCTGTCGAGGATCAGGATGTCGTCAGCTAGGTAGACCGCGAGCACGGCGTGCCCGATCCCGCGGATGCGGTCCCTCAGGACCACGATGCGCAACGCGTCGGGGCCGAACCCGAGCGCGCGCAAGCCGAAGTACTTGGCGATGGCGAAGTCCTCGCAATCCCCGGACCGCGACATGAACTCGCGCGGCGTGGCCCAGTATTCGCTGCGACCGTAGAGCTCGGCGTCCCGGCGGTAGGGCCAGCGGTTGAAAAATTCGTTGACGGCGGTCAGTTGCTCCCGCGGCACGAGCCCGGCCGCCGAGTGAACCATCCGCCGCCAGTTCTTCTGCATCGGGCTGGTGCAGGCGGCGGGCTCGGCGACGCAGCGGTCGAAGGCGGTTCGTTCGGCCGGGAAACTGGCCAGCACACGGCGCCACTGCGGCAGGGCCTTCAAGGAGTTCGACTTCAACTCCAGCGATCCGAACAGCCCGGTGCCGCTCGACCGGGCCGCTCCGGCAAGATCCGCCAGCGTCTGCGCGTGGCCGGAACGAATGGGCGCACCCGCGACCGCCGACACGAGGAGCGCAACACCTAGCCAATATCGAAGAGACTGAAACACGCGATCCGGTTCCCACGTTTGCGCCGGTCCAGCGACCGGCCAACACGCAAGAACCTAAGGACTCGACGTATCGCGATTATCTTGGTGAAGAAATTGTTTGTATCACTGTGTAATGCCGAGGGCGCCGGGTACGAGTGGGAGAGATTCCACGAGGTGTGGAACCGGTGCTAAAGCACCGTCATCGTCGCTTCGCCGGTGAGCTCGAAGGGGCTGAGATCGAGGAAGCCGGTCAGGAGAAATCCGAACGGCCGGGCCACCTGGATCGTCACGGTGCCGCCCGAGTAGCGGTTCGGGGCCCAGGCGACGGAGACGGTGAGACGGCTCGGGTCGATCCCGATGGCCCGGTTTCGGACGAACGCCTGGATTTCGGCGTCGGAGGCCGGATAGCGGCTTTCCGCGCCGCGCAGGCTGGCGTAGCGGGCGCCTTCGCGGGCCGCGTGGTCGAGCGTCGAGGTGGTCCACAGCGCGCGCCCGATATCGAGCGTCCCGACCAAGAGCAAGATCAAAATGGGGAACGCGAAGGCGAACTCCACCGCGGCGACGCCCCTGGTGTCGCGCAGCATCCGGACGATCTTGAGCAAGGCTTTCGGCATGGCGTGGCGCCTCATCTCGGAACCCCTATCTGATCCGCAGGGTGCTGGTAGCGCCGAGCGCCAGGCTTTGCGGGAGACCCGGGTAGTGGAACAGGAGGTCGAAGCTGTCGCTCACCGAGACCTCGACGTACATCGGCGCATAGGCGCTGTCCGTACAGGCCAGGCTGCAGCTCGCCTCCCCGGCGCTCGGGCATTGGCAGAACTGGCGAACCGCGATGTTCAACCTGCCGGTCGAATCGCCGGCGTCCCGCCGGACCGCCGCGATGATCGGCGCTGGATCGGCGAGGGCGCCCGACAGCATCGCGACCTGCGCGCCGGCCCGGGCGGCGCTGACCATGGCGGTCTGCTCGACACCGTAGCGGCCGAAGTCGTAGGCGCCGAGCGCCAGCAGCGGGAGCACGGTGAGCAGCAGGGCCAGCTCGACGGTGATGCTTCCCGAGGTGGCGCCGAACCAACGTCCGACGAATCGTAGGATTTGTGCCACTCGTGGGCGCCCTCCTCGGGCCTTCCAGGGTTACTCGACCAATCTGGCGAAGACGAGATAGGGGCTGGTCTCCACCACCGACCCCTCGAGGTTCCCCAGGGTGCTCTGGCCGGTGAAGTTCAAGCTGTTGGCGATGATCAGCGAGGCGGAGACGTCGAGCGCCGTGCCGCCGGCGAAGTTCACGTCCTGGCTGGGGAAATACAGGATTCCCTCGATATCCATGGTGCTGCCGCCGGTGAAGTGGTGGGTGACGTTGGTCGGGCCGTTGCGGTCCTGATAGAACAGGATTCCGGCCAGATCGCCGCTGTCGGCGGCCTTGAGCGAGACCGTCGCGCCGGCCTGAACGCTGATGTTGTCGCTGGCGCCCGAGTTCTCGGTCAGGTGGAAGGTGACGCCGTCGCCGGTCAGGGTCCCTTGCCCGGAGACCTTCAGGCCCGCGCCGTCGAGCACATAGAGGCCGGGCTCGAAGTTGATGACCCCGTCTTCGACCGCCTCGATGCTGCCGCAATAGACGCCGGGGCTCAGGGTCACGATCTGGCCGGCCCCGACCTGAATCTTGGCCGTATGGTCGCACCCGCCGTGGGGCGGCGGCTCCAGGCCCGCCAGGGGGTCGGGTCGCGGGCTGACGCCGGTGATCGGGCCGGGCCGGACGCAGTCGCCCGAATAGCCGCCGGCGACCTTCATCCTGGTCGCGACCAGACACGAGGTGGTGCCGCTCTGGGTCAGCGCCTGGCTGTCGGTGGAGTTCACCATGACGCCGCAGGGATAGGAGAGGCGGTTGGTCTTGTCGGTCAGGGCGCGGTCTCCGTACACGGG
>JACZVL010000257.1 GCA_022572685.1 Pseudomonadota bacterium
TCGCCCTGCTCGGCGGCGGCGCGGAACCAGCGCAACGCCTGGCCCGGGTCCCGGGCCACGCCTTCGCCCTTGGCGTGGAGGTGGCCGAGGTAGTATTGCGCCTCCGCATCGCCGGCCGACGCCAGCGGCGCCCAGGCGGCGCGCGCCGCAACGTAGTCGCCCCGCTTGTAGGCCGCGATGCCCGCCTCCAGGCCGGCCTCCATGCCGGCAAGCGCGGACCCGGCGCCGAGCAGCAGCATCGCGAGCAGCAGAATTCGGCCCATGCCAGCCCCCTCGGAACGGACGACCGCTAGTATGCCCCCCGTCGCAGGGAAAAGGCGAGCCGCTTCCGCAACCCCCGGCGAACCGGCCCCGGCATGGCGCCGGCTCGACCGGTGCCGTGCCGCCTGAAGCCGCACCAAAAATAGGAACGTGTTCCGTCGCCCCGCCGCGCGGGAGCAAAAGTTTTGAAATCCCACGGGGAGAGTTGCCTTTCCGGCCGCGTATCACTAGAAAGCGGGTCCCAAGTCCGATAAACCCTTTAGCACGGTCATCACCTCAGGAGGTTGTTTAGATGAAAGGGAGAATTCTTACCGCCACCCTGGCCCTGGCATTCGCCGCCGCGCTCGGCGGCGGCGCGGCCGTGGCCCAAGGCGACGCGGAAGCAGGCGAGAAGGTGTTCAAGAAGTGCAAGATCTGCCACAGCTTCGATCCCGGCAAGAAGAAGATCGGCCCGCACCTCAAGGGCGTGGTCGGGCGCAAGGCCGGCTCGGTCGAGGGCTACAAGTACTCCCCAGCTTTCCGCGAGATCGACCTCATCTGGGACGAGGCCAATCTGGACAAGTTCCTGACCAAGCCGAAGGAGTTCGTGAAGAAAACCAAGATGGCCTTCCGCGGTCTCAGGAAAGAAACCCAGCGCGCCGACCTGATCGCCTATCTCAAGGCGCAAGGGATGTAACCCAGGGGCGACCCTTCGATATCGGGCCCTTTGGGGGCCCCAGAGCAGCCGCCGGACCCCGCTACGTCCGGCGGTTTCCTTTTGGCGCCGGCGGTTAGTCTATGTTTCGGTCGGCGGTTACCTTAAGTTAACGTCTCGGCCCTTAGGTTTCGCCACCCTGTCGGGAGTCCCGGGATGCCCTACGTCATACGCGACAGCGACGGCCAGATCATCGCGGTTCATGCGATCCAGAGCGAACAGGCCCAGGAACGGCTGCCGGCCGACGATCCAGGGCTTCGCGAGTTCATCGCCGAGACCGGCGATTCGGCCAACCTCCAGAGCGTGCTCATCGCCTCGGACCTGGAAATGGTGCGGGTCCTGGAGGACCTGATCGCGGTCCTGATCGACAAACGGATCATCATGCTGACCGATCTGCCCCAGGCGGCCCAGCACAAGCTGGCGCGCCGCTACGAGTTGCGCAGCCGGCTCAACGATCTCGGCGGCATCGTCGCCGAGCATGAAGAGATCATGCTGCCGTGACCGACCCGCGCCCGGGATCGGCCCGGGACTTGTCGGCAGGCGCATAATATTATATGAGCATCCGGTCGGGCCAGGGGACCGGCCGGCCAGGAGAACTTGGAGCGAACATGGCCCGCAGAGCGCTGAGCGCGGTCGGGGTACAGACGCCGAAGCCACGCATCGTTCAGTACAAGAACCGGCGCTACTCGATCCGCCTGGAACCGGTGTTCTGGCAGACGCTGGAAGGCCTGGCCGAACGCGAGGGCATGCGCCTGGGCCGCTTCATCGCCGAGCTCGCCGGGCGCTACAGCGGCAACAACTTCGCCTCCCACCTGCGCGTCGTCTCCATGGTCGAGAGCGAGCGGGCGCTGGCCCAGGCCAGCCTGCTGCCGACCCAGGACAACATCCTCCGCGTGGTGCAGGCCTGCGCCAGCCCGGGCCTGGTGCTGTCGCGCTACCGGACCATCCTGGCCCATAACGACAGCTTCCTGGAGTGGCTGGGAGCGCCCGCGGAGGGCCTCGCCGGCGCCGATCTGACCTCGGTCATCCAGGTCCGCACCCGGCGGCCCCTGAACGACCTTTGGCTCGACATGGTGGCGGGCAACGTGGCGAGCGCCGAGGCCAACGTGCTGCACGTGGAGCCCGGGCGGGTCGTCGCGGCGGCGGCCAAGCTGCTGGGCCTGCACCCACGTGACGGCGAGGGCTTCTATGCTGTCATGTGGCTCTCGGCGACGCGCAAGCCGAGTTCCGAGCCATCGGGACGCAGGATCGAAACCCGGCCCAGCAAAAAGGAAGCCGCCGCCTGAACGCGGATAGAAGCGCCCAAAGTTACGGGTGCCCAAAGCCGGGGCTGTCCGAAGCCGGTTTCGTGAAAAGGTACGCTACGTGGCGCCGGACTCGGCGACGATCAGCACGTCGGTGGGGCTGTAGACCGTGAGCCCGCTCTCGAAGCTGTAAAAGTGAAGCCCGGTGACGTCCACGCCCGCGGCGGTCACGTGGGCCTCGGATATCCCCACTTCGGTGACCGGCTGGTCGGTCACGATGTTGACCGGCAGGTCGTCGCCAGCGAACAATACCACCTCGCCCGAGGCATCGGGCAGGAGATCCGCCAGCTCCAGCAGGATGGTCTCGCCAACCGCCGGGTTCTCCAGGCCGCCCGAATCGAGGATCAGCACCTCGGCGCCGGCATTTTCCGTCGGCGCACCCGGGCCGAGCGGCGATTCCAACTCGCCGCCAGCCTCGTGCCGGTTGCCGCTAATGGACATCTAGAACTCACCACTGCACAACATCGCCAATTGTCAGTGATGGGACCATAAAGGCGAGGTAATCGCAAGTTAATTAATTACCGGAACCTTAACGGATCACCGGGAATACCAGTTCCGATGTTAACCGATGACCCGATCCGGGCACCCGGACCGGGCGCTGCCGGGCGGCACTCCTGCATCTGGAACATACCATGAATATACTACCGGTCCGCGAGCCACCTCCGGGGTGGCTCCCGGAATCGTCGTCCCACCATGGTCGAGACGGGGGCCGAGACGGGGGCCGAGAGGGGGAAAAAAAGCGGCGCCCGCAAGGGGCGCCGCCTGATCTTCGGTATG